>NZ_JBHTXX010000041.1:0-45034 GCF_042791415.1 Arthrobacter sp. NPDC056691
GATCAGGGCGTTCTGAGCGCTGGGAACGCCCTGATCTGCGACCCAGTTGGGTTTACCGCGGGACAGGACCGGTGGACTGGCCTTCCTCGAAACGGCAGACCACCACGGCCTGACGCATGGGCCCGCCCCGTTCCTCGAGCTGATCGACCAGCGTCTCGACGCCCATGCGTCCCAGCTCGGTGCTGGGCAGCGTGAGGACGGTCAGCCGAGGATCCGTCGTGGCGGCGCCGTCCGGCGTTGAGCCGATCAGCAGGACCGACATGTCGGCGGGAACATCGACGCCGTGCTTTTCCAGCCCGTTGATGAAGCCGAACGACGCGCTGTCATTCATGAGGATTACCGCCGTCGTTTCGGGGGCTTTTTTGAGGAGCCTCTCGGCGGCGCCCTGGCCTGAGATCGGCGATTCCTCGCACGAGATGTGGATAGATTCCAGCCCCCGCCGCTCCACTTCCGCGGCGAAGGTCGCCCGGCTCCGCACCACCGGGCCGTAGCCGCTGAGGGCATGCTCGGCGCCGCCGCTGTCAACGAAGCAGAACTTTCGGTGGCCCAGCCCCGCCAGGTAGGAAACGGCCTCGATCATGGAATTCTCAAAGTCGACGTCCACGTACGGCAGTTCCTCCGGATGCCGCGTCCGTCCGATCAGGGCGAAGGGCAAGGTGGAACGCTGCAGCCGCTCTACCCGGGCATCGTCCAGCTGCACTTCCATGAGCAGGACACCGTCGATGAAACCGCTGGAGATGAGCTCCTCAACCTGTTCGGCGTCGTTGCTGATGGGCCACAGCACCAGGTTGTAGCCGAGGTCCTTCGCCGTCTGCGTGGCACTGGTGAAGAACTTCACGGCGGTTTCGCTCAGCCGCCGCTGCAGCGCCGGGTACAGCAGGGCAATGATCCGGGTGCGCTTACTGGCCAAGGCGCGCCCCAGGGCATTCCGGCGGTAGCCGAGTTCCTGCATGGCCTCCTCGACCCTGGTGCGGGTGGCCGGGGCCACCGGCTTGGTGTCATTGATGACAAACGACACCGTGGCGATGGAGACGTCCGCCAGCCTCGCAACGTCTCTCATGGTGGGCACAGCACGCCTCTTTCACTTCAGACTCGGGGATCCGGACAGGTCTCCAGTAAAGCGGTTAACTTTTTCCTTGACAACCCCGCGCCGCGGCATGCAGAGTTGTTCCGACATCCCCCGACACATTGCACCGGGGGCGGTTCTGATCCGAAAGTTAACCGCTTAACTCTCGTCCCATCCGAATTTCCCTGCACCCTTCGACAGGAGGACGATGACGTCCACAACACCAGCAACACCAGGACCCCGGAAACTCCGTGTGGCCCTCATCGGTTACTCGTTCATGGGCTCCATTCATGCCCAGGCCTGGACGACGGCGCCCCGCTTCTTCGATCTCGACGTCCAACCCGTCCTGGCAGCAGTCTGCGGCCGGGACCGGGAAGCAGTACAGCTTTTCGCCCATAAGTTCGGCATCGGCCGCGTGGAAACCGACTGGCGGACCCTGGTGGAGGACCCGGAGATCGACGCCGTCGACATCTGCGTTCCCGGAAACCTGCACGCCGAGATTGCGATCGCAGCGCTTCAGGCCGGCAAGCACGTCCTCTGCGAAAAGCCCCTCGCCAATACCCTGGCGGAAGCCGAGAAGATGGCGCTCGCCGCGGAGGAGGGGAAGGCCCAGGGCGCCCTGGCCATGGTGGGTTTCAGCTACCGCAGGACACCGGCGCTTGCCTACGCCCGCGAATTGGTCCGGGACGGCAGGCTCGGCACGATCCGGCATATCCGCGCCTCGTATCTGCAGGACTGGATCGCCGACGAGAGCTTTCCGCTGGTCTGGCGCCTGGAGAAGGACAAAGCCGGATCCGGTGCCCTTGGCGACATCGGCGCCCACATCCTGGACCTCGCGCAGTACGTCACGGGACACCGCCTCGCAGGGATCAGCGCGCTGACGGAGACCTTCGTGAAGACCCGGCCGCTGCCAGCATCGTCGTCCGGACTCCGGGCCAGCGGGGACACGGGGACCGGCCGCGGCGCGGTGACCGTGGATGATGCAGCCGTCATTATCGGCCGGACCGCCGAAGGGGCGCTGGCCACGTTCGAGGCAACCCGCTTCGCCACCGGCCGCAAGAACGCCATCCGGCTCGAGGTCAACGGTTCCCTCGGTTCCGTGGCCTTCGACTTCGAAGACCTCAACGAGCTCTGGTTCCACGACCACACCGAGCCGGCTGAGTCGGCGGGTTTCCGCCGGATCCTCGTCACTGAGCCCCAGCACCCCTATGCGGGAGCATGGTGGCCGCCCGGACACGGGCTCGGCTACGACCACGCTTTCGTCCACCAGGCGGCTGATTTCGCCCGGTGCATCGCCAGCGGCCAACAGCCCGAACCCTCGTTTGCGGAGGGGCTGCAGATCCAGCGCCTTCTCCACGCCGCGGAAACCAGCGCTGCCAACAACGCCCAGTGGCAGGCAGTGGCGGCCGGCTCGTAGCCCGCCGTCGTACGTTCTCCGGAACCAACCACCAAACCCCAACCCACCAACACATTTCCAACCGCAGCGGCAGCAGGCCGCCCGGACGATCCGTTGCGCCCGGAACCACCGAAGCACCGGAATCACCGAAACACGGCAAAGGAGCCCCACATGAAGAAAACATCACTCACCTGCCTGATGGCCATGGCCGTCATCGCGCCCCTCGCCCTCACCGCGTGCAGCGGGGGCAGCAGCCAGGCCGCGGCCAACGGGAAGGTCGACTCGCTGACCGTCCTGGACTACTACAACAACGAACCTGACAAGACCCACATCCAGGGTGCGCTGGACAAGTGCGCCTCTCAGCTGGGCGTGACGCTCAAGCGCGAGACGGTCCCCGGCAAGGACCTCATCCAGAAGGTCCTGCAACGGTCGTCCTCCCGTACCCTGCCGGACGTGCTGATGCTGGACAACCCGGACGTGCAGGAGATCGCCGCAACCGGCGGGCTGGCCCCGCTGAACGACTTCGGCGTGGACACCTCCGGCTTTGCACAGGGCATGCTGGACGCCGCCACCTACGAGGGCAAGGTCTACGGTTTGGCGCCCACCGCGAACACGCTGGGCCTGTTCTACAACAAGGAGATGCTCGCCGCGGCCGGCATCCAGCCGCCCAAGACCTGGGATGAGCTGAAGGCAGCGGCAACAAAGCTGACCACCGGCGACCGTTACGGCCTGGCGTTCTCCGCGATCGCCACCTACGAGGGCAGCTGGCAGTTCCTGCCCTTCATGTGGACCAACGGCGGGGAGGAAACCGACCTGAAGAGCCCCAAGGTGGCGGAGGCGCTGGGCTTCATTGACGGCCTGGTGTCCTCGGGCTCGGCGTCCAAGAGCGTGGTGAACTGGAGCCAGGCTGACGTGCGGGACCAGTTCGCCGCCGGCAAGGCCGCCATGATGATCAACGGCCCGTGGCAGATCCCCTCACTGGCCAAGACGCCGAACATCAAGTGGGAGGCAGTGCAGGTCCCGGTCAACGCACAGGGGCAGACTCCGGTGGCCCCGCTCGGCGGCGAGGTCTGGACCGTGCCGCAGACGGGCAACAAGGCCACGCAGGCCAAGTCCGCGGAGCTGGTGCAGTGCATCAGCAGCGACGAGAACCAGCTGGCCCTGGCCAAGGAGCGCTTCACCGTTCCCACCAAGACCGCGCTCGCAGGTGAGTACGTGAAGGCAGTTCCGGAAATGGCGGCGTTCACCGAACAGGTAGCCAATGCCCGGTCCCGCACGGGCAAGCTCGGCAAGGAATGGCCCAAGACGGCGACGGAGATGTACACGGCGATCCAGCTGGCGCTGACCGGCCAGGCCTCCCCGCAGGAGGCCTTCACCAAGGCCGAAACGAAGTAGGCCGGGATGACGCAAGCACCCGACTCGCCTCGCGGAAAGGAGCCGGAGCCGTGCCGACACTGACTACCAGCCCGGCGCCCGGAGGCCTCTCCCCCGCCACCGCGGTAACCCCAGGACGGGAAGGACGACGGCGGGGCTACCGCCGGGAGCGCCTGGTCCAGGCTCTCTTCCTGGCACCGGCCGCGCTCTTCCTCCTGCTGTTCTTCGGCTACCCCGTGGCGAAGAACGTGGTGATGAGCCTGCAGGAGTACACCACCCGGACCTTCTTCACCGGAGAAGCGCCCTGGGTGGGCCTGGCGAACTATGCCACCGCCGTCGGAAGCGGCCTTTTCGCCCCGGCGATGCTCAATACGGCGCTGTTCACGCTGGGATCGATCGCCGGCCAGTTTGTGATCGGCCTGGCCCTGGCCAGCTTCTTCAAGCGGCGGTTCCCGCTCAGCGGGTTCCTCCGGTCGATGCTGCTGCTGCCGTGGCTGCTGCCGCTGATCGTGTCGAGTGCCACCTGGCGGTCCATCCTCGACCAGGACAGCGGCATCCTCAACGCCTTCCTGCGGAACCTCGGCGTCATCCAGGAACCGGTCCCCTGGCTGACCAGCCCGTCTGTGGCGCTGCTGGCCGTGGTCCTGGTCAACGTCTGGGTGGGAATCCCCTTCAACGTCACCCTGCTCTACGGCGGCCTCCAGGAGATTCCCGAGGAGCTGTATGAGGCGGGCGCGGTGGACGGCGCCACCGGCTGGAAGGCCTTCTGGCACATCACCTGGCCCAACCTACGGCCGGTGGTCAGCGTGGTGCTGGTCCTCGGCGTCGTCTACACGCTCAAGGTCCTGGATATCATCCTCGGCCTTACCAACGGCGGACCGGCGAACGCCACCCAGACCCTGGCCGTGCGCTCCTACCAGGAGTCGTTCGTGAACTTCCAGTTCGGCGTCGGCGCAGCCTTCAGCAACATCCTGATCCTGATCTCCCTGGTGTTCGCGGTGGTCTACCTCCGCATGAACCGCCGTGCGGTCGACGAGTAAGAGGACCACCATGACAACCCTGGATTCAACCATGGCGCGCTCCACGCCGGCCGTTTTGCGGCCGCGGAGGGCCAACCGGCCCAAACTGGGGCACACCGCCGTCGGACTTCTACTCCTCGCGGTGATGCTGTTCCCGGTGTACTGGATGGTCAACGCGTCCCTGCAGCCGTCCGGCAACACCCTCACAGCGGACTTCCTGCCGCTGAACCCCAGCTTCGAGGGCTATGAGAAGGCGATCGCGCAGCAGGGCCCCAACCTGCTGACCAGCCTGGCCATCTCGCTCGGAACGGTGGTGTTCAGCCTGGCCGTCGCCGCCCCCGCCGCATACATGTTGGCGCAGTTCCGGTTCCGCTGGATCAACGCCGCGCTGCTGGCAATCCTCATCTCGCAGATGATCCCCGGCATCGTGATCGCCAACGCCCTCTATGCGGCCTACAACGACCTCGGCCTGCTCAACTCGATCCCCGGGCTGATCCTGGCCGACTCGACGCACGCCATCCCGTTCGTGATCCTCATCATGCGTGCCTTCATGATGCGGATTCCGCCCAGCATTGTGGAGGCGGCAAGGGTGGACGGCGCCGGGCTGGTCCGGGCGTTCGTCTCGATCGTGCTGCCCATCAGCCGCAACTCCCTCATTACCGCGGGCCTGTTCGCTTTCCTTTTCTCGTGGAGCGACTTCCTGTTCGCCCTGACGCTGACCACCACCGAGGAGGTGCGGCCGGTGACGCTGGGCATCTACCAGTACCTGGGCACCCAGGTTTCCAACTGGAGTGCGGTGATGGCGACGGCGGTGCTGTCCTCGCTGCCGGCCATCGTGCTGCTGGTCCTGGCACAGAAATACATCGCGGCCGGCGCCACCGGCGGCGCCGTCAAATAGCCCTTACTTCTTTCGAACCCAAGGAACCCTTCCATGACTGAGAACCACACTCCCCTGCGCGTCACCGTATGGGGCGAAAACCGCCACGAACAGCACCAGCCGCACGTGGCCGGGATCTACCCGGACGGCATGCACAACACCATCCGCGAGGGCATTGAGGAGAACCTTGGCCCGCGGGCCCTGGTTGGTACGGTCACCCTCGATGACCCGGAGCACGGCCTCACCGAGGAGCGCCTGCGCAACACCGACGTCCTGGTCTGGTGGGGCCACGCCGCCCATGGCGAGGTGGCGGACGAGGTGGTGGAGCGCGTCCACCGGCACGTGCTGGCCGGCATGGGCCTGGTGGTGCTCCACTCCGGGCACTGGTCGAAGATCTTCGGCAAGCTGATGGGCACCACGTGCACGCTGCGCTGGCGCTCCGAGCGGGACCGCGAGATTGTCTGGACCGTGGACCCGACCCATCCGATCGCGCAAGGCGTGCCGCATCCGTTCATCATTCCGGAGCAGGAGATGTACGGCGAGCACTTCGACATCCCCGCCCCCGACGAACTGATCTTCCTGAGCACCTTCTCCGGCGGCGAGGTGTTCCGCAGCGGGTGCACGTTCAAACGGGGCTACGGCAAGATCTTCTTCTTCAGCCCCGGCGACCAGGACTACCCCGTCTACCACCACAAAGACGTGCGCAGGGTCATCGCCAACGGCGTGGAATGGGCCCGCACCGTGCGGCCGGAGCGCACTGACCCCGTCCTGCTGCGGTACGAAACCGAGGCGTTCTACACCGGCCACAGCTACGAGGGGGCGATGGCCAATTGAGCCGCTTCGTTACGTTGCCCGATCCTACGGCGCCCGTCCGCGTGGTGCAGGTGGGGGCCGGCGGCATGGGCCGGGCCTGGCTGCGGCTGCTGGGTGAGTCGGCCGACGTCGAACTGGCCGGCGTCGTGGACCTCAACCCGCAGGCGGCACGGGAGGCTTTGGCCGAACTGGGCCTTCATGACGTGCCGGTGGGGACGAGCCTGACCGAGCTGGCTTCGGCCGTGGATGCGCAGGCGGTGGTCAACGTGACGGTCCCCGCCGCGCACCATCCGGTGAACGTCGAGGCGCACTTCCTGGGGCTTCCCGTGCTGTGCGAGAAGCCCGCGGCGCCGACCGTCGCGGAGGCCCTGTCTCTGGCCGCGGTGGCCGAGGCGACCGGCCAGCTGCTGATGATCAGCCAGTCCCGCCGCTACTTCCGGACGCTTTCCGCGTTCAAGGGGCAGGGTGCCCGGCTCGGGGAGATCGGGCTGCTGACCTGCGACTTCTTCAAGGCGCCGCATTTCGGGGGCTTCCGGGAGGAGATGGAGCATGTGCTGCTGGTGGACATGGCCATCCACGCGTTCGACGCCGCGCGGTACCTCCTCGGCCAGAACCCGGTTTCCGTCTACTGCGAGGAGTTCAACCCCGGCTGGAGCTGGTACGCCGGGGACGCGGCTGCCACGGCCGTCTTCGAAATGGAGGGCGGGACGCGGTTTGTCTACACCGGGAGCTGGTGCGCCGACGGGCTCGAGACCTCGTGGAACGGCAGCTGGCGGATGAACGGAGTTCACGGCTCGGCGGTTTGGGACGGCGCCGCGGCGCCCGCCTCGGAGCTTGTTGCCGGCTTGGTCGCCGGCGCCGGGGCTGTGATGGACGACGGCGGGCTGTTGGGTTCCGCTTCTTCCCCGCCGGTTTCTGTGGTTGCCGAGGGCCCGGAAGAGATCGCCGGGGCGCTGGCTGAGTTTGTCCGGAGCCTGCGGACAGGTGAGGTTCCGTCAGGTGAGATCCATGCGAACGTGCTCAGCCTGGCGATGGTTGAGGCGGCAGTGAAATCCTCGCAGACCGGTCAGCGGGTGCTCATCGGCGATGTGCTCGACGAGGCCCACCGGCAGGCGCTCGCCGTGGAGCCGATCCCTGCCGCCAGGGAGATCCTGGCGGGTTGGGCCTCGCCGCTCGGGGCCCTGGAGCGGGCTGGCCGGTCGGGGTGGGCCGCTTCCACAACCGTGGGGTAGGCCGCGCGGAGGGAGTCCCTGCTGCGAGGGGTACCAGCAGGGACTCCCACAGCGTTGTAAATGCTGGTTAGGTGGAGCACATCCCCAACCACCCGCCGTCGAACTGGCGGCAGCCCTTTACCCCTTGAACGGAGGCAGCGTGACTGTGACCGACGCTCCGGTGACCACGCGCGAACAGGCAGTCGGACGGCCGCTGGCAATTGTCCTTGGCCTGCTGACCACCTTCGGTCCGATTTCCATGGACCTGTACCTGCCAGTGCTGCCGGCCCTGACCGCAGAGCTGCGGAGTTCCACGTCCACGGCGCAGCTGACCATCACTGCCTGCCTGCTCGGCCTGGCCATCGGGCAGGTCATTGCAGGTCCGCTGTCGGACCGCTTCGGCCGGCGGCGTCCCCTGCTGATCGGCGTCGCCGCCTACACGGTCACGTCCGTTCTCTGCGCCATCAGCCCGACCGTTGAGACGCTGATTGCCGCCCGGTTCGTCCAGGGCCTGGCCGGAGCCGTGGGCATCGTGATTGCGCAGGCCGCCGGACGGGACGTGTACGAGGGCGCCAAGCTCTTGCGGTACTACGGCCGCCTGACGGTGCTGGGCGGACTGGCGGCGATCGTGGGTCCGGTCATCGGCGGCCAGCTGTCCTCCGTCACCGACTGGCGAGGCGTCTTTCTCTTCCTGGCGGGCGTCGGCGTCGCCATCCTGGTGGCGTGCCTGATGATCTTCAAGGAGACACTCCCTGTTCAGCGGCGGGCGGCCGGCGGATTTGCCCATACCCTGCAGGACTTCCGTCGCCTCCTGGCGGACCGCGTGTTTGTCGGCGCCGTGCTGATCACGGGCTTTACGTACTCCGCGATCTTCGCCTACCTCAGCGGCGCCACGTTCGTGCTGCAGGGCATCTACGGGTTGTCGCCGCAGGGCTACTCGCTTGCCTTCGGCCTGAATTCGCTGGGGTTCATGATCTTCGGCTTCCTCGGCGGCCGGCTGGCTGAGCGGTGGTCGGAGAAGGCGATGCTGATCATCGGGTTGGCGATGGCTACTGCCGGTTCAGTCGGACTGCTCGTCACCGCTATCCTGCACCTGCCCCTGATTGCGGTGATCCTGTCCCTGTTCACGATGGTTGGCGGAGTGGCGGCCGCGAGCCCGTCCGCGACGTCGCTGGCTTTGCGGGGCTATCCGGACATCGCGGGCACTGCGTCGTCGCTGCTCGGCCTGGCGCGGTTCGCCTTCGGTGGCGTGGCAGCACCGCTGGTGGGCATCGCCGGCGCGGACAACGCCCTGCCGTTCGGCATCGTCACGGTGGTGTCCGTCGCGGCGGCAGTGGCCTGCCTTGGGCTGATTCGGGCGCGTACGACGGTGGGTTGGGCCGGCACGACGGTGGGGTGAACCGCCGTCGTGGCTTTGGCCTGGTCCGCTCCGGCTAACGTGAAGTCTTGGTGCGTTTAGCTTTGGAAGTGTCCAGAGCCGGCCTTCTTTTCCGCTTTTTGGCGTGCCCGGTCGAGCGCACGGTAGACGGTGGAACGGCCTACGGAGAACAGTTCGGCGAGCTCATACATGGTGTGTCCGCCGGCGTCATGGAGTTGGAGCAGGAGTGCTTCCTGTTTGGCGGACAGTTTGGGCTGTTTCCCACGTAGCCGGCCCTTGGCTTTGGCGATCTTCATGCCTTCGCGGGTGCGGGCCCGGATGAGATCGCCCTCGAACTCAGCGACCATGGCCAGGACGTTGAAGAGTAGCTTGCCGATCGGGTCCGCGGGATCATGCAACGAACCGCCGATGCTCAGCTTCACTCCGCGCGCGGCGAGGTCGTCGGCGATCTGGTGCGCGTCCCGGACCGACCGGGCCAGCCGGTCGAGCTTCGTCACCATGAAGGTGTCGCCGCTTCGGCATGCGGCCAGCGCCTCTCGCAGGCCTGGACGATTTGTGTTGCTGCCGGTGAGGCCATGATCGACGTAGATACGATCAGGTTCGACGCCCATGGCAGCCAAGGCATCACGCTGGACCGTGAGGTCTTGTTCGTCAGTGGAAACCCTTGCGTAGCCAACCTTAATTTCACCCATGAACAGGAGTGTCCGCCTCAGGGGTAGCAGTGCGCCATATAGCAGTCCGTCACCGGACGTTTCACCGAACCGGTCGTGTGGGACGGTCTGGTCCGCTTGAGCCTAACGCTGCAGGTCACTTGGCGGAGTGTCCGGTGGGTGACCCGCTTTCGGGACGATTTGCGGACTGGCCCTCACCGGGACGTTGACAGGGGTCGCACACTGACGTTCGATGATCCCATGTTGACGGTGAGGCAGAGAAGGCAGCGTTCGGCGGCTGCATGCATTGTCATTGTCCTGATACTGATTTCGTTGACCCTGGCAATATTCGGGGGTCAAGACGGGGACCGCGATGTTGTGGGCTGGGTCGGTCTGCTCTTAGTTGTTGTGGGCGCCGGCCTTGGTGCGATTTACCTTCTGCGTGGCCACGCCAAGGGCTCTCAGTTGATATTCGCACCCGGTCGATGGCTCATCGTTACTTTGTCGGTGCTGACTGTATTAATGGCCATACCTTTTGTTCTCGCCCTTTTGGAGGGCCCCAACCGGTTTTTCTCTGTGTCGTACTACCCCGCACTTATCGGGGGTTGGCTTGCAGGAATGTTCCGGCCCCAGGATGTCGTAACCCATGACAGCACTGAGGCAATGAACGACGAGGAAAAGGGTCAGATTGCCTAGAAGTGCAGCCCCATAGAGCGTTCCTTCATCTGTAACCACGGGATTTCAACGTCGTTCCGGCCGGAACATGAGGTATGCCAACCCGAGCGTGTTTCCCGCAAGCGCCGCTGCAGCGACGCCCCAGAAAATCACCGCCTGAATAGCACTGCTTTGGGTGTAGGGACCAAGACTCAAGGCCGAGCGGAGAACGTCTGCGTCGTGCCCTCCCAACCACAAAGCGGGCTCTATGGCCAGCCAACTGGCCAGGGCAGCGGAAAGGCTCCAGCCCAGAAGTTGGAGAACAGCGAGCCAACCATCTTGCAATAATTTCCTTCGGCCTGCGCGCTTCGCCGGCCCGCTCCGGTCCCGTCGGCGCCGGTACGTTGGAGGGTCGTAACTCCGCTCCTCTCCATACGCTGCAGATTCTGGCCGCTCCACGGGTGGTCCAACAAGCTCCTCCCGCAACCGTGCCAGAGCTCGCGTGTTGTGCGCACGGCCGATTCCCTCGCGCCCGCCAGCGAGATCTGTAAATGCGATCAACCAGGACGCCCGCACATCGCTGTCCGGGGCTATCCACACCAGCTGGCCCAGCGGGGTCACATCCAAAACGCTCTCCCGCGGGATCTTCCTGTCGCGGAAGAAACCCCTTATGTGGACCTCAGTAGACGTGAGCCGGACCCCGAGCCTCCAGTTTCGCCAGCTAAACCAGAGCAGGACCACACCGGCGCAACTCCAGAAGACCAGTTCCTCGGTCGGCGCGCCCGACGGGGTTGATAAGGGAACTAATCGTTCATTAATCACAACGCCCAGGGACAGCAGAAAGAACGCAAACATGGCGACACGCGAGACAAAGAGCTGATGAAAAACCGCTTCATCCCCCATGAAGCCACTCCCTTCCGACCGGCTCTGATCTTTGTTGATCGAAACATAGTGCGGCTCCGATGATTCCAGTTTCAAAGGTTGAACCTACGAACACCAAACCAGCCGCCCGGCTGCCCAACCAGGTGGACAGTTCGAACTGCCGCGAGTCAGAGACGGTCCGGTTGGTAACTGGAAGCCGCACCGTTCGGGGTTGGGCTCATGAGCCTTTACAGGTGGCTCCCCGGAGTCAGCGTAGACTTCCGGAAAATCGAGCCGCGCGTTGTCGTCTCGGCGTCCATCACTAGGGCAAGCGAAAGAGGCTCATGATTCTGCCGACGGCCATCCAGCGGCTTGTTGCCCGCAGAAGGTGCATTGGGGAGCTCACACGACTATCGGTGACATTGGACTCCATGTATGCGGGAACGCCCTTCGACATGGAAACCCCGGACGGCTACCTATCCGATGAGATCGGCGGAGAACAGCTCTTGGACGACATGTACATGATCCAGGAGGAGTTTGTCGGCGGGCTGTCCTTCTGGCCCAACATCAACATTCAGGGGCTGCTCCAGCAGATTGTGGCAAAGGCGCAGACAATTCGGGATGGCCTCCCTGCCGAATATCCGATGACGAAGCAGAGATTTGATGCCCTCGTCACAGAAATGCGAGAAGCGGAACCGCGATGTTCTGAGTTATACAACTTCGGGTTCAATAAGGATTCACAATGATTGGTAGCCCGGCCTGCTTCGCCAGATCTGCCCATTTGTCACCGACCATCCCCCGGCACATCAGTTGACCCGATAGGCGTTCCCCAAGGTGGCAAATGGCCTGGTCCTGAGACACATGGTTCGACTGCGGGGCCAACTGAGCGCCAGCCGCTTGTCACCAAGTCACGGCCACCCAGTTTTCCTCCTGCAGGAAGACGTGGACGGGCATAGCCCGACGATCCCACCATTCCCGTGAGCGATCCGGTTCCCAAAAAGGCGCCGCAACGAATAGTTCGGACAGGGCTGCTGACCATCGGGCACGGATACGCTTTGTCGAGGTCCGGTGAGAGGAAGAAGGCCACCCGTGAACTCTTTTGCGGGAAACGGTCAATACATAGTGTGAGCACAGACAGCGACATCATCAGGCGGTCCCGGGACAGCCCCGCAGTTTTCGGGCAGTTATACGACAGGCACGCCTCAGCCATCTATAGATATGCGGCCAGACGAGCCGGTGACTTCGCGGCCGACGACGTCACCTCCGAAACCTTCCTGGTCGCCTGGGAACAGTTGGGCACCTACGACGCCAGCCGGGATGACGCCCGGCCATGGTTGTTCGGCATCGCCACCAACCTGCTTAGACAACATCACCGGGCCGAAGCCAAGGTGCTCAAAGCAGCCGCCAAGTCGGCAGCACGCGAGGCCATGGCCGACGATTCAGACCGGATCGCCGCCGAGGTCGACGCCAAAGTCGCCACCGGGCGAATCGCCCACGCGCTCAAGAGCATGGCTGCCAACGACCGGGAAACGCTGCTGCTCTATGCATGGGCTGATTTGACCTATGACGGCATCGCCCTGGCCATGAACGTTCCCGTGGGAACCGTTCGATCCCGCCTAAACCGTGCACGGCAAACACTGCGAACCCAGTTCAACCTCGAAAAACTTAGCGAAACGGAGAACTACCATGGACGACCTGCAGCTGCTCCGCGAAATGCGTAGCGACGTCGGCTCCGCGCCTCCGGCAACCCTGGCCCGCGGACGCGAAAAGCTCATGGCCAAAATCGGTCAATCCTCCACCGCTGAGGAAACCCGGCCCAAAGCCACCGATACGCCCATCCGTTTCCGCCGGCGGTTCCTGTTCGCCTCGGCGGCCGCCGCTCTGATCGTGGGCGGCATCGTTGTCGCCGACGTCGTGCGCCCTGGTGCCCCTGGAGCGACCGCCGAAGCAGCCGAGGTCCTGAACAACGCTGCCGCCGTATCCCTCCACGCCTCCGACGCGGTGGTGGGAGCCGGCCAGTACCTGAAAATTGAGACGAAAGAACTCACTGGCGGTGGCGCTCAAACCACAGACGGGCGCGAAGTGAACTGGCAGGAAACAACCGGCGGCAAGGTCTATATTCCAGCCAACCGCGAAGGCGAATGGGTCTGGAACCGCGAACCGCGGGTGCCTCTTGAATCATCCACCGACGAAGCCAAAGCACTCGCCGCCGAAATGGCCGAACGGGACAGCCATCGACCTGCAGGGCAGCCGTCAAGTGTTGGCATTGTCCGCGCACCAGGCGGTGCCTTCTACGGAAACGAACCGGCGGCCATCATCGGCACACCTTTGAAGGACGCCGGCAACCTGCCCAAGGACCCCCGTGCTCTGCTGGACCTCGTCTACGAACGGACCAAGGGCGCCGGCAAGACCCCCGACAGTGAAGCCTTCGTGACCATTGCGGACGGCCTGCGAACAGGTGCCGTTCCAGCCGAGCTTCGCGCAGCCCTCTACAAGGCCGCCGCCCTCATTCCAGGCGTCACACTCAGTGACAGGCAAGCAACCGTTGACGGCAGGACGGGCACCGCAATCGGCATCCCCTCACCAGACGGCGCGGCAAGGACCGACATCATCATCGACCCGGCTTCCGGTCTTGTCATAGGCGAACAAAGCGTTCTCCTGAAGGACTACCCAGGCTCTCCCGCCGGAACGGTCACCAGTTGGTCCTCAGTGAGGACATCAGTAGTGAACTCCGCCCCGTAGGCAGTCAAACCAGTGCAGTTCAAGGCGGACGGTCATCATTGGGGGGTGACCGTCCGCCTGTTTGGCTTTCTTTATGGAGCTTCGGTTTGTCGCCAGAAACGTTGCCAGACCAAGAATGAGCGCGGTAACTAATGCCGTTTCTGCCGGAATATCTCCGCTCACCACAAAGCGCCAACTAGCGAAAGCGCCGCCACCAGCAGTCCAGCGAACATGGCGAAGCCTTTATTATTTCGATTCCCCACAGCGAGGGCGGGATACTGGATCCATGGAAAACGGACTGTACCGACTCACGGTTGCGCCTTCCGCCTCAAGCTGCGTCGAGTCCAAGGGCGATCAGCAACATGAGCGCCCAATAGCATTTCTTGACTTCCTCGTAGACGATCGGCCAAATGCGGGACCTGCTGGATGTTCCGGAGGACTGGGAGCAGCCGCTGTACGAAACCACGCCCTTGCGCGATGACTGGCGGCCGAAGGCAGTCGTGGACCATCTGGACCGTCTGCTGGGGGTACAGCCCGGGGACTATGACGATGGCCGGGTTTCGCTGTTGGTCTGTGCGGTCTGCGGTGACTTGTGGTGCGGGGCGGTCAGCGTGGAATTGGCCCTGTCTCCGCAGACAATTACATGGCAGAAGATCGGATGGCAGGGCGACCCCGAAGACGGCGAGCCAGAGACATTGACAGGGCAGTCCTTCACTTTTGACCGGGACGAATACGAGCAACTTCTGCGTGGTTTGCGGGAGCACTACAGAAAGCAGGCCCTCGTACCGCCACCGCTCAGGTTTCTACGCCGCGTGCTCCGCCGCGGATCGGCAAATTCGTAGGGGCACAGCCCAAGGTGAACGGAACCATGCCTCCGAGGAGGATTAGTCCGCTCACGGTTCCTCCGCGGACAAGACAATGCCTGGTGGAAATGGGGATGTCGGTAGCGGGTCTCTAAAAAGCCGCTTCGATTAGCCCAGGATGTACGTCTGCGCGAGTCGGAATGCTGGCTCGAACTCGCTATTGACCGGCTCTCCGCCTGCCGTTGACGTGGACGTGGCGTGATGCAGCGCTCCGCGAGAGCGGAGGTATTCCATGCGGTCGTCGACAATCTGCGTCAGCTCTGCGGCGTCGGCCAAGTCTGTGCTCTTCAACTCAATGTACGGGAGGTCTCCTTGTTCGTAGATTTACTCGAAGCCACGGGCATCAACGAGAAGAGTGAGCTCGCCGTGTATGAACATCTCAGCCAGTTCTTCAAGGGCATCCCGGTCCACGAAGCAGTGCACTCCTCCTTCCTCGTCGACGGCCAGTACGGGGTAGGCAATAAGGTCAGGCGACGAGTCGTCCATGCTCTGGCGACCTGCAATCGCCCGCCAGCGGCGGAGCGCCTGCGCCAGGACGGAGTCGTACTGGCTGCGGGCGAAGGTGATAGTTCGAGGGCCCGGCACTGGCCTGACGTCTTCTTTCATCCATGACGGCAATTATCGCCGCAACCCTCTCGAGGGTTCGGCGGATTACCCGATGGGCGTTCCTCAATGGTCGGGTTGGAGTTCGTGTTCCCGTCACGGTTCGGTCTTGGTCAAATTGCCTCAGATGCCCGTTAGCCGCTCGTAAAGTTTTAGCTGCTAATGCCGGCAATAGGTCACGAGCACGCGTCAATATTGCCCGAGTCGTTCTCCGAGCAGGAGCAGCGGGAGATCATGTCCCTATGAATAGGCGCGTGACCTGTGGTGTTGCAACAGTGGCCGCATTATTGGGCGGATGCGCTTCTCCAGCCCCGCCTGCTGCCGGGCCGACAACGCCTGCTGTGCAAACTCCCTCGCCGGGAGAACTGACCGGCAGTGGGGCGGTTCTTCAGAAAGGCGACGACCCGCCGGTGTTTTGCCTGGGTGCCATGACTGCTTCCTATCCCCCACAAACGTGCGGTGGTCCCGTACTCAGGAACTGGGACTGGTCGGCGGTGACCGGATACGAAAGGGCAGCTGGCGTCACTTGGGGAACCTACACGGTGAGGGGAACCTGGGACAACGGCGAATTCGTCCGAACCCGGGAATCGGTTCCAGCCTCGCCCACGGAGACAGGTATCCCCGACGCTGCAAAGCCCGTCACGGGGAAGCCGGGAAAGGGGAACAAAGCACGGCTCCTGCAGATTCAGCACGATCTTCAATCTGCAGGCGGCCAGCCCATCCTCATATCGGGCATCCAGAATGGTTACCTCGTCATATTGGTTGCGTACGACAACGGCAAGATCCAGCGAGAACTGGACCGCAAATACGGCGCTGACATCATTCTGGTGCGATCGGCACTGATGCCATATAGGTAGCCGGTACAGCATTCGAACTTCCTGCAGAAGAGGCCGCCACGTAGAAGTTCGCCTCCTCGTAATCCGATTAGGGCGAAATGGGCTGTGCTTAGGATGACCACATGAACATCCCCGAAGATCCCGACGAACCTCTGCAGAAACTGCCAGCGGGAATGCCGCGAAGATACGCGGAATATAAACCAGTCACTTCGAATGCCGTCGTTCCCCCGCCAACCAACGTCGGCGGATACGACGAACTCCTCAGCTATTTCCAGGAGCAAGGTCAAACACTGCCACGCAAAGCAGAAAGCCTCGCCGCTCTTGACCAAGCCATCAATGTTGGTTTGCCGGCGGAGCTTGCCCGTCCTATCGGGATGTTCTACGGAGATCTCCTCACGCATACTGTTCCGGGCGCCCACTGGGAGGTAGTCGAGGAGGGATACCCGCTGGTTCGTATCGCCAGGAAGTCGGCCGTCGACGTGGTCCGAGTCGCGCTACGGCGCATGGCTACCCCGATTCCCACACTCAAACAAAATTATGCCCAAGCCCTCGAACTCGTCAGGCAGGAACCGTAGAGGGTTCCCGGGACTGACTTGGGATGCGAGCAAGAGTGCTTGAGCAGCCACTGCATTGGACGCGTGAAAGACTCACAAAGTGAATGACGAGTCAGAAGGTGCACTGCACCATATCGAACTGTGGGTGCCGGATCTCAAGAGAGCCACAAGAGAGTGGGGCTGGCTATTGACCACCTTGGGGTACACGCCCTATCAGACCTGGCCAGATGGAATCAGTTGGGCGAAAGGCTCTACGTACATAGTTCTAGAAGAATCACCGGATTTGAGTGGCCGGCATCATCAACGAACAGCGCCTGGGTTGAATCACCTGGCCTTCGTGGTGGCCAGCCGGTTGAGGGTGGACGGGCTGGTGCAAGACAGTACTGAGCACGGCTGGACCTCGTTGTTCCCTGAGCGATATCCGTACGCCGGCGGGTCTGAGCATTACGCCGCTTATCTCGAGAACTCAGACGGCTTCGAAATAGAGCTTGTGGCTGCTCGATAGGACCAAGTCGCTGTCTGTGCCCTCAGCGACGCCCCCATAGAAGGTTCCTCAGGCTCGACGTTCGTCTGGCTTCGTTGGGAAGGGTTGCCCTGTCGTACGGGTGAGAAAGCGGCCGGCACGCCGGAAGTCCCGGACGACGAATGCAACACCGATTGCCAGTAGACCGACGGCCATAAGCATGAACCAAGCGAACAAATCATCACCTCGCATGGCGAGTCGAAGCGCCTGAGGAAGGAAGACAAGCGGATATATCGGAGCGAACAGAAGCTGCGTGGCTAAACCCTTGCGCATCTGCACCGCCGCACCACGGGCTACCGCAAGATGATCCTGCTCAGCAGGGATTTTTCCCGCAATCTGTTGCCTGATCTGTTTTCGCTCTTCAGATTCCAGCGAAAGCAGCACGTCGACATTGCCGTATTCGGCGGCTGGGACCACATGTTTTGAGTTGTAGATTAGGCCTCCGGTCAATACAGCAACCACGGCGAGGCCACAGCCAACTATCAGGTACAGAGACCAGTCCGCTTCAGATCCGCTGGAGACGAAGAATGCGACCAAAGCGACGGCGACAACCAGCAGGAACAATCCAATTGGGAGGTAGCGCGCGTAGTATGCCGTGACAGCCTGGCCGAGGCCTTCATCCACCAGCCCCTGAGACCGTCTGGTGGCTTTTGCCCACGGGTCGTCGGAATCGGCAGCCAAGTTTTCAATTCCGCCCATGCTCCTCCTTCCGCAAGCGCAACAGTGGGACCGTCATAATCGTTTAGCCTCGTCGTCTGATCAAATCATGACGGATTGGTCAGATTCGGCCCAACGCTTATGCGCTTGAAAAAAATCCACAGCATCCAGGAAGTGTGCCGCACGGCGTTCCCGCGCGGACATGCCGGCCACGTGCTGGACAGCTGGCCGCTGCCGGCCGATTGATTTCTTACAACAGCGACAGCTCACGGCACGCTAATGTGGGGGCACCTCAAAGCAAAGGAGCGCCCCATGGGCAAGGTGGTCATGTACGGCTCGGTGTCGGTGGACGGCTTCATCGCGGACGAGAACGACCAGCCCGGACCCCTGTTCGACTGGTTGTCCAGCGGTGACGTGCCGTTGGACGAGAGCGGCGTGTTGAAAGTATCGCAGACATCCTACGACTACACCCGGCCGTACTGGGACCAGATCGGGGTGACCGTCGTCGGCCGCCACGTCTTCGACATGACGGACGGCTGGGACGGAAAGCCTCCGGGCGGGATCGACCACGTGATCGTCGTGACGCACCGTCCCGAGCCCGAGGGCTGGGACCCCGAGGCGCCGTTTCACTTCGTCGACGGCGTCGAGACAGCCGTGGCCAAGGCGCGCGAGCTTGCGGGTGACCGCACGGTCGAGGTCGCTGCTGGCGACGTCGGTGGCCAGGTTCTTGCCGCGAGCCTTATCGACGAGGTTCGCATGGACGTCGTACCGGTCGTACTCGGGTCCGGCAAGCGCTACTTCGGGTCGGTCCACGCGCAGCACCTGTTGGAGGATCCTGACGTGGTGATTCAGGGCAACCGGGTGCTTCACCTGCGCTATCGGCTGCGCCGTTGACCGATCTAAGCGGGTATGCGAAGAAGTCCACCGCGAACGGTTCCACAAGATCGGGTGTCCGGCTGCGTTTGCGCATCGCTGTCCCTGGTCGGGCAGACGCCGATCCGCCCCAGCACCTCACCTGCGGCAAGTACAACTCAAGATCACTGGCTGCTGGTTTCCGTCGTATCTTTGGCCGACCCCCAGGAAGAGCAACCCGGAAAGCGCATACGCCCGTTGGTAGTCTTTAGCCGATGATCGATTTTCCAACCGGACATCACTTGGGGTGTGAACCATGACCGCAGCGCCACCGCCTCCGGGCACCGTCCTTCTTGCCGGTGCCACCGGCGATCTCGGCGGACGGATCCTGCGGAGTCTGGTCGCATTAGGTGCCAGCGTTCGGGTCCTGACACGAGCAGAGACCAGCACAAGGCAGATTGCACAGCTACACGCCAGGGGCGTCGAGGTGATCCAGACGGATTATGACGATCCGGACGGCCTCCGCAGGGCGTGCACGGATGTTGCCTGCGTGGTCTCCGCGGTCAACGGTCCCGAGAGCGCAATCTTGGGTGCTCAATCGCGCTTGCTGAAGGCGGCGGCCGCGGCGGGTGTGCCCCGGTTTATCCCTTCCGATTTCTCCATCGATTACCGTGGTATCCGGCCCCGAAGCAACCGGAACTTGCAGCTCCGCAGAGACTTCGCACAGGAACTGGACGCGACCGAAATCCGGGCCACATCGATCCTCAGCGGCGCCTTCACCGACATGCTCACCGGGCAGGCTCCAATAATCCTGTCCTCCCGGCGCCGGGTGCTCTTCTGGTCCGACCCCGACCAGGTGCTCGACTTCACCACCAAAGACGACACCGCCACTTACACCGCCGCCGCAGCCCTCGACGAGCGGGCGCCCCGCGTCCTCCAGATCGCCGGGGACCAAGTCACGGCCAGGACCCTGGCATCCACGATGACCGACCTGACGGGCACACAGTTCCGGCCCCTCTATGCGGGCAGCGTGGGTTCCCTGACTCTTATGAGCCGGGCGGTCAGAGCCCTCATGCCAGCTTCTACCGAGCCGTTCCCGCCGTGGCAGGGCATGCAATACTTCGCCAGCATGTTCAGCGGCGACGCGAAGCTGCGTTACACCAACAACGACAGGTACGGCACCCGGAAATGGACGACCGCCCGGGACGTCTTAGGGCAGCACCGCCAGCAGAGTTGACGGCGCAGCCAGCGAAACCCGGCACCCGGGTTCCGGATCCGGGCGTCAGCCTTTCTTCAGTTCCTCGGCGAGCATCACGAGGATTCCGCTGGGACCGCGGAGGTACGTGAGTTTGTAGACGTCTTCGTAGGTCGCCACGCCGCGTAGCGGGCGGCATCCGTGCTTCGCAGCAATCTCAAGGGCTTTGTCGATGTCGTCGACCGAGAAGGCCACGCGGTGCATGCCGATGTCGTTGGGACGGGTTGGGTCCGTCTCGATCGCTTTGGGGTGGATGTATTCGAAGAGCTCCAGTTGGCCATGGCCGTCCGGGGTCTGGAGCATTGCAATCTTGGCGTGGTTGCCGTCAAGTCCGACGGCGGTGTCGGTCCACTCGCCGCTGACCGTGTCACGGCCGACGACCGTGAGACCGAGGTCGGTGAAAAAGGCGATTGTTGCTTCGAGGTCGCGGACGGCGATACCGACGTTCTCAAGTTTGATGGCCATACGTTGAAGCTACCAAGGCGGAGCGATTAGCTCCAGTGCCGAGCCTGCATGATCGTCTGGCCGACCTTGCTCGAGATCGCAGGGCTCACACCCTTGCGCCGGCGGGGCCGTCATGGAAAGCGCGAACCTCCTGCGCGCACCGGCAGGCGACCGCGATCTTCGCTGCCGACTCTACGGCCGCATCGTACGAGGCCAGCTCCAGCACCGAGTAGCCGCCCTCGAGCTGCCTCGTCTGCAGGTAAGTGCCCTCGCTAACGGTCCCGTCGCCGTCGACCATCACGGGCGGGATGCTCTCATCGATGCCGCCGCCGAACACCCAGACTCCGGCATCCTTGGCCTCCTGAACGACTGCGTGCAACAATCAGGCACCGCCCGCTTGTTTCCGCGCTGCGGCGTCGAGGGCTTCCAACACCCGCGCGTTGTTTGCCGCATCCGTGAGGTCGTAGCGGAGCGGCGTACCGTTTAGGGCGCTGTCGGCGAAGTGTTCGGCCATCCGGACGAAATGGTTTTCGCCTTTGACCTGGTGATGGATGGTGTCCTGCCCGAAGTGATGCTCCTCCAGGACGGAGTCCTCCTCCAAGAGCCCAAACGGATTGTCGAGGTAGAGCCTGCCCTCGGTGCCCGTCAGTTCCAAAAAGTTGCGGCGTTCGAGGTTCACTCCGGTATCAAAAAGCGCGGTGGCGCTGCCGGGAAAGCGCAGCATGCCTGCAATGCTGGTGTCGATTTGGCCGCCGTCGTTGGCGTCGCGGTAGTTGCCAAAGGCGGCGACTTCAGCAGGCTCCTGTGACGTGACCATCCGGCTGACGTTGACGCAGTAGCATCCCGTGTCGAAAAGTGCGCCGCCGCCGAGCGCGGAGTACCAGCGGATGTTGTCGTCCCCGCCCGCGTCGAAGGAGTGGCCGACGTGGACAAACGTCAATTTGCCCACGGCACCGGCGGTGAGCAGCTCTTGCAGCTTCTCGAAACGCGGGTGAAAGCGGTACATGAAGCCTTCGAGGACTTTCAGCCCGGTCTCGTCGGCCTTGCGCGCAATCTCCGCAACCTCGGCGGCACTCATCGCCAAGGGTTTTTCACACAGGACGTGCTTGCCTGCGGCCAGGGATTTTAGAATCCACTCGAGATGCAGTGCGTTCGGCAGTGGAATGTAGACGGCGTCGATGTCCGGGGAATCGAGCAGCCCCTGATAGGAGCCAAACGCCTGCGGGATGCCGTGCTTGTCGGCGTATTCCTTCGCCTTTTCCTCGGTGCGGGAAGCAATACCTACAACCTCACCGTTTTTCGTTTCCTGCAACGCCGGAATGGTCTTGCGGACGATGCGGGCGCTGCCCAGAACGCCCCAACGCAGCTTCTCGCTCATTCGACTCTCCTTTTTTCGAAACCTGTCCCGAGTGAGAAGGCTACTGTCGAGGCGGAGGTTCCGCACGCGAACGGGCCGGACAGCTCAAAAATAAGGAAGGAGCCGTCACCATCCACCGCGGGTCGGCGTATGTCCCGTTCGGGCATCGTCGGGCATTGCCATTTCGGCCCGCAGGCCCAGGAGCCGGATCGGACGGCCGGCTTCGATTGCGGCTGCGAGGTCCAAGACACGCGAGAGGATTTCCTTCCGGTCGAAGGTCCCGGGAATCTTCTTCGCGTGGGTCTTGGTGAAGAAGGGCGCGTAGCGAACCTTGAGCGTCAGCCCAATCACGGGGCGTCCTTCGGCCGCCACATCCTCAAGGACGTGCGCTGTCAGCTCCCGCACGGCGTCGTCCACCTGGGCAGGCTCCGTCAGGTCGCGCTGGAAGGTGGTCTCGCGGCTGTGTCCACGGGCAACCCACGGGGTGTCGTCGACTACGCTGGTGCCGTCCCCGCGTCCCAGCTCCGCGTACCAGGGACCCATCCTGGGGCCAAACTCCGGGACCAGGTCCTGGGGGTCGGACGCGGCGAGCTCGGCGACTGTGTTGATGCCGAGTTTGGCCAGCCGGCCCGACACCTTGGTTCCGACGCCCCACAGGTCCCTGGTGGGGCGACTCCCCATGACGTCTAGCCAGTTCCCGGCGGTGAGACGGAAGACGCCGGCCGGCTTACCGAAACCGGTGGCCACCTTGGCCCGGACCAGGGTGTCGCCGATGCCCACGCTGCAATGCAGCTGCGTTCGCTCCAGTACGGCTGCCTGCACCTGCCGGGCGTAGGCTTCCGGACTCTCTGTCTCAGTGCCTACAAAGGCTTCATCCCAACCCAACACCTGCACGGTGGCGCCGGGCTGTGCGCGCAGGGTAGCCATCACCGTTTCAGACGCCGTGAGGTAAGCCTCATGATCGACGGGCAGGATCACAGCGTCTGGTACTTTCCGGGCCGCAATGCGCAGTGGCATTCCGGAACCCACGCCGAACGCCCGGGCTTCGTAGGACGCCGTCGACACCACAGCCCGTTCCGTGGGGTCGCCCCGGCCGCCCACAATGATCGGCCTGCCCGCAAGCTCTGGCCGGCGGAGCACTTCGACCGCCGCGATGAACTGGTCGAGATCGACGTGCAGCACCCACCGGATTCCGCTCACGCCACCAGTCTGCCCTAAACATCCGTGCCAAGCATCGGTCAGCCCGGCTCACAGTCTGCAAGACTGTCGCCCATGATGCAGTCGGTGAATACAACCTCCCACAACGGGATGCCCTCTTACTGGCTGGACAGGAAGGGCCTTTGCACTGGCACCTTGATATTCGGTGTCGGAATGCGCGATGAGCCGCCCGCACTGGCTGGGATCACCCACCTGGTTGAGCATTTGCTGCTCCGCATGGTCCAACCGGTCACAGTACTGCACGGCGGCACGGTGACCACGGATTCTCTTCAGTTCTATGCCTCGGGCCGGCCAGAGGACGTCGCCGGTTTCCTCAACGCGATCGCGGCTGCCGCCTTGACACTCGAAGCCGTCACGGAGGAGGACCTCACGCTCGAAAAGTCCGTTCTCGAGGCCGAGGACCCGCACAAGTTCAGTACTGTCTCCAGCGGCCTGCTCACCTACCGGTTCGGAACGAACGGAGTGGGTGCCGCGCACTTCGGGGCGCCTGCCACCGCCGGCCTTACCAAAGCTGAAACCATCGAATGGGCCGGCCGGTGGCTCACCGCCGGGAACGCCGCCGTTACGTTCACCGGTCCCCTGCCCGCCTCGCTGGACATCCGCCTGCCCACGGGTGTGCCCGTCAGACACCACCAGGATCCACCGCTCGTCACGGCTCCGACCCTGATCAAGTCCCGGAAGCGGGGTATCGCAGTGTCGCTACTGGTGCCCTCCCGCGATGCCGGTCTCCTCTGCGAAGCTCTGCGGTATGAATTGCTGGCCCGGCTCCGGCATTCACGCGGACTGATCTACTCCGTTGAGAACTTCACAACCCCGATCGATGACCGCCTGAGTCAACTCGATCTCATTCTTGATCCCGTCCAGGCAAACACCGTCCCGGCCTTGCAGGAAGGCGTACTGACCCTCCGCGGCATCGCCGAAGCAGGATTCAGCAAGGACGCCGCCCAGTCCGCCCGTAATGCATTGGTATCTGAGCTGGGGTGGGACGAGTACGTTCCCCAGGACTACCTGGATCAACTGGCAATTGACGGACTGCTCGGGCGGAGCACTCCGGACCGGCAGGAATTGCTCGACCGGGCGACAATCATGAGCGCTGCCGAACTCACGAAGATGCTGAGAAACAGCTCGGGCTCGCTGATCATCGCTCTCGATAAGTCCGTGAAGCTTCGCAAGACGGACGCTGCAAAGCTTGGACTCGCGATAGATGGCTACGAGATCTGGCAGCCACTCAAGGACACCGAAGCTGACCACCCGGCCGAGGAAAGTGACGGTGGGCATCCAACGTGGCGCCACAAGTCTTCCGGGGCCACGTTGACGCTTTCTCCAACACGTTTGATCCGGCGCGCTTCGGGTAAAGCGACGACGGTCTCCTTGGCCGATGTCGCCGTCGTTGGTGACCGCAGTTGCGGCTGCGTCTCACTGATGGACCGAAGAGGCAGAAGCTCGGAGCTCAACATGGATGAATGGAAGGCCAGCAAAAAGCTCAGGAGAAAACTGCTCGAAGCATTTCCATCAGGAATCATCCGGTCATTTCCGGAAGATTAGAGGGGAAAGGCGGCGGGAATGGTCTTGCGCTTTAACACTTCGGGTGATCGCAATTGGGGCAGTCAATCTCGGCCACTCGGATCAGGCGTGAGCAGTAGTCCCTGAGGGGGTCAGCTTTAGGGAGCACCAGCCCGAGTGCCCGGGTAGCGGTCGTTCACGTGCCGGGAGTGCCAGGCTCTGCATTGCCGCTTGGCTTGTAGCTTGACGTCCCCATGACCAGAGTCCAGTGCCCATCGGCCCACGAGATCGTAAATTCTGCACCCGCCGTCAGACCCGGTTTCGCTGCCTCGACCGTTGCGAATTCCGGGAAGTCGTTGCTGAACCTGAGCTCAACTCTCTCCGGGTCCCAGCCCCGGACGGTATCGACCAGACGTTGCGAGTCCGGTCGGACGTTGACGAAGACCTCCGGCACGAGCTTCTCGACCTGTTCGACGGACCCGGAGGCGGCAGCCGCCACGACGCTTCGGGCGAATGCCTCGCGTGTTGCCATATCTGGCTGGCTTGGGTCCGGGGCGCAGGACGCCGTGGAGAGTGCCAACAGAATCGCGAGTGCCAGCAGAAGCGTGGCAATTCGCCAGAAACCGTTCCGCGCACTCCTCAACCCTGCCCCGGATTCACGCATGACGCCGACACTACCGCACCACCGATGTCCGCAATGCCGAGTCGGCTACAGCTCACCGCGGGCCGCACGGACCTGTGCCCGGCGGCCCTGCAAATACGGCTCGATGTCAGAGACGCGTCGCTGTGAGACGGCGCTGAGGTCCAGTTCCGTCGTTCCTTCCAGGATCAGGCTCTTGCCATCATGGTGGCCGGCGGCCCACCAACGGCCGGCTTCCCGCCACACTTCGAAAAGCACTTCCTCCGGCCCCTAATCTGCCGCCACGACGGTACCCGCACTGCCGTCCACAACCACGCGCTGTCCCTCGGCCAGGATGCCCGTGCCTGTGCCGGTTCCCATGACGGCGGGGATTCCGTACTCCCTCGCCACAATCGCCGCGTGGGAGCCGAGCCCGCCCATGTCGACGACGACGGCGGCCGCGCGCTGGAACAGCGGCGTCCAGGAAGGATTCGTGTACGGACAAACGAGGACGTCTCCGCTGTGGAGCCGGCCGAACTCGTCCGGTCCCCTGATGATCCGTACCGGTCCCTCGGCACGGCCGCGGCTGGCCGGGGTGCCGGCGACCAGAACGCCGGCAGCACTGCGGCGGTCCTTGAACAGCAGCGCCGTGTCCAGCAGCGGAATCCCCTCGAGCTCGCGGCGCCTGGCCACCCTGGCCTGCACGAGCGGCCGGTAACGGTGCAGGACGGAAGCCGGCAGCGCGCCGCCGTCGTCCGCTATTGCCTCCAGCTCCCCGAACCGCAGTTGGTAGACGTCCTTGACGTCGTCTATCACGCCGGCCGCAACGAGGCGCCGGCCAAGCTCACGGTACGCGCGGCGCATGGGCGGAATGACCTTGGTGGCGTAGAAGTGGCTGTCCTCGCGGAACGCCATGCCTGCCCGGGCGTCGTCGACGGCGGCCATCACCTGCCGCCGGACAGGACCGAACCGAAGGAGCGGATGGCGCTTCAGCTCCGCCAGCGCCGCCCCGGTCTGGTCGGCCGTGGCCGGCCGCTGGCCCAGGAGCACCTTGACCAGACCCAGCACAACGTCGGGGGCGTCGGACCAGGTGGGCGAGCTGCTCAGGACCACACTGACCGTCTCACGGTTCCCGTATTCGCGCAGGAACCCGGCGAACGCCGCACGGAAGGCGGCGTGCGACGGGTCCTGTTCCACAAGCTGCAGCAAGGCCGTTCCGTCGGATGATGCAAAGGCGGCAGCCAGCCCGGGATCCGCACGGACCATCGCGGCCAGCTGCTCCAGGGACCGGTTCGCCCGGCTCGTCATGGTTTCCGCACCCGCGACCAGGGCGGAGGCCAGTCTCACCCTGCCCAGCAGCAGGAGCATCAGGCGCAGCCGAAGCATGGGCAGGAAGATGCCGGGCAGGTAGGAGCTCCGCAGGTCGGTGATGCCCCGCATCGTGGCGAAAGACTCCCGCGCAACGCCCACAACCTCTGGCCAGCGCATGGGTTCGGGGTCCCGTGCGTTGAGCCGGTCCACCTGCTCAAGGAAGGTGGTGAACCGGGGATCGTTCTTCCAGTTGGCTAATTTGAACTGCCGCGCCCGGCGGGCCAGGGTCAGCGGCGCAGCCAGGGTGCGGAGGGTGAGCCGTGGGACCGGCGGCACCAGCTGGACCACCACGCCATCTTCCTCCGGCAGCAGTTCCCCGACCCCGGGGAACCGCACGCCGACGCTCCCGGCCATCCGGTGCAGCATGGCCAGGATCCCCTGCTCCATCCAGCCGGACACATCCAGCGGGTAGGGCCGTTCCTGGAACATCTCGACGAAGAACGGCCCCACCCGCCGCTGGACCTGGTTGAGCCGCAGCGGCTGCGGCGGCAGCGCCGTCATGGGCCGCGACTGCAGTACATGGACCCGGCCACCGGCCACCGCCCACTCGATATCCTGCGGCCGGATGAAATGCTCCTGCGCCCTGCGGCCCAGGTCAGCCAGCTCCCGCAGTTGGTCCGAGGCCAGGGAAGGAACCGGGCTGCGGCTGCCGGGCTGTTCCACCGTGCCGCCGCCTGCGTCCGGGCTGATCACCACCTCGCCACCGCCGGGAGTGAAGCTGCGGATCACGCCCGTGCGGTCCAGCACATAGTGTTCGGGCACCACCCTCCCCGAGACCACCGCCTCCCCCAGGCCCGGGCTGGCGTCCACCACGATCTCGCCGCGCTCACCCGTGACCGGGTTCGCCGTGAACATGACGCCTGCGACGTCGGCCGGCACCATTTTTTGGACGACGACGGCGATAGTCACCCCGCGGGGGTCGGTCCCCTGCCGCTGCCGGTAGGCAATGGCCCGGTCGGTCCAGAGCGATGCCCAGCAGTCAGCAACCGCCTTGGCCACAGCCTCCTCGCCGACGACATTCAGGAACGTGTCCTGCTGGCCGGCGAATGCCGCCCCGGGCAGATCTTCGGCGGTGGCGCTGGAACGGACTGCAACGGCGCCTCCTCCCAGGGCCGCATACTTCTCGCCAATTTCCGTCCGCAAAGGTGCGGGCATGACAAAGCGGGCGAACAGCGCGCGGAGGGCGCCGCCGTCGCGCATGTTTTGATCCATGCCGTCCATGGCCGCCCCGAGCCCCGTTTCTGCGAGGAGCGAGCGGTAGGCGTCCGTGGTAACGATGAATCCAGGAGGCACCGGAAATCCGTGCCGCAGCAGTTCACCCAGGGCTGCACCCTTCCCTCCGGCGGCGGCAAGGTCCCTGCTGCCGAAATCAGCCAAGGGGCCGGTTATCCTTCGTGCCATCCGAGACTCCTTTTGACGGGAAACAGCGCCGCTGCCGGCCGCCCCCGCAGGGCCGTTCGGGCGTGTAAAAGGTACTCCACGGCCGCTTCCCCCGCATAGTGTCCGGGCGTCAAGGACGGCCCTCACTGCCGGGTTGCGCGACGTTACGCATGCCTCTTGACCCCTCCCGGCATCGGGACCAAACTCGTTACTGATTACCAATTTAGAAATTCGTGAATTCCACAGGCTGTGTTTGTTTGGCGGGTTCTGCACGTCATGCGGCGCTCCGGGGCGCGAGCCCCCGGCGGCGGCTGTCAATTTATGTAGGGTCTCAAATCCGAGGAGCACCTCATGGGCCAACGGCCGATTGTTGAGTGGTGGGATGGGCTTGATGAAGTCACGAAGAAGTGGCTTATCGACAACCCCGGTTGCGTGGTTCTTCCGCGGACCGTGGCGAACGTGGTTCACCAGGTCTCGGGCGGCCATGTCGCCCAGGACCAGCATGGCGAACACCAGCTTTCAGCGGCGGAGCAGTCTTTCATCAGGGCGAAAAGCAAAGCTGCCGAGGTATCGGCTGGCAAACGTGCGTGAATCGGCCGGCCTCTTGACCCTTTAGGCCAGCCAAGCTACCGCCTGATGGTCAGGGGCTTTACCGGCAATACACACGACGCGCGCTGCAGGAGAACGACGGCGGCCCCGGCCACCCGGTTGTTCCTGCCGGTGTCGTCGCACCAGTCGATGCTGTACGGCACCGCCGTGACCGCCGCCTGGCCTTTAGTGGTCCGGGCGGGGACGACGAAAGTGTAAGTAAAGCCGCCGCCGTCGTTCATCGCGGAAGTTGCGTTGATGACTTTCGCGCCCGAGGAATCCGTCACGCTGATCTGGATCCGCGCGTTCCCGCCGTAGCGGGGATTGCAGCCCGCATCCTGTGCCTGGACGGTGACGCTGTCCCCCGGCCTGGCTTCTGAAGGCCTCACCGAATAGGGCGGCGGAAAGCAGGGCGGTTCCCCGGCCGGGGAAGGTGCGCAGCCCGCAGCGGACATCATGGCCATTGCGGTGGCCGGAGCAACGGCAGCGAGTGCCCGAAACCGCGAGAAGGAAGCCACACTGCCATTATGGCCGGCGGAGCATACAGCAGCACAGCACAAGGAACGGGGACCGCCTGCAACAGACGGTCCCCGTTCCTTGGTTACTGCGGATCAGTGGCTCCTTCTGATCACCGCGTTCCGGTGGTGAAGGTCCAGCTCCGCGGGACGAACGGGTTGCCGGCCAGGTCACTTACTGACGAGATCGACATCGTGTAGGTCCGGTTTGCCGCCAGCGTCACCGACGGGTTCAGCGTCACTGTCCGGGTGGCGTTGTTGTAGCTCACCACAGCGGGAATGACCGTTGTGCCCAGCCGCAGCGCCACTGTTCCCGTGCTGGCGCCGGTGATCGCTTCGCTGAAGCGGGCGGTCACATTAGCCGTCCGGGACACGCCCCGTGCCGAGATCCCGGGGCTGACCGAGGTCAGTGTCGGGGCCGGTCCGGTGGTGAACGTCCAGGACGTGGATGCCATCGTGTTGCCCGCCGTGTCACGGATCGACGAGACAGCCAGGCTGTACGTGCGGTCCGCGAGCAGGTTGGCGTTCGGGTTGACGGTAACTGTCCTGGTCGCGTTGTTGTACGTCACACCCGACTGGACAATCGTGCTGCCGAGCCGCAGGACCACGGTTCCGCTGGTGACGTTGGCTACCGGTTCACTGAAGGTGACAGTCAGGTTGTTGGCCTGGCTGACGGACTTTGCGGCGGCTGCCGGGGTCCGTGCGGTGATCGTCGGGGCGACGAACTCCGTCCGTGGCGTGGCAACTGCCGTCCGGGCCGACCTTGCACCGGTGCCGGCGGAGTTGACCGCAGCCACATCGAAGGTGTAGCCGGTGGCGTTGATCAGCCCGTCCACGACGGCGCCTGTGCCGGTTCCGACGGTCAGTGTCCTGGCCGGGGTGGTCGCGGCACCGACGAACGTGCGGATCTCGTAGCCGGTGATGGCAGCACCGCCGTCGGAGGCCGGGACGGTCCAAGCCAGCGTGGCTGCCGCGTTGCCCGCCGTCGCCGTAAGGGCGGTGGGAGCGCCGGGGGCTACCGGGGCTGGCGGCTCAACCGTCGGGGCCGGAATCACCACGTTGGATGCTACCGAGAACGGGCTCGTACCTTGGGCGTTCGTTGCCGACACCTGGAACACGTACTTGTTCCCGTTGGTCAGGCCCGTCACTACCAGGCTGGTGTCCGTCCCAGCCGCGGTGAGCAGTGCGCCCACCTGCACGCCGGCCGGGTTCGTCGTCACGTCAAGCACCTTCACGTTGAAGCTGCTGGCGACACCGACGGTCGGCGCGGTCCAGGTAACGGTGGCCCGGGCGTTGCCGGCCGTCGCGACGCCGATGGCCGGCGCGTTGGTGACCACGGTATCGGAGAACGCGAGGGTCTCGATGTTCCGCAGCGTGTCCGTTCCGTCGGCGCCGACGTTGTCGGTCACCGTGGTGGTGGAACCGGCTGAGCCGAGGGTGCCGTCGCCGCCGGTGGTGGTGACCGTGTAGTTGGCCGCCGGTCCGGAGAACACCGCAGTGTCGATGTTGCCCGCGGTCTGTGCCGCCGTCGGAGTGATGACTTCGCGTACTGCCACCAGGTTGCCCGGATCGATCACGCCGGCCGCAACATCAGCTTCCAGGGTGTGGGTGTTGCCAGCCTGGTAGGTGTGCTCCATGAGGTCGGTGCTGCCGATTTCGGTGGCCGGGTCCGCCGGGTTGGTGCGGACGCTGATCCGGACCTGGACGTAACGGTCGCCGTCAAGGACATCGTTGGCGCCGCGGCCCTCGAGCCGGTCGCTGCCGAGGCCGCCGAGCAGGATGTTGCCGTCGCCCCAGACCGGGCCCGAGAGCGGGCAGGCTCCCATTGCCGAAGCTGCAGCGATGGGTTCCAGCGGGGTGGAAGGTGCCGGAAGGATGTCCCCCAGGCCTGCGATCCTGTCGATACCGGTCTGGTCGATGACGTCGCAGCCACTGAAGCCCGCACCGCCCACGGCGCTGGGCACGACGTCGTCGCCCTTGATCACGTCATCGAAAGCGGAACCGGAGTTGGCTTCCGTTTCCTGCCAGCGGTCGCGGTTGACCACAATCTGGAGCGGCAGACCAGCCAGGTTCTGGTTGATCTTCATGTCATCGTTGGCACCCACCGTGTCGTACTGGTGGATGGCCCAGTCGAACCCGGCCGCACCGGCGAACCGGTCGATCGCTGCGTTGGCTGCCATGATGTCGTCGCCGCCCTCGGCGTCGTAGTCGTTCTCGCCGACCTGGCCGACCATGATGTCGTTGCCCGGCTTGGTCTGCGCCGGGTCATCGAAGAACGGAGCTCCGTGGTCGCCCTGGAGCAGGTCCTGGCCGGAGCCGCCCTGGATCCAGTCGTCCCCGCCGTCGCCGAACACAGCGTCCGCACCGTCACCGGCCCGGATGAAGTCGTTGCCGGGGCCGGCAAACGTCTCGTTGTCGTTGGCGCCGCCATTCATGAAGTCCTGGCCGTCGCCGCCCATCATGATGTCGTCGCCGATGCCGGCATTGATGTAGTCATTGCCGGGACCGCCCTTGAGCGTGTCGGCGCCGGACAGGTCGGTGATCCTGTCGTTGCCTTCGCCGCCAAGCGCCACGTCGTCGCCACCCTGGCCTTCAATGACGTCGTTTCCGGCATTGCCCCAGAACGTGTCATTGTCGTTGCCGCCGGTGATCCGGTCCACGCCGTCAGTGCCGTTGTATACGGACTGGCCGTTGATGCCCGAGGGATCGACGGTGTTCTTTTCCTGGTACTGGATGGTGCCGTCCGGCTTGCGCAGGAGCAGCGCGTTCTCGTTGCAGTCGGTGGTGGTGATGTCGTCGGCAACGGTCGGACCCGAGGCGGTGAAGCCGGCCGGCGTGCCGGCCAGGTTGCCCAGCTGGAACTTGCAGTCCGCCGTCGCAAACACGTCAGCCTTCAGCGTGTTCACGCCGTCGGTGTTGCGCATGATCATCTCGGAGAAGCTGTTCCCCTCGAGCTGGGTGCGCAGGTTCATGCCGGGCGTGCGGGCCAGGTAGTACAGCCGGTCGCCGTTCTGGAGGTCCGTGAGCTGGTTCTCGAACACGTAGTTGAACGTGCTGCCGAGGAGACCGCCGAAGAGGTTGGTCTTCTCCGCCAGGCCGCCGACCCACAGGTCAACCTTGTTCAGGCCCGTTTCCTGGTTGGCCCAGGCTCCGGAGCTGTTCATGAAGTCGATCATGTCTGCCGTGGGAGGCGTGGCGCCCGGACCCGGATCAACAATGGCCTTTGCGGCTGCCCGCTTGTCCGCCAGCGTCGTGGCGCTGACGATCGTCGGGTAGGTGCCGTAGGCGGCCACGAAGTTGATCAGCGACTCCGGGTGCTTGATGTTCTGCCCGTAGTCGGCCCAGCTGGTGTACGGGGCAACCTGCCCGTCACCGCTGGCGTCGTGGATCTGGCGGCGTACCTCGTTCAGCGGCGGGACGCCGGCTTCACGGGCGCGGGTCATGTTGATGGTCGCCAGGTCGAGCGGCAGGCCCAGCAGGTTGTTGCGGAGCGTGTCGGTAACAAACTCATCGAGCTCGTTGCCGGACTGGTCACTCATGCCCATGACCACTGCTCCGGCCGCCTGCTCCGAGGTGAGCTGGCCGCCATGCCCGTCGTTGGTGTACGACGGCGGGTTCAGGAAGCCGTTCAGCAGCGGGATCGAGTTGTCGGTCCCGTCCGGGTTGGTGCGGGCGATGGTCTCGGTCAGCATCGAGTGCCCGAACCGGTACACCGCGTGGGCGAACTCTGCGTGGATAGCCGCGTTGACGTCCGTGTGGTAGACGTGGAACGGCTGGATGGCCGGCTGGACCTTGCGGGCAAACTCCTCGAAGACGAGGTGCTGGTATTCCATCTCGGTGACGAAACGGGCGGCCTGGAAGAGGCGTTCGCCGTTCCAGCCATCAGCACCGGCTGCCAGCTTCCACTCGGCAAGGGCAGCGATGCCGGTGACCGAAGTGTCGTTGGCCAGGGTGTTCTTGAAGTCGTCCACGAGCCGGTCGTGTTCGGAGTGGAAAATCTGGTGGATGGTGGTCAGGCCGATGTTCTCGTTGACGCGGCCGTCACCGGCGATGAAGTGCGCGTTCAGCATTTCGTCGTCGTAGGTGCCGGGGGGCTGGCTGGCGAAGTCAGCCGAGGCCACAGTGTCGGCGTCGGGCACCGGCGCGACCGGCGGGGTTGCCGGGTTGTGGTCCGTGTCCTGTGGGGACGGGTCCGCGTTGTGCGCGATGTCCGTCAGGAACGGGGTGTCGAAGTACCGGACGTTGGCCGGCACCAGGGTGCCGAGGCCGCCGTTGTCGGCGCGGTCGGCTTCAACGAGTCCGGTCGCGGTTACGAACTGCGGCAGCCCGCGGGCGGGACCGGGGATGAACTTGCCGTAGGGGTCGACTGCGAGCTGCGGCACGTTGAGGACGTCCTTGTCCAGCAGTTGGATGCCGAGCAGGGTCTTTGCCTGTTCCTTGACGGTGGCCCAGGTTGCCATGCCGTTCGCGGCATTGGTGCCTGCCTCGCCGCCGAGCAGCTTGCCCGTGGACACCGGCTTGCCGTCGGGGTCGTTGACGTACTGGCGGACGAAGACCTGGTGGGACGGGTGCGAGGTGTAGGTCTGCGACTGGTCCACGTACGGGGAGTCCGTGTTGGTCGCATTCTGTTCATCGTCGGCCGTGCCCATGATGCCGTCGGGCCCGGGCTGGTTCTGTGCGCGGGTCAGCACCATGAAGCGCTGGTTGGCGGGCAGGTCGTCGGCGTTGCCGAAGACGTGGTCCGGCCCGGCGACCAGCGGGTCATCGTCCCGGAGCGGCACGAACACGTTGCCGCCGCTCTTGACGGTCTGGTCCACGCCGTGGTCGAAGAACTGGCCGAAGAGCGTGAACATCGAGTTGTAGGGTGGTGAGAGGCCGACGTCGGTGGTGACGTTCGGGATGAACAGCGTGTTGTGCGACGGCACGCAGCCGGCCGGAACACCAGCCACCGGCGGGCTGGCCAGCGGATCCGGGTCGGTGGTGCAGGGGTGAACGCCCACGTTGCCCTGGGTGCGGACCGGGAAGCCGGCGGCAGCCACGGCTGCAGGGTTGGTGGAGGTCTGGTCCACGATCAGGTTACTGATGTCGCGCGGCTTGCTGTCGAAAACGTTCCCGCTCTTTTGCTTGTAAGAGGTAGGGCCGGCGGGACCGAAACCGGCGGGCACGGGGTCTGCATCGTTGAAGACCGGCGTGGTGTAGCGGGGGAACTTCTGATCAGCGGCGCCATAGGTTTCACGCCCGGCCAGGAGGTTGTTGCAGGATCCGTCGACCGTACGGAGACCGTACGATGTCAGCGCATCGGGGATCTGGTTGGGACCCGAACCGATGAGGGCGCCACAGGGGCCGGTGGCCGACGTCGTGTTGGCCACATGGGCCTCGGCGATCTTGATCTGCTTGAGGATGAAGGCGAGGTCCGACGCCGTGACGGTGAAGCCCTGGCCAACCGGGGCGGTGACTGCCTGGGCGGCGATGGTCGCTGATTGGCCAAGGGCCGCGACCAGGGAGATGGCGACGCCGGCGGCGACCACACGGTTGGGGGCGCCGAAGAGGCTCCTCTGGCTCCCATATGCGTGCTTCGGGCGCCGTGGCGCTCCACGGGACGCCGTCCGATCACCTCCGATGGCTTTTATTGGGTGGAACGCTTTCATGACGCACCTGCCTATTTTGTTGAGTGGACGTTCTGATTGAACGTTGCATTGGACGGTGCCAGATTGCGGACGTTGCCTTACGGAAACCTTGGGCCGTTTTTGCCGGTCAGGACGCCTTTCGCATCGGCGCCGAGGGCTGCGCCCGGTGCTTACTAGGGCGATTCAACGGCGCGGCGGCCACGCCCTCCCCCAGATCAGGGGGTCCAACCCCGCCAGACAGCCGGCCCGGCCGGGGCTTTCCGCAGGTGGCCCTGCCTAGGCTCGCCCGCCGCTTGGAGCCCGCCTGCCGGCGCACCTGGCAGGCAGGCAATCCCGCGTGATTCTCAGGGAATTCCCAGCTGTTAACAAGCCTGTCCGAAGGATTGCTTTGGAACCTTGTCCCCAGTTGCCACACAGATTCGTGGGACTGCCGCTAGGAAGGCCCCGCACGTCCTCACACCGAGGTGTGCGGGGCACTCTCCTCATGAGGGCACAGGAGGGACGCCTACTGACCGGAACCAGCATCTCCCTGCCCGCCTAATCCCTACTTTTCGGTACACCTAAATCTCGGCTATCCTCGTCTTATCGGTACCCCCAATGACGAGGATGAATGATGGCTGTTTCGACCCTTTCAGAACGCACCGCACCTGCCCGGGTCTGGTCGCGCCTGCTGTTGCTGGGTCCGGCGTTCGTGGCGGCCATCGCCTACGTCGATCCGGGCAACGTGGCGGCGAACCTGACGGCCGGGGCGAGCTACGGTTACCTGCTGGTCTGGGTGCTCGTGGCAGCCAACGCCATGGCCGTGCTGGTGCAATACCAGTCCGCCAAGCTGGGTCTGGCCACCGGCATGAGCCTTCCCGAGATCCTGGGCAAGCGGCTGGGTAACCGACGCCGGCGGGCGTATTGGGCCCAGGCGGAAATAGTGGCCGGAGCCACCGATATGGCAGAGGTGATTGGTGGAGCTGTCGCACTGAACCTGCTGTTTGGACTTCCCCTGCTGGCCGGTGGCATCATCATCGGCCTCGCGTCGATGCTGCTGCTGTCTCTGCAGTCGAACAGGAGCCAGAAGTCGTTTGAAGTGGCCATCCTGATCCTGCTCGGCGTGATCGCCGTCGGGTTTGTGTCCGGCCTGTTCGTGAATCCGCCGGACGCCGGCAACGCCCTGACCGGCCTGGTGCCGCGCTTCGAGGGAACGGACACCATCCTGCTCGCCGCGAGCATGCTTGGCGCGACGGTGATGCCCCACGCCATTTACCTGCATTCCGCCCTCGCCCGTGACCGGCACGGCTTCTCCGAGAACCCTGTGGTCCGGACCCGCCTGATCCGCGCCACCCGGTTCGACGTGGCCGGCGCCCTGCTGCTTGCCGGCGTCGTCAACATCGCCATGCTGCTGCTGGCAGCGTCCAGCCTGCGCGGCGTGGAAGGGACAGACACCATCGCCGGCGCGCATGCGGCCGTGACGTCGGCACTGGGCCCGGCGATCGGCGTCGTGTTCGCCATCGGACTGCTTGCCTCGGGCCTGGCCTCCACTTCCGTCGGCTGCTACGCCGGCGCCACCATCATGGGCGGCCTGCTGAAGGTCCGAATTCCACTGCTGACGCGTCGGGTGATCACCCTGATTCCGGCGCTGGTGATCCTCGGAGCGGGCATCGAGCCGACGCTGGCGCTGGTCCTGAGCCAGGTGCTCCTCAGTTTCGGTATCCCGTTCGCGCTGATTCCGCTGATCCGGCTCACCGGGAAGCGCGAAGTCATGGGCATCCACACCGATTCCACGCCGCTGAAGATCGCCGGCTGGACCAGCGCCACGCTCATCGTCGGCCTGAACTGCGTGCTGATCGTCCTGACAGTGCTCGGCGTGTCCTGACGTCCCGCCTCACCTCTGGAAGGGTCCTGCCCGCTCCGGGAGGTACTGCCATTACCCGTATCAACAGCCACTCCCGCGCCAGCCGGCAGTGCGGTTAGCTGGAGGGGTGACAGTCCACCAACGGAAGGTAGATCCCATGACTACATGGCTCATCACAGGCTGCTCAACGGGACTCGGCCGGGCCCTCGCCCAGGCAGTGCTCGCCCACGGCCACAACGCCGTGGTCACCGCACGGAACGTCAACGCGGTGAAGGACGTCGCAGCCGAGTTCCCTGACACCGCCCTGGCCCTCCCCCTCGATGTCACCGACAAGGAACAGATCAGCTCGGCGGTGCAGCAGGCGCAGTCCCGGTTCGGCAGCATCGACGTCCTGGTCAACAACGCCGGCTACGGCTACCGTGCCGCCGTGGAAGAAGCGGACGACGCCGACATCCGCCAGCTGTTCGACACGAACCTTTTCAGCGCCGTCGACATGATCAAAGCAGTCCTGCCGGACATGCGTGCAAAGCGGGCGGGGGCGATCCTGAACATCTCTTCGATCGGCGCGCGCATCTCGCCTGCCGGTTCCGGCTACTACTCCGCCACCAAGGCGGCCCTGGAGGGCCTTTCGGGTTCGCTGCACAAGGAACTTCAGCCGCTCGGCATCAGTGTCACCGCCATCGAACCCGGCGCGTTCCGCACCGACTTCGCCGGCCGTTCGCTTGCGCAGTCCGTAACGGCGATTCCGGACTACGCGGAGACGGCCGGCAAGCGCCGCAAGGAACATGACACCGTCCATGGCACGCAGCCCGGGGACCCGGGCAAGGCAGCGAAGGCGATCATCGCCGTCGTCGAAAGCCCCAACCCGCCGTCGCTGCTGGTTCTCGGCCAGGACGCCTACGGTGCATTTGCCGCCGTCGCAGACGCGCAGCGCGCGGAGCTGGACCAGTGGCGCGAACTGGGCCTCAGCACGGGCATCGAAGGATAACAACCGGCACGGCTTGGCGGTGCCTGGCTGCCGGCCCCGCATGCGAGAATCGGCGGATGGATGATCCGGAGGCCCCCTTAGTTGACTGGCCTTCGCTGCTTTTCGCACTCCTCACCGATTCTGTTGTTGTCTGGGGGCCGGCGGCCGCCACGTACTCTCTTGCACCAGGACACCAGGTCCCGGCCGCCGTCGCTCTCGTGCTGGTGGCGAGTGCAGTGAACTGGGCGCTCTACTCCCGCGGAACGACGCTCGGCACCTACCTCGGCGGCTTCCGTCTCCGGACGCGGCGGCGTCAGGCGCCAGGGCGGCGGTATGGCCTCGCGCTTGCCGCCATCAACCTTGGTTCCCTACCCGCGCTGGCGGTGCTGGTCGCCATCAGCTACGCGCCTGTATCCGATGCCTCAGGCCCGTTGGGAAGGGCCGACAGCTACCCTCTCCTTGGCGAGCAAATCCGACGGCGCCGATTCCTGCAGGCCGCCGATGATTACTGGGAGCGCTGGAGCTGACGGTCGCTCGCCCGCCGCCTACTCGGCTTCGAAGCCGAGGCGGTCGCGGACAAGCTTCGCGACGACGGCGGCGTGCTGGTTCTTGTCCGATCGGGCTTCCGGCGTCAGCGTCGCCAGATATGCGACGTAAGCAGCTGTCCGGGTGTCGTATGCCGCGGCGCGCGTTTCGAGTGCGAGGGCAAGGGTGGCGTGGGCCTGGGCCAGCCTGATCTGCAGTTCGGCGTCGACGTCGGCGCCTGAGAGCGCCTGCTCGGCGGCGGAGAGAAAGGACCGGGCGACGTCGGCGTGCTCGTTCGCGGCGCGCTGGCCAAGGTCTGGCTGCATTGGAACTGCCTCTCTTTGTTCAGCTCCAGGCTCAACCCGCGACCTGCGGACGCGGGATGTGGAGTAAGCCTAAAGCACAGTGTCCGGCTCCGTTATACCCCCTGCCTGTCTCGTCAGGACAGACCAGCCGCGATGTCTTCGACAGCGTAGATGAGTGCGGCCATTGATTCCGGGCCGCCATGCCCTTCGTTCTCGACGACGATGAGCCGGCTCCCTTCCCAGCGCTGATGAAGCTTCCATGGCGTGATGACAGGGCCGCTCACGTCTTTCCGGCCGTGAATGAGATAGCCGGGAATTCCGTTGAGCTGGTGGACCCTTTCCATGATGGCCTGCCCGCCGGTGAGAAAAGCGTCCTGGGACCAGTAGTGGGTGACAAGAACGGCGAAGGTCATGCGCCTGCGGGCGTCGTCGAACATCGCGCCGGGCTGCCACAGCGGATCCAGCGAGATGTGCGTCGACTCCCACCGGTCCCATGCCAGGGCTGCAGCCCCGGCGTCGTCCCGGTCTTGGCCCGCCAGCCTGCGGGCGTAAGCGTCAACCACCCGTTCCCCGGGCCGGCACTTGGCCTGGCTTGAGAACTCCGCCCATGCCTCAGGGAAGATCCGGCCCACGCCCTCGGTGATCCACTGAACCTCGTCACGGCTCGTCGTGGTCACGGCCATCAGCGCGACCCCATGCACACGGTTCCGGTGCTGAAGCGCATATGCCAGGGCGAGCGTGCTGCCCCATGACACCCCCGTGACGATCCATTTCTCTACCCCGAGGTGCTGGCGTACGGCCTCGATGTCCCCGATCAGGGCCTGGGTGGTGTTGGCCGGCAGGGAGCCCAGGTCGTCCTGGACGGCCGGCGTGCTCATCCCACAGCCGCGCTGGTGCAGGCCGATGGTCCGGAATCTTGAAGCGTCATGGCGGGTCCGGTAGCCCTGGCCCGGAGAAGCGCCGGGGCCGCCATGGAGGAAGAGCACGGGAATCCCCGCCGGACTCCCCGACGTCTCCCAATAGATTTCCGCCCCGCGGACTTTTACCCGGCCGGCGTTCTCCCCTGTCATTCAGCCAAGGCTACGAGATGGACCGCGGCAAGGGTAGGGTCGGTGCAGGCGTCGGATTGGGAATGGGGGAACCGATGAGGCTTGAGGGCAGTGGCGTCGGAAATGTGGTGGAACGGACTGCCGTAACGCACCGGACCGCGTCGGCCCGCCCGCTCGCCGTGGCCCTGTGGCTGTTTGCTGCCGGAACACTCGCATGGCTGCTGGTTGCCGGAGCCACCAAAACCGCAGCCGACGCAGCGCCCTGGCTGGTGCTGGTGTCGTGGTTCGCCTATGTCGCCCAGTGGCGGCCGTGCCTGCGCGCTGACGGCCACGGGTTTGAAGTGATCAACGGTTTGCGCTGCCACCGGATACCGTTCGCGGCGATCGAGGACATCGAGGTCCGCTACACTACGGTCATCTGTGCATCCGGCAAGAGGTACGTCTGTTGGGGTGCTCCCACGCCTCCGACTGCGTTTGGGTCCGGGTTCCAGCATGTCAGCGACTTGAAAAGCCGCCCATACACCATCCTGCCGAGCAACGAACGGATCAGCCAGCCTGAGACGGTAACCGGACGCGACGCCATTGTGGCCGCGTGGCATAACGCCCGCTATGCCGGAATCACCCGCGGCCCGGATGGAGTCACGTCGAGCTGGAACATACCTGCGATCGCCGTAGGAGTTCTTGCAGTCCTGTCGGTGGTTGTTGCGGCGTGCTTCTAGGCACCTGCCTGTCTTGGAGCGCGCGCGTCCAGGCCGCACACGATTCTCCGGATCGATCGGTAGGCTCGTGTGGTGACAGACGTGCGGGTTCAGGCCGCCTACTCCGATCGTGCGGCGGAATACACAGCCCTTTTCGGGTCGGCTGACACAGCCCATGAGCAGGATCGGCTGCTTATTTCGCGCTGGTCACAGTCACTTGGTGGTCCAGCTGTTGACGCAGGTTGCGGTCCAGGGCACTGGACCGCATTTCTCGCCGACCACGGCGTGGACGTTGAGGGCGTCGACCTGGTTCCGGTGTTCATCGAAAAAGCTCGACGGCGGTTTCCGGCCACATACTTTCGCGTGGCCACACTCCGCGCATTGGACGTCCCGAACGGACATCTGACAGGCATCCTCGCCTGGTATTCGTTGATCCATTTCGAGTCCGCCGAATTGTCTCTCGTTCTTGGCGAGTTCGCCCGTTGCATCAGGACAGGGGGCAGCATTCTCCTCGGATTCTTCAACGGGCCGGCTGGCGAATCATTCCCGCACGCAGTCACCACCGCGTACTACTGGTCCGTGGACGCCATGAGTCAGCACCTCGTCGCCGCCGGCTTTGAAGTCCAAGAAATCCACGCCCGCAGCGAAGCGGAAAATCGCCCGCACGCGGCCATAGTCGCCGTCCGGACCACCCCATAGGATCACTAGGGAGGCGGCGACCCGCGAACAACCCCGAGAGGAACCACATGGCCCACGCTGAAAACGAAGTGACCATCAACCGGCCCGCTACGGAGGTGTTCGCATTCCTGGCTGACGGACTGAACAATCCAAAGTGGCGGACCGGCGTGCAAAGCATTGCGCTCAAGGAGGGCGTGGCGGGTGAATCCGGTGCCGTCTACAGCCAGACTCTGACCGGGCCGAAGGGACGGCCCCTGCAGGGCGACTACAAGATCACCGATGCCCAGCCCGGGCGGCTCTTGGGCTTTCAGGTGGTTGCTGGTCCGGCGCGCCCGGTCGGCAGGTACGCGCTGACGGAGACCGGCGACGGTACCCGGGTCCATTTCAGTCTTGACCTCAAGCTGCCGGTCCTCATGCGGGTCCTGGACTCCCTCGTGACGAAGACCATGGAGTCCGAGGTCGCCCAGCTCAGGAACCTCAAAGAAATCATCGAGGCCGGCTAGGTTTCTGCCCGGCAACACTCTGACGGTGCCGACCGCCTGCCTGCGGCTTACAGTCGGATGTGGCGGAACAGCGCCGCAGTCCCCATGCCGCCGGCGATGCTGATCATGGCCAGGGCCAGCTTTCCCGCAGGGGCCGCGGCAGGTTCCTGCCGGGCCTGCGCCAGCAGCCGGGTGACCAGCACGGCACCGGACGCGCCATACGCGTGACCCAATGCCAGCGCCCCGCCGTCGGCGTTGGCGCGGAGCGGATCAATGCCCAGGTGGTCCAGGCACGCGAGCGTCTGCGAGGCGAACGCCTCGTTGAATTCCACGAAGTCCACGTCTGCCGCGTCCACGGCCTGCGCGGCCAGCAACCGTGCGGCGGCGGCTGCGGCACCGATGCCCAGCAGATGCGGTTCCACCCCGGCTGTGTCCGTGCCCAGCACGGCCAGCCCGTCGGCAGCGCCCAGTTCCCGGGCCCTGGCCAGGGAGGTGATGACGACGGCGGCCGCCCCGTCCGCGTCGAAGCACGAGTTTCCGGCGGTGACAGTCCCGGACTCCACGAACGCCGCGGGAAACCGGGCCATCAGGGCCTCGCTGAGTTTGGGGCGGGGGCCGTCGTCGTCCGTCACTGACGCCGTGACCGCTCCGGAAGCACCAGGCAGAGCCACCGTCTCCCGCACAAACGTGCCTGCGGCCTGCGCGGCCACCGCCCTGCGGTGGCTGTAGAGCGCAAATTCGTCCTGCCGGACCCGGCTGATGCCGTACTCCCTCGCCACATTCTCGGCAGCGACGCCCATGTCCGGATCGCCATGGCCGTGCGGCGCAAACTGGGCGCGGCTGAAGAAGGCAGGTTCGCCGTCGTCGTTCCGGTGCGCACGCAGCGGCGCGGTGCTGATGCTCTCAACGCCGCCCGCAAGATAGGTGCCGCCACCGGCCGCGACGAGCCGCGACGCGAGGACGATGGCGTCCAGGCCCGAGCCGCATTGCCGGTCAACCGTCAGGCCGGGAACGGTGACGGGCAAACCGGACTCGAGGGCCGCAAGCCGCGCGACATTGCCGCCGGCGCCCACAGCATTGCCGATGACCACGTCCGCCACATCGCCCGCGCCAACCCCTGTTTCGGCAAGCAGCGCCGTGAGGACCGGGGCCAGCAGCTCATGGGAGCGCAGGTGCTTCAGCGCGCCGTTCGCCCGGCAGACGGGTGTGCGCAGCGCGGCGATGACCACCGGCTGCCGCTCGTCGGGGAGCACGGGCCCCACGCCGGAAGACATGCTAGACAAGGTGCCGGACCCGGCTGTCACGGGCCGCGATCCAGTCGAGCAGCAGGCGGCGGCTGACCTTGCCGCGGTCCGTCACCGGAAGTTCGTCGAGCGCGTAGTACTGCAGAGGCCGCTTGTCCTTGGCCAGGACGTCCTCCAGTCCGGTCTTGAGCTGCGTGGCCGTGACCCCGCCATGCGACGGAACAATGCCCGCCACCACGCGCTGGCCGCGGAGGTCATCATCCATTCCGGCGGCAATGGCCGATGCCACCCCGGGGACTGAGGACAGCGCCAGCTCCACCTCGTGCGGGTAGACGTTCTTGCCTGCGGTGATGATCATGTCGGCGCGGCGGCCGAGGATGTGCAGCACCCCGTCCGACAGGTAGCCCTGGTCCCCCACGGTGAACCAGCCGTCGAAGCAGCGCAGCGCCTGGCCGTCGTCGCCCCAGAGGTAGCCGTTGCTGACCATCCCGCTTTGTACGCTGATGTTGCCGGCCGCCCCGTCGGGGAGCTCCATGCCGGCGTCGTCCAGGATCCGCACCTCGACGCCCGGGAACGGCCGGCCGATCGCGGTGCTGCCGGCGGCGAACGGCTCCCCCGCCGCCAGACCGGCGCCGGAGACGAAGCTCAGCTCCGAGGCGCCGTAGTACTCGAAGATGGTGGCATGCGGGGCCCACCGGCGGGCGGCCTCCAGCGTGCGCGCGTCCAGCTTCGAGCCCGCACAGATGATGGTCCGGACACCCGACGCGTCCACGCAGCCCAGCAGTCCGCGTTCGCTGAGCAGACGCAGCATGGTGGGAACCAGCACCAGCCGGGTGATGCCGTCGTGGGTGATCGCGGCGTGGACGTCCCCGACGTCGAAGGATTCAAGGGTGTGGAACTCAGAGCCGGCGTAGAGGCACTCGGCCAGGGCGTAGAGGTTGAGGCTTGCGGCCAGCGGGCCAGGCGCCAGCGTTTTGTCCTGCTGGCTGAGCCCGAAAAACTCCATCGAGGCTTCGAAGGACTCCTGCCAGGAACGCCGCGAACGGGTAAATGCCTTGGGCACGGAGGTGGTCCCGGAGGTCAGACCGATGAGGAACGAGGCCGCAGGGTTGCCGTCTGCCAGTTCAATGCCGGCGCTCCCGGGAACAGGGTCAACGCCGCTTCCCAGGCGCTGGACGATCTCGTCCTGAAGGGCTTCGGGCCAGGTCGGGTCCAGGACAGCGCATTCACGGTCACCGGCAACGGCGGCGGCGAAATCAACCGCGAACCGGGTGGAATTGGGCTTGGCGAGGACGGTGATTGGAGCCGTGGTGCCGGCTGCAGCGGCCTGCGCACCGTCGCGCAGTCCGGCCCAGCTGAGCCGTTTTCCGGCCACGACGACGGCGGTGTCGTCGGGGCGTTCATCGGCCCAACGCTGAAGGTTGTTGAGAAAAGGCATCGGATCAACTTTACCGGGCTGAATCCGCCACTGCCCTGCGGTGAAGACTATTGTGACAACATGAGCTTCAATGACGGGGTCGAGCTGGACCCATCCCAGGTGGAAGACCGCCGCGGCGGTGGACTTGGCCGCGGCACAAAGATCGGCGGAGGCATCGGGGGCGGCGTCGTCCTGCTCCTTGCGGCCCTGTTCGGCATCAACCCGCAGCTGCTTGGCGGACTCCTGGGCACCGGGCAGGAACAGCCCGCCCAGAGCACGGGAACGCCCCTCACCCAGTGCAAGCTGGGTTCCGACGCGGACAAGGACCTCGACTGCCGGATTGCCGGGACGGTGAACAGCCTCAACGCGTTCTGGCCGGCCTATCTCGCGGACTACAACGTGAAGTACCCGCGGCCGAAGGCTGTGCTGTTCGAGGGTGCCACGCGCACCGGCTGCGGCACGGCCACGTCCGAGGTGGGCCCGTTCTACTGCCCGCCGGACACCACCGCCTACTTCGATCCCGGGTTCTTCCAGGACCTCGTGACCCGCTTCGGTTCCTCGGGCGGCCCGCTGGCCCAGGAATACGTGGTGGCCCACGAGTTCGGCCACCACATCCAGAACATCCTCGGCGACCTGGACAAGGCCCAGCAGGACCCGCAGGGCGCAGGCTCCGGCGCCGTCCGGGTGGAGCTGCAGGCCGACTGCTATGCGGGGCTCTGGACCCGGTACGCCACCACCCAGAAGGACCCGAAGACCGGCAAGCCGTTCCTGGAGCCGCTCAAGCAGCAGGACCTGAACGACGCCCTCTCGGCCGCCTCCGCCGTCGGCGACGACCGGATCCAGAAAGCCGCCACGGGACGCGTCAGCCCCGAAGGCTGGACGCACGGGTCCAGCGCGCAGCGGCAGAAGTGGTTCTACCAGGGCTACAAGACCGGCGACATCAACCAGTGCGACACGTTCAGCGCCGCGACGCTCTAAAACCTGACCGACTGCTCCGTAGGTGCCCTTTTGACCGGTCAAAAGGGCACCTACGGAGCAGTC
>NZ_JBHTXX010000042.1:0-44312 GCF_042791415.1 Arthrobacter sp. NPDC056691
CCGATGAGCACCAGATCACGACCAAGACAGGTGAGGGACCCACCAATTTTCCACCGCCACGGCGCGGCGACCGCCCCTCGGAGACTAAACTGGGCAGGTACCGCGGGAGCCGTTACTGCTGTCATAAAAGGCGCAGGGCTGAGAGGGCGTCAGAGCCGACCGCTTGACCTGATCCGGTTAGTACCGGCGTAGGGAAGGATTTTCATGAACCCTGACATCAGTGGCGCGGAATGTGCCGCCACCAGTCTTGAGGCAGATGTCGCCGTCGTCGGCGGCGGCGTGGTGGGCCACGGCATCGCCTGGGAGGCACGGCGCTCGGGCCGGTCGGTGGTACTCATCGATGAAGCGCCCGGCAGCGGTGCAAGCTGGGCCGCGGCCGGCATGCTCGCTCCGGTCAGCGAACTGCATTACCAGGAGGAAGGGCTCCTGGAGCTGATGCTGGAGTCCTCCGCCAGGTGGCCGGAGTTTGCCGCCACGCTCACCGCCGGCGAAGACGCGGGATACCTGACGACGCCGACCCTTGCGGTGGGTGCCGATCCCGCCGACCGGCGCGCCCTGATGGACCTGCGGGACGTGCAGCGGACCCACGGCCTGGAGGTTGAACCGCTGACCATCCGTGAGGCACGGTCACGGGAGCCGCTGCTCAGCCCCGGGATCTCCTGTGCCCTGGACATCCCGGCAGACCATCAGGTGGATCCCCGCAGGCTGGTCCGCGCGATTGCTGCGGAGCTGGCCGGCCATGGCCAAGAGATCGCGGCAGCGGACGGCTACGCCGTGCGCGAGCACGCCGCCGGCCTGCTCTGGGACGGCGGAAGGGTCTGCGGGGTCCGGCTGGCCGGCGGCGGCACCGTCAGGGCCACTGAGACGGTGGTGGCCAACGGCCTGGCCGCGGCGCAGCTGCAGAACCTGCCGGAAGGCCTGCAGCTGCCGCTGCGCCCGGTCTACGGGGACATCCTCAGGCTCAGGGTCCCCGGACACCTGCAGCCCCTGCTCACCGCAACAGTCCGCGGTATGGTGCGGGGCGTTCCGGTCTACATCGTGCCGCGCCAGGACGGCACGGTGGTGGTCGGCGCCACGCAGCGCGAGGACGGCGTGCCGGGCACCAGCGCCGGCGGTGTCTACCAGCTGCTGCGCGACGCACAGGTCCTGCTGCCGGCAGTCGCCGAGCTCGAGCTCCTCGAAGCCACCGCGCGGGCGCGGCCGGGCACACCCGACAACGCGCCGCTGCTCGGCCGGGTGCCGGCCCGCGGGCAGGGGCCCGGGACGGACGTGGCCGGCCTCATCATTGCCACCGGGTTCTTCCGCCACGGCGTCCTGCTGACCCCGGCGGCGGCAGCGATCTGCCGCCAGCTCATGGACGGCATTCCGGACCCGCGCTGGGCCCACTTCCTGCCGGGCCGGTTTTCCCCCGGGCTCCCGGACCCGGTGGCAGCACTGTCACATTTGAGCCCCGCCTGATTTGATCCACGTCACATTTGACCCAAACAAGGAACCAGCATGAACATCACTCTGAACGGCATAGATCAGGTTGTGGGCGAGGGCGCCTCGGTCACCTCGCTCGTCAGCCAGATCACGGGGCGGCGCCTGTCCGCCAACGGGCAGGCCGCCGACGGCCAGCGACTCGGTGTGGCGGTGGCGCGCAATGCAGCCGTCGTGCCCCGCAGCCAGTGGTACAGCACCGCCCTCGCCGAGGGCGACGAGATCGAACTAGTCACGGCAGTCCAAGGAGGATGAGCACGATGGCAGAAACATTGATTGAAACAGCAGACAGCCTGGTCATTGACGGGGTGGAACTGACATCGCGGCTCATCATGGGCACCGGAGGGGCTCCGAGCCTGGACGGTCTCGGCGCGGCGCTGGTCGCGTCCGGCACCCAGCTGACCACAGTTGCAATGCGACGCTATTCGCCTGCGGAAACGGGCTCGCTCTTCCAGCTGCTGGTGGACCACAACATCCGTGTGCTCCCCAACACCGCCGGCTGCTTCACGGCCCGGGATGCCGTCATGACGGCCGAGCTGGCCCGTGAAGCCCTGGAGACCGACTGGGTCAAGCTCGAGGTCATCGCGGACGAGCACACGCTGCTGCCGGACGCCGTGGAGCTCGTGGACGCCACAGAGCAGCTGGTCAACCGCGGCTTCAAAGTCTTCGCCTACACCAACGACGACCCCGTCCTGGCACTCCGGCTCGAGAACCTGGGGGCCTCCGCCGTCATGCCGCTGGGAGCACCGATCGGCACAGGCCTGGGCATCCTCAATCCGCACAACATCGAGCTGATCGTGTCGCGGGCGTCTGTCCCCGTGGTCCTGGATGCAGGAATCGGTACGGCCTCGGACGCGGCACTGGCCATGGAACTGGGCTGCGACGCCGTACTGCTGGCCACCGCCGTCACCCGGGCGCAGAACCCGGCACTCATGGCCGGGGCCTTCAAACACGCAGTCGTCGCGGGTAGGCTGGCGCGTGCGGCCGGGCGTATCCCGCGCCGTGAGCATGCCCTGGCCTCGTCGGCCATGGAGGGCCGGGCGGAGTTCCTCTAAACCCCGGCCAATCTCCTTGGCGGCCCGGCGGGGCAGGCTCAGCAGGTACTGCCAAGGAGTCAGTTGTGGCCGCCAAGGACGACATCCTCACCCGACCCCAGATCGACGAGGCGCTCGCAGGCCTTAGCGACTGGCGTTACCGGCTGGGCGGCCTGGTCACCGTCTATAAGACGCCGACGGCGGCTGCCGCGCTGGAACTGATCGCCGCCGTCGGGCGTGTGGCAGAGGACATGGACCACCATCCGGACCTGGACTGGCGCTACAACCGGGTGTTCATCCGGTTCAGTTCGCACGACGTCGGGGGCGAGGTGACCACGCGGGACACTGGAGCCGCGGCCTCGGTCAGCGCGGCCGCGTCGGCGGCCGGCGCCGAGGCCCAGCCCGGCCTGTACCGGTCGGTGGACATCGGCATCGACACAGCCAACGCGGCGGAGATTTCCGAGGTCTGGCGCGTCGCGCTCGGTTACCGGAAGGGCCGGTTCGGGGACCTCACGGATCCGTACGGCCGCGGTCCCGGTGTGTGGTTCCAGGAGACCGCGACCCCCAGCGTCAACCGCCTGCACCTGGACGTCCACCGCTCGAAGGCGGAGTCGGCACCCGCCCTGGAGAAGACGGCGGCCACCGGGGCCTTAATGAACAGTGACCACGCACCCAGTTGGGTGGTGGTCACTGATGCCCAGGGAAACCGGCTCTGCCTGTGCACCGAGGAAGGCCACGGGCCGGACGCTAGCGAATCCTGACGCTGCCGAGTCCTGACGCTGCCGAATCCCGGGCGGTCAGATCTTCAGCGCTGCCGTCAGCCGGTGGGTGTCCTGTTTGGCCCGCGTGCGGCCCAGGTAGACAGCCACTGCCAGGGCAGCAGCCGTCCCGGCCGCCATGGGAAGGACCCACGGTATCCAGGTCAGGCCCGGCTGGTAGCCCAGCCCCGCCCAGATGCAGATGATCCACGCCAGCATGCCTACCGCCGCAGCGGTACCGGCCGGCAGGAGGATGCCGTACTTGGTATGGCGCCGGTCGTTGGCCCAGACGATGAAGCCGGCAGCGGCAGTCACCAGGAGCACGATCACGAGGGACAGCACGGCTCGGCCTACAGGGCGCCGAAGCCGACCCGGCGCACTTCCTCAGCGCCGATTTCGACGTAGCCCAGCACGTTGGCCGGGACGATGATCTGGCGGCCCTTCTCGTCGTTCAGGCGGAGCTCACTGCCCTTGGCGATGGCCTCGGCCACTACTTTAGCCACAGCGTCAGCATCCTGAGCCGATTCCAGCACAATTTCACGGCCGACGTTCTGAATGCCGATCTTTACTTCCACAGCGAGGCCTCCCAGCCAATCAAGGTTGAAATTACAAAGGTAGTTTCAGTTGTAGTCTAGGTCTCTTTGGGGAAGCGAGAGATTCCGCGCCAAGCTAAACGGTAAATCAGGTCGCTGGCCACATCGAGGTCGAGGTTCCCGTCCGTCTCGAGCCAGTAGCGGGCGCTGACCTGGGCCATGCCGGCCAGCCCGCGTCCCAGCAGCTGGGCTTCCAGCAGCGGCAGTTTGGTGTCCTCGGCGATGATCCTTGCAATGGCCTCGGCGAACGTCTTGTTGAACGTCTCCAGGCGCGAGCTGACATCGGCGTCGTTGATGAGGTCGGACTCGAACACCAGCCGGTGGGCCTGGTCGTCGCTGTCAATGAAGCGGAAATAGGCGCGCATGACGGCCTGCACACGCTCCTTGTTGTCCGTGGTGGAGTTCATGGCCCCGAGCATGAGCTCGGTCAGTGCCTCGAGATGGCTGTCCAGCAGGGCAAGGTACAGCTCACGCTTCGACGGGAAGTGCTGGTAGAGCACGGGCTTGCTGACGTGGGCCGTTTCCGCGATCTCGTCCATGGCTGCGCCGTGGTAGCCGTTGGCAACAAAAACCTCCTGGGCAGCTGCCAGCAGTTGGGCCCGGCGCTCGTCGCGCGGCAGCCTGGCGGAGCGCTGGCCGGCGGGGCGGGCCGGGCCGGCATTGGATTGCGCGGCCTGAGTTCGATCAACCGGTGCATGATGAACCACTGTTGGCCTTCTTTCCTTTGCTGTTAACTTCACTTTACCCGGGGGTAATATGACCGCGCGGTATCTTCAGGCATACATTGAAGTATGGCTTCTCCGTCCACCGCAAATACTGTCCGCACGCAGCCGGGCCCCCTCGTCGATCCCGCGCCCGGGCTGTCCACCGAAGAGGTGGAGCGGTATTCCCGGCATCTCATCATTCCCGAAATCGGAGCCCTCGGCCAAAGGCGGCTGAAGAACGCGCGTGTGCTGGTCATCGGTGCGGGTGGCCTGGGCGCGCCGGCGCTGCTCTACCTTGCCGCTGCCGGCGTGGGAACCATCGGGATCGTCGACGACGACGCCGTGGACCTGAGCAACCTGCAGCGGCAGGTCATCCACGGAGTCCACGACGTCGGCCGTCCCAAGATCGAGTCCGCACGGGATGCCATCGCTGAGCTGAACCCGCTGGTGGACGTCCGGCTGCACAACGTCAGGCTCGATGCCTCCAACGCACTGGAGCTCTTCGCCGGCTACGACCTCATCCTGGACGGCGCGGACAACTTCGCCACCCGCTACCTGGTCAACGACGCCGCCGCCATCCTCGGCAAGCCGTACGTGTGGGGATCGATCTTCCGTTTCGACGGGCAGGTCAGCGTCTTCTGGGAGCAGCACGGACCCACCTACCGCGATCTCTATCCGGAGGCGCCGCCGGCGGGTTCCGTGCCGTCGTGCGGGGAGGGCGGTGTGTTCGGCATGCTGTGCGCGGCGGTCGGATCGCTCATGGTGACGGAGGCAGTCAAGCTGATTACCGGCGTCGGGCGTTCCCTGCTGGGCCGGGTGGCCCTGTACGACGCCCTGGGCGGCAGCTGGCGCGAGATCAGGGTGTCCAAGGACCCCGACGCCCCGCGGATCACGGAGCTCACCGACTACGAGGCCTTCTGCGGCATCGCGCCGGCGGAGACAACCGACACGGACCACACCGTCACGGCAGCGCAGCTGGCAACCATGCTGGCGTCGCGGGAAGCGGGGCTGAAGGACTTCGACCTTGTGGACGTGCGTGAATCGGGGGAGTACGACATCGTCCGGATCGACGGTTCCGTGCTGATCCCGCAGGGACGCATCCTCTCCGGCGAGGCATGGGGCGAGCTGCCCCAGGACAAGGACATCGTGTTCCACTGCAAGGCCGGGACGAGGTCCGCCGCCGTGCTGGCAGCCGCCCGGAAGGCCGGCTACCAGCGCGTCAGCCACCTCGACGGCGGCATCCTCGCCTGGGTTCGGGACGTGGAGCCCCAAAAGCCCGTCTACTAACCCCGGGCTCACCGCGCGATGACCGGGATTTGCCGTGACTTGACCACCTTTCGGGTGATCCAGTCCAGCAGGTCCACAGTGAGCGTGTAGTCACCAGCCGCCGGCGGGCGCAGGAGCATGTCGTAGCGCTCGGCGGCACCGAAGTTGATGATGCTGGTGCGCATGGGGCTCGTTTTCGAGATGGGCAGAGCCGGCGCATTGGGGTTTGAAGTGTCCCGGAACGGCCGGCCGTCGTGGGCGATCAGCTCGGCCATGGCGACGCGCTTTCCCGCGGAGTCGGTGAAATAGGCGTTCACCGGGAAATAGTTGGCGTTCAGCAGGCGCAGCAGCGTGGGCTTTACCGTGCCCCCGGTGGAGACGCGGGCACGGATGCGGGTCAGCTGGATTGGCCCCTCTGCTGTGGGCGCGGGGGCAAGTTCGCCGCCGAGCAGGTAGAAGTGCTCGGGCTGGAACTTGTCCAGGCCGGCATCATCTCCGGAGAGGCCCGCGGCGTGGTTGAGTTCGTGCCAGCGCGGGTCCACCGAATACGGGACCAGGATGGTCTCGGTGTCGATGTCGTACTCCGGGCCGTCGACGAATGCCCGCCGCGCTCCCTTGGTCACCGGGTAGTCCTTATGTACCGGCGGGTCGATGATCAGCGGGCCGAACATGCCCATCTGCACATGCAGCGTGGTATTGACGTGGCAGTGGTAGAAGTATGTTCCGGACGCGCCGACGTTCGGGTTTCCGGGGATGCCCCGCTCAGGCCGCCACTGGTAGGTGTAGGAACCGGATACCTCGAAGGATGTGTGGCCCACGCCGTCGTTCCTGGGGTCGGGCTCCATGCCGTGCCAGTGGACTGTGTGGACCCGCTTGCTCGGGTGGATGGTGCCGTGGAACAACTGTCCTTCCGTGAGTCGAACCAGGGGAGCGGGGAAGATCCGGCCTGAGTTCTCCGTCTCGAACGTCCACATCTCGAACTCTCCGCCGTCGTCGAACTTCATCTTCTGGTTGAAGAACTTGAATTCATGTGCGACGTCGGGCTTCAGGGGGAACTCGGTGGCAGGGCTTCCCTCGTGCATCTGGTTCGAGCTGAAGTCCACCTGGCTGCGGAACAGTTCGTGCGGCGGGGTGGCGTTGACCGGTCCGGGTGCGGCGAGGGTCCAGTGGCCCACGAGCCCGCCGGGGTACATGCCGCCACGCGCCACCTGCGACGGCTCGGCATGACAGTGCATCGGGTAGTTCCAATCCGTCTTCCGGGCGTTCCACACCTGCTCGATGGCCTCCGGCGGGCGCCGCATCGGCAGCATCGACTCCTTGCGGTCCAGCGGGTGCATTTCCACCACGTCTTCCCACTGCTGGAGCACCACGTGTCCGTCGGAATCCACCCGGCCCTTGGTGCGCGGAAATGGCTCACCGTTGCGCTGCACCGTCCAGAGATGGTTTCCGTGGAAATGGAGCTGGTGGTGGACGACGCCCGCATTGACAAAGCGCATAAGCTGCCCGGCGCGGACAGTGCCGGCCGCGGGTGTGAGGCTGAAGTTCCGGACGTCGATCTGGCGCGCGGAGCCGGACATCAGGGTGTCCTCCTCCCGGATCCGGTTCAGCGACTCATCGGTGGAGGCGGCCAGGGACTGGTAGCCGCTGCGCCCGTTGAGCGTGAAGTAGCGGGGCACCACGGGCGTCTTGTCCGGGTCAACGGTGCCCTGCCGGGAGGCGATGCCTGCCCAGACAGGATCGACGTTGTGGAGTATCCACAGCCACTGGCGCTCGAATTCGGGTCCGTCCGCGCCCGCCAGCCACGGCGAGTCCGGGTTCACCACCAGGAGGGCGCCGAACAGGCCCAGGATCCGCTGCACCGGATCCGCATCGGGGTCTGCCGGTTCGCCGCCGGGGTCGCAGTACAGGTAGGCGCCTTCCGTCGGCGCCTTAAAGGTCAGCGTCTTGGTTTGCCCCGGCCTGATGGCCCCGGTTCCGACGTGGCCCTTCGTTGGGCCGGCGTTGAGGAACTGGAGGGAGTGGTCCTGCGTGAGGTTGTTGGTCACGCGGATGCTGATGGTGCTGCCGGTTTCCGCGATGAGCGTCCGGTCCGGGAAGAAGCTGGCCCAGTGGGCGCGGCGGATCAGGAACTCCCCCGGGTTGAGGGGATCCTTGGCTGCCGGTGCGGGCCGGCCCAGGGGAGGCAACGCGGCCTTGAGCGGATAGGTCCGGCTGGCCACGACGGAGCCGTTGCGCAGGAACACCCGGGGACTCACGGCCAGGCTGGGTTTCGGATCCTTGACCGCGCTCCGGCGGTCCCCAAACCCGCGGTGGTAGACGAGCGTGCCGTCCACCATCGGAAGGTAGCCGTCATTGATGTGAAGGTCCAGGGGGCTCATGAGGTCTCCTTGGCGACGCTGAGAAGCGGCAGGGCGAGAGCCTGGCCGGCGACGTCCTCCAGCCCCGTGTATTCGATCTCCATGGCGACGGAGTCGTGAGGGGCGAGGTAGCTGATCCAGACCTGTTCAGTGGCGCCGGCGGCAATCGTGCCGGGGCCGCGGTCGGCGTCCTGCGGGGCAACGGTGATGCCTGAGGGCAGGAGCTTCAGCCGCAGCTGTCCGGGGCTGAACAGGACCGGCTCGGACCGGACATTGGTGAGTGCCACTTCGAGCACGACGACGTCGCCCCAGGTGAAGTTGCCGGGCTGCGGCCAGTCGGAGTCCAGGAGGGGATCGCTGTGGTGGTCGTCCACCGCGGTGCCCCGCCGGCTGGAAATGCGCTGGATCCCTGGCTGGCCGGCCGCGGCGGCCCGCCGCGTTCCGTCCGTGACCTGCGATATGGCCGAGGCGAGCGGCGTGGCAGCAGGCCGCCCCTGCGCATCAAGCCTGGCCAGGCGTCCGGCGTCGACGAGGGACAGGGTCCCGAAGGCCGTGGCGAGCCCGGCTCCGCCCCCGGGTCTGCTGCGGGACACTATGCCGTAGGTCCCACCGCCTAGGAGGAGGAGCGCTCCGCCTCCCACAATCAGTCCGAATTGCCGGCGGCTCAGAGGCGGGACGGCAGGGGCCGGTGAAGAAAAATGCATGATTGCTCCCCAATATGGTGTTCACGGGCAACATCAATGCTGCGCGGGGAGCCTATGGAAAGCTTGCGGGACCTTGTTTGTCAGAACATGCGCCGGTTAGGCGGAGTTCCTGTGTGCCTCGTGTTCGGGCAGGGCGCCAGTACTCTGCTGGCTTGGGGCGAGGGCACTGTGGTCCACGGGGCATTCGGCCTTGGATGCGGCAGCCGGCTGCTCCACCGTGATGCCGTACAGGGTTTCCAAGGCAGCGACGTAGTCGTCCTGCTGGCCGTTGGATGCCAGCTCGCGGGCGCGCACCGTGGGGACATGGAGCAGCTGCTTCACCATGCGGCGCAGCGCAAACTCCACCTCTTCGGCAGCGGCGGTGCAGCCGTGGCGGGCGCGCACCTTTTCCATTTCCGCGTCGAGCACGTTCATGGTGTGGCGGCGGAGGGCCACAATGGCCGAGTCCACGGACCGAGCCTCGCGTTCCTGTTCAAAAGCCTGGGCGGCGCCGGAAACCATGGTGCTGGCCTGGGCGAGGGACTCCGCCTGCTCCTGGGGCGCTGCGAGCCGCACGGACTCCAGCGTCAGCAGCTCCACGCCGTCGAGCTCTCCGACGGCGGGATCAAAATCGTGGGTGAGCGCCAGGTCGATGGCGATCAGCGGCTGGGCGGACCCGGCGCGGACCCGGGCGAGCTCGTCGGCTTCCACCCTCGTGTCCGAGCCGCTGCAGCCGATCATGACGTCGGCGGCGGTGACGGCGGCGTGCAGGGAGTCGCCGTCGAGGGCGGTCCCGCCGCGCGTTGCCACGAAGGTGGCCGCGCGTCCGGACGAGGAGAACACCGAGATGTCGCGGCAGCCGCGTTCCCGGAGGAGGGCCATGGTGGCGCCTGCGTAGGCGCCGGTGCCGAACACCACAACCTTTTTCCTCGACCAGTCGGTCTCTTCGGAAAGGTCGGTGGCGAGGTCCAGGGCCACGGAGACGATGGACAGGCCGCGGGAGCCGAGCGCAGTCTGCGCGCCGACGTCCTTGGCTGTCTTGGAGGCGGCCTGGAACAGGCGGACCAGTCCGGCGCTTGCCGTGCCTTCGTGCTGGGCGGTGATCAGGGCCCGGCGCACCTGCCCGGCGATTTCACGTTCGCCGACCACCGCGGAGTCGAGTCCCGAGCTCACGGCGAACAGGTGCTTGGTGACCTCGGGGCCGGTGTTCGTGCTGAATGACCGGGACACCAGCTGCTCGCTGAGTCCGCTCGATTCGCTGATCTGGCCCACCAGGGCGGCGCGTGCAGCCTCCACGTCGTCGGCGTGCGGCGCCTCGCCGTAGATTTCGTAGCGGTTGCAGGTGGCAAGGACAACCGCGCCCTTGACCGCCGGGGAACCGGCGAGGGCGGACGTGGCAATGCCGGAAGAACCGTTGCTCAGCTGAGCAACGGTTTCGAGGTCGATGTCGGCGTGTGTAGCCACCAATGAGAAAAGAACCACAGCAGGACAATCATAGCTTTTTCGCACCCCCGTAGAACAACCCCCTGCCCGGAAGCGGGGCTTCCGCGGCTGTGATTCCGGCCACGGCCCGGTTGGGCACGCGCGGGATGACAGGCTGTCGTTATCTTTTGGGGGCGAATTTGGGCACAATCAAAGGCATGACTTCTAGCGCTGTAACCCCCGCCGGTACCGGACTCGATGCAGGCCATCCGCTTCGCGACGGACGCACTGCAGACTCTGCGCTCATCACGGCGTACCGCGGCGGCAAGCCCAGCCGCCGTCCGGTGTGGTTCATGCGCCAGGCGGGGCGTTCCCTGCCTGAATACCTGAAGGTGCGCGAGGGCGTCGCCATGCTGGAGTCCTGCCTGCGGCCCGAGCTGGCCTCGGAAATCACCCTGCAGCCGGTGCGCCGGCACGACGTTGATGCGGGCATCTTCTTCTCCGACATTGTCATTCCGCTCAAGCTTGCCGGCGTCGGCGTGGACATAGTTCCGGGCGTGGGGCCGGTCCTGGACAAGCCCGTGCGGACCGCCGCCGACGTCGCGGCCCTGCCCCGCCTCACCGAGGAGTCGCTCGAACCCATCCGGGAAGCTGTCCGGCTGACCGTGGACCAGCTCGGCAAGACCCCGCTGATCGGCTTCGCCGGAGCACCCTTTACGCTGGCCGCATACATGGTGGAGGGCCGGCCCTCCCGCGACCATCTTGGTCCGCGCACCATGATGCACGCCGACCCCGAGACCTGGACGGCGCTGGCCAACTGGGCCGCGGACGCCTCCGGCCTGTTCCTCCGCGCCCAGTTGGAGGCCGGTGCCTCGGCCGGCCAGTTGTTTGACTCCTGGGCGGGTTCCCTTGGCCTGGCGGACTACACCCGCTTCGTCGCCGCAGCCTCATCCCGGGCACTGGACCACGTCCGCGACCTTGGCGCGCCGCTGGTCCACTTCGGCACCGGCACCTCCGAACTTCTCGTGGCCATGCGCGACGTCGGTGTTGACGTCGTCGGCGTCGACTACCGGCTGCCGCTGGCGGAGGCCAACCGCCGGCTGGGCGGCACCGTCCCGCTGCAGGGCAACATCGATCCGGCGCTGCTGTCTGCCCCGTGGGAGGTCCTTGAGGCGCACGTCCGCGAGGTCATCGCGTCGGGCGCGGCAGCCCCCGGCCATGTGCTGAACCTCGGCCATGGCGTACCGCCGGAGACGGACCCGGACGTCCTGACGCGCGTCGTCGAACTCATCCACTCCATCTCTCCGGAGTAAAGGGCCGTGGCTGCAGGCAGTCCTCCGGCTGCCGGGCGCACGGCGCTGGTGGTCGGCGGCGGCATCTCCGGGCTCCTGGCCGCACGGGAGCTGGCCCGGGCGGGCCTCAACACCACCGTGCTGGAAGCTGCCGACGCGTGGGGCGGCTGTGTGGGCCGGCACGACGTTGCCGGGCTGACCCTGGACAGCGGCGCCGAGTCCTTCGCCACCCGTTCCACCGCGGTGGCCGATCTGGCGGCCGAACTGGGGCTGGGCGGACACATCGTTGCCCCGCGGCCCGGCGGCGCCTGGGTGCAGCTGCCGGGCGGACCCCGTGAACTTCCCAAGACAGGCGTGCTGGGCATCCCCGCCAATCCGTGGGACCCGGAGGTGCGCCGCTCGCTGGGCCTGGGCGGCTCCCTGCGCGCCTCGCTGGACAAACTGCTTCCGGCCTCCATAGGGACCACCGCCGAGGTTTCCAGCGTCTCCGCGCTGGTGCGGGCCAGAATGGGACGCCGCGTCCTGGAGCGGCTGGTGGAACCCGTGGTGGGCGGCGTGCATTCGGCTGATCCCGGGCTGCTCGACGTCGATATGGTCGCCCCGGGGTTGCGCGCCGGCGTCGCCCGGCACGGCTCGCTGGCGGCCGCTGTGGCCGCCCAGCGCAAGGGGGCCGGAACCCAGTCCGCGCGAACCCAGGCTGCGCCGGCGCAGGGCGCGCCGACCCAGGGCAAACCTGCCAAGGCAGGCTCCGCCGTCGCCGGACTGAAGGGCGGCATGCACACCCTCGTCACGGAGCTCGTGGCGGACCTCCGGGCGCGCGGCGTGCAACTGCTGCCGGCTACTGCGGCCACCGCTGTCACGCGGACCCCGCGCGGCTGGGAGGTAGCGGCGGGGGAGGACGGCTTCACGGCAGACGTCCTGGTGGTCGCTTTGGACGGGCCGTCTGCAGTACGGCTCCTGGGGGAAGCGGTCCCGGCCCTGGCCGGGCATCAGCCCGGGCCCGGACCCTTGGTCAAGCTTGTGACACTCGTGGTTGATCTCCCGGCGCTGGACCGTCGGCCGCGCGGGACCGGAATCCTGGTGGCGCCGCAAACGGAGGGAATCCGGGCGAAGGCTCTCACCCACGCCACCGGCAAATGGGACTGGGTAGCGGAAGCGGCCGGAAGCGGCAGGCACGTGTTGCGGCTCTCCTATGGGCGCAGCGAGGGTGCTTCAGCGGCTTCGGCAGGGTCTGTGCCGGGGCCGGAATCAGCACCGGACGAGGAACTGCTTGACACGGCTTTGCGGGATGCGTCAGCGCTGCTGACTGTGCCCGTCACACGCGAGGCGCTGGTGGACTGGGACGTCGTCAGCTGGGCCGGAGCCCTGCCTTTTGCCGCTGTGGGGCACCGGCAGCGGGTTGCCGAAGTGCGGCAGGTCTGCGCCGGCGTCGACGGGCTGCTGATGGTCGGCGGCTGGCTGGCCGGCAACGGGCTGGCGGCTGTGGTGGCCGACACGAAAGCGCAGGTCACGGCCTTCCTGGCGTAGGGCATCCCGTGGCCCCGGGGATGCCCGGAGACAGGTTCCCTGCCGCCCGCGATACCGTCTGGCCGGCCCGCCCGCAAGTTTTCCCCGGCACGAAAATGTGTCTAGGGTCGATGACTATGGTCAATCAGAAGTCCGATGGTTTTCGTTCGCTGACTGGTTTCCATGGGGGTCTCCGGCGCGGCACCGCAGCAGCCGCGTTCGGGGCGGTACTGGTCTTGTCCGCAGGTGTTCCTGCATCCAACGCTGCTGCGTCCGACCTGCTGGGGGATTCGGAGCAGTCCGGCACTGCCGGGACGGGGCTCACCGCCACCGTCGACGCCGCAGGCCTCGAGGCCTGGGCGGCGGCAGCCCTGTCGAACGACCACAGGTCGGGGGAACCCCGGCCCTCGGACCAGCCCGCACCCTCGGTGCCGCCGTCGCTGGCACCCGTGGTCCGAATTCCAACTCCGGCTCCCGCTGTGACCATCTCGGCCGGCCCGACGCCGGCCGTTCCCGTGCCGTCGCCCTCTGTCACGGTCCCGTCCGTTCCGGTTCCCACTTCTCCGGTCCCGTCCGTTCCGGTCCCGACTGTTCCCGTACCGACCACTCCGGCACCGTCGTCTCCAGCCCCGCCGGCAGGCTCGTCCGGAAGTTCGGCGCCTGCCCCGACCCGGTCATCGAGCCCGGCAGCCCCATCCTCGCCGGCGGCCCCATCCTCGTCCGGAACAGCATCGCCGTCGGGAACGGCAACGGGAGCCGGAGGCTGGCCGGGACCCTCAACCGGCACCGGCGGCACCCCGGGCGGCCAGATTCCGGGCGCGGTGGCAGGAACCACCGGATCCTCTGCGCCCGCCGCCGGCAGTTCCCAAAGCGCAGCCACCACCAAGTCCGCGGACGCCAGCCCGTTCGGGGAGATTGCGGGCCTGTCAGGCGGAGCCGGGCTGCGGGGACGCTCGGCCGCGGGCATTCCTGGCGGAGTCTGGGGCTCGGCACAGCTTGCCGGCCCCAACAACATGGCCACGATCAGCTCGCCCTACACGCGGGGTCCGGCCGAAAATGCCGTTATGGGCGTCTCGCGGAGCGGCACCATTGCGCCGCAGGTGTGGTGGGGAGCAGGGCTGCTGGCGCTGGCAGGGGCGGCGGGTGTGGCTGCAGTCCGGATCCGGAGGTCGCTGTGAAATAAACCACTTCTACGCGACGTAGAAGTCGAGTTTTTCGACTTAGGCCGCATGGAAGGGGCAGGATAGTAACCATGAGCCACACTCCTGCCGAATCTGTCACTAAAACCGAAGAATCAGCCGAGCAGTTCTTCACCCTCTGGACCGTTTTCAAGCGCTCCGCCGAGGTCCTCCGCAGCGCCGATGCCGCCGAGGATTTCGACGCCCTGGTAGCACGCCTGGCCGAGGGAGGGGTGACCCACCGTGGAAGCTACGACGTTTCCGCCATGCGCGCCGACGCCGACGTCATGGTCTGGCTCCACGGCCCCAAGCCCGAGGCGCTGCAGCAGGCCATCCGGGATATCCGCCGCAGCAAGCTGTTCGCGGGAACCGAACTCGTATGGTCCGCCATGGGCGTCCACCGCGAAGCGGAGTTCGCCAAGAACCATACCCCGGCCTTCTCCCGCGGCGTCGAACCGGCCGAATGGCTGTGCGTGTACCCGTTCGTCCGCTCCTATGAGTGGTACCTGCTGCCGGACAACGAGCGCGGCCAGATGCTGCGTGACCACGGACTGCTGGGCCGCGACTTCCCGCAGGTCATCTCCAACACCGTTTCCTCCTTCGCGCTGGGCGACTGGGAGTGGATCCTTGGCCTGGAGGCGCCCGAGCTCGTGGACCTCGTGGACCTGATGCGCCACCTGCGCTCCACCGAAGCGCGCAACCACGTCCGCGAGGAGATCCCCTTCTACACCGGGCGGCGGATCACGGCCAGCGAGATCGCCGAGGTCCTCGCATGAGCCCGCTGGATCCCCAGGACGGCACCGGAAATCCGGTCACCGAGGCCGGCAGGATGGCCCCCAAGGAATACGACGGCGTCCTCCTCGCCTCCTTTGGCGGTCCCGAGGGCCAGGACGACGTGATCCCGTTCCTCCGCAACGTCACCCGCGGCCGGGGGATCCCCGATGAGCGCCTCGAAGAGGTGTCCCACCACTACCGCGCCAACGGCGGCATCAGCCCGATCAACCAGCAGAACCGCGAGCTGAAGGCAGCCCTCGAAGCCGAGCTGGCTGCGCGGGGCATCGAGCTTCCTGTGCTCTGGGGCAACCGCAACTGGGATCCCTACATCCCGCAGACCCTCCAGGACGCGTACGACGCCGGCCACCGCCGGCTGCTGATGCTCACCACGAGCGCGTACTCCTGCTACTCCAGCTGCCGCCAGTACCGCGAGGACATCGGCATGGCACTGACCGAAACCGGGCTCGACGGCAGGCTGGAAGTGGACAAGGTCCGCCAGTACTTCGACCACCCCGGCTTCGTGGAGCCCTTCATTGCTGGCACCGCCCAGGGAGTCGCCGAGGTGCGCGCGCAGCTGGCCGCCGCCGGCAAGCCCGACGCCCCCATCCACGTGCTCTTCGCCACGCACTCCATCCCCACCCGGGATGCGGTGGCCGCCGGCCGCTCCGGGGACGAGCCCCGTGAGTTTGCCGAGGATTCCGCCTACGTGGCACAGCACCTGGCCAACGGCGCGGAGATCATGCGCCGCGTGGAAGCCGAGTCCGGCCTGCCCGCCCCGTGGTCGCTCGTCTACCAGTCCCGGTCCGGTGCCCCGCACATCCCGTGGCTCGAGCCGGACATCAACGACGCCATCGAAGAGCTCGCCAAGCAGGGCGTCGCGGGCATCGTGATCGTGCCACTGGGCTTCGTCAGCGACCACATGGAGGTCGTTTGGGACCTGGACACCGAAGCGCTACAGACCTGCCAGGACCTCGGCCTCGCCGCCACGCGGGTACCTACTCCGGGAACGCACCGCCGCTTCGTCGAGGGGCTCGTGGAATTGATCTGTGAACGCACGGTCGCGAACAACATCGCCGACCGCCAGGCCGTCACGGGCCTCGGCCCGTGGTACGACGTATGCCGCCCCGGCTGCTGCGAAAACTTCCGCGGCGAAAAGCCCACCATTGCCGGCGCCGACACCACGGTCGGCCAGGGGCACGACCCCTACCCGGCCGCCGGGCAGGACGCGAAGTGACGGTACGGATCGGCACCAGGGCGAGCAAGCTCGCCCTGACCCAGACGCAGCAGACCGCCGACCGGCTGGCCGCCGTCGGGGGTTTCGACGTTGAGCTTGTCCACGTCAGGACCGACGGCGACGTCCTCACCGGATCGCTGTCCCAGATGGGCGGCACCGGCGTCTTCGTCGCCGCGCTGCGCGACGCGCTGCTGCGGAACGAATGCGACGTGGCCGTCCACTCCCTGAAAGATCTGCCCACGGGTTCCGCCCAGGGCCTGGCGCTGGCCGCAACCCCGCCCCGGGTTGATGTCCGCGACGTCCTCTGCGCCCGCGACGGCCTCAAGCTGGCCGACCTGCCCAAGGGCGCCCGCGTGGGCACCGGCTCTCCGCGCCGGGCTGCGCAGCTGCGCGCCGTCCGCCCCGACCTGGACATCGTGGACATCCGAGGCAACGTGGACACTCGGCTGGGCCGCGTGCCCGGGCTGCCCGGCAACGCCACCGACGCGGTGGTTGACGGGAAGTCGTGCGACCTCGACGCCGTCGTCCTCGCCGCCGCCGGGCTGGAGCGGATCGGCCGCCTGGACACGGTCACCGAATACCTGGAAACGGACATCATGCTCCCGGCAGCCGGCCAGGGATCGCTGGCCATCGAATGCCGCACCGCCGAGGCGCCCCGCCGGGCCGGCTCCACCGAAGGGTCGCAGGGCGTGCTCGCCCAGGCGCTGGCCGCCCTTGACGACGCCGACACCAGGCTTGCGGTCACGGCTGAGCGTGCACTGCTGGCCCGGCTCGAGGCAGGCTGCGCCGCCCCCGTGGGCGCCTACGCGTACCGCAAGGGCAGCATGCTTCACCTGGAAGCCGTGGTGTGTGCTGTGGACGGCACCGCCTCGGTGCGGGACAAGCGGGCCACGGACGGGCTCACCGAGGTGGGCGCCACCCTGCTCGGCATCGAACTGGCCGAGGTCCTGCTGGCAGCGGGGGCTGCGGACATCGCGGACCTGACGGCGTCCTGACCGCAGCCGGCCACCAAATGGGAACGACGAGCGGGGAGTACCCGGCGGGCGAACGCACGCTTGAAGACCGCCCGCTGGAAGGGTGCCGTGTCCTGGTGACGCGGAGCCCCGAGCGGTCCGGGCCCCTCGCGGAGGCGCTGCGGCTGGCCGGCGCGGTTCCCCTCCTGCTGCCGCTGACGGACGCCGAACGCGCACCGGACCAGGCGGCGCTGGACGATGCCTTTGAGGCGCTGGGCGCGGGCCGCTTCGAGTGGCTCGTGGTCAGCTCCGCCACCACCGTCCTCGCGCTGCGGGAAAAGGCGGCGGAGCGCGCAGTCAAACTGCGCGAGTGGCTTCCGGCTGCCACCCGCGTTGCCGCGGTCGGCCCCGCCAGCCGGAAGGCGCTCGAGGCAGCGGGGATCGCCGTGCACTTCGAGCCGCAGCATGAGCACTCAGCGGCCGGTATCGTCAACGGGTGGCCCGGAGGTCCCGCCGAGGTTCTTCTGCCGCAGGCCGATATCGCGGCCCCTGCGCTGGCGCGGGGGCTGGAGGCGAAGGGCGCCCGGGTCCGCACCGTGGTGGCCTATGCCACGGTGGACTTCCCGGCCGAGCCGGCGCAGCGCCTCGGCCAAACCGTGAACGGCCCCGGCCGGCCCGGCGGCGACGGTACCGGCGGTGAAGGCAGCGCCGCGCCGCCGTTGCTCACGCCCGCCGAAGCAAAAGTGGAGGTCGACGACGGGGCCCTGGCCGCCGTCGTCGCCGCCTCACCCAGCGCCGTGCGGCGCATTGGCGCCACCCTGGCGCCCCTCGGCCCCTGCCGCCTCGTGGCCATCGGCCCGGCGACAGCGGCCGAGGCGGAAGCCCTGGGCCTCGTGGTGGCTGCCACGGCCCGGGAGGCCACGCCGGAAGGGCTTGTCGCCGCCGTCATCCTGGCGCTTGCCCCCTAGACATCCATTTCCCAACAGCAGGAAGACAGTGAAGGACAGGACATGAGCTTTCCGCACCACCGCCCCCGGCGGCTCCGCACCACCCCCGCCATGCGCAGGCTTACGGCCGAGCACCGGCTCGCCGCGGCAGACCTGATCCTTCCCGCGTTCATCCGCGAGGGGCTGCAGGAGCCCAACCCGATCGCCTCCATGCCGGGCGTCGTGCAGCACACCACCGACACCCTCAAGCGGGCGGCGGCCGAAGCCGTGGAACTGGGCATCGGCGGCATCATGCTGTTCGGCATCCCCGAGACCCGGGACGCGGAGGGCACGGCGTCGCTGGACCCGGACGGGGTGCTCAACAGGGCCATCCGTGACGTCCGGGCCGAGGTGGGGGACAGTCTCGTGGTGATGAGCGACGTCTGCCTTGACGAATTCACGGACCACGGCCACTGCGGCGTCCTGGACAGCGACGGCTATGTGGACAACGACGCCACGCTGGAGATCTACGCGAAGATGGCGGTGGCGCAGGCTGACGCCGGCGCCCACGTGCTGGGCCCGTCCGGCATGATGGACGGACAGATCGGCGTGATCCGCCAGGCCCTGGAGGACGCCGGCCACGTGAACACCGCCGTGGTGGCCTACGCCGCGAAGTACGCGTCGGCGTTCTACGGCCCGTTCCGGGAAGCGGTGGACTCCCAGCTGAAGGGCGACCGCAGGACGTACCAGATGGACGCCGCCAACCGCCGCGAGGCCATCCAGGAGGTGGAACTTGACCTTGCCGAGGGTGCGGATATGGTGATGGTCAAACCGGCCATGAGCTACCTCGACATCCTGGCCGACGTCGCCGGAATGAGCCCCGTTCCGGTCGCCGCCTACCAGATCTCCGGCGAGTACGCCATGATCGAGGCCGCCGCTGCCAACGGCTGGATCGACCGGCGGGCTGCCATCACCGAATCTGTTCTCGGCATCCGCCGCGCCGGGGCCAACCTGGTCCTCACGTACTGGGCCAGCGAAATCGCCGGCTGGCTCAGGGAATCCTGATGCCGGCGCCGGCCCAGGGACAGGCCGCCGGACCCACCGGTCCGGTGGGTCCGGTTCAGCCAGTGGGATCACGGCGGATCCTGCTGGGTCTGAACACGTTCGGTGACGTTGGCGTGGACGGTGCCGGCGAGCCGAAGCCGCATGCCCAGGTGCTGCGGGAGCTGCTGGACCAGGCGGTCCTGGCTGACGCCGTCGGCCTTCACGCCTTCGGTGTGGGGGAGCACCACCGCCGCGACTTCGCCGTGTCCGCCCCCGAGGTGTTCCTCGCAGCCGCCGCGGCCAGCACCACCCGGATCCGGCTCGGTTCGGCCGTGACCGTCCTGAGTTCGGACGACCCCATCAGGGTGTTCCAGCGCTTCTCCACCGTGGATGCCCTGTCCGGCGGCCGCGCCGAGGTGATGCTGGGCCGCGGCTCGTTTGTCGAGTCGTTTCCGCTGTTCGGCCTGGACCTGGCGGACTACGAGGTGCTGTTCGAGGAGAAACTCGAGCTGTTCGACAGGGTGCGCGCGCAAAAGCCGGTCCATTGGGAGGGCCGCACGCGGCCCGCGCTGGCCGGGTTGAGCGTGTATCCGCCGCTGGAGCACCACCTGCTGCCGGCCTGGATCGGCGTGGGCGGAACCCCGGAGTCTGTCCTGCGGTGCGCGGAATACGGCTATCCGATCATCTTTGCCATCATCGGCGGCCAGCCCCGCGCGTTCGCCCCGCTGGTGGACCTGTACCGCGAGGCGATGGCCAAGTACGGCCAGCCCATGCAGCAAATCGCCACGCATTCCCCCGGCCACATCGCCGAGACCGACGAGGCGGCCCGCGAGGAGCTTTTTCCGCACTGGCTTGCCCAGCGGAACAGGATCGGCGCCGAGCGGGGCTGGGGCCCGGGAAACCGCCGGGAATTCGACGCCATGTGCGGGCCCGAGGGCGCGCTGTACGTCGGTTCGCCCGAGACGGTGGCGCAGAAGATAGCACTGCTTAAGCGGAACCTCGGCGTCGACCGCTTCGACCTGAAATACGGCAACGGCACGCTGCCGCACGAATCCATGATGCGCTGCATCGAACTCTTCGGCACGGTGGTGGCACCGCGCGTGGCCGAGCTGCTTTCCGGAGACACTGTCCGGTGACACTCCCGCAGACTGAAAGAATGGAAACCATGACTTCCAGTACCCCTCGCAACGAGGAACTTTTCGACCGCGCCCGCCAGCTGATGCCCGGCGGCGTGAACTCCCCGGTCCGCGCCTTCGGTTCCGTCGGCGGCACCCCCCGCTTCATGGTGGCGGCCAAGGGCCCGTACCTGACCGACGCCGACGGCAAGGAATATGTGGACCTGGTGTGCTCCTGGGGCCCGGCCCTGCTGGGGCACGCCCACCCGGCCGTCCTCGACGCCGTGCACGCTGCTGTGGACCGCGGCCTCTCCTTCGGCGCCTCGACCCCCGATGAGGCCAACCTCGCGGCCATCGTCAAGGAACGCGTTTCCGCCGTCGAACGGCTGCGCATGGTGTCCACCGGCACGGAAGCCACCATGACGGCGATCCGGCTGGCCCGGGGCTTCACCGGCCGCAACCTGGTCATCAAGTTCGCCGGCTGCTACCACGGGCACCTTGACGGGCTGCTCGCGTCCGCCGGCTCCGGCGTGGCCACCCTCGCGCTGCCCGGCTCCGCCGGCGTCACGGCCGCCACCGCTGCCGAGACCCTGGTGCTGCCCTACAACGACCTCGGCGCCGTCGAGGCCGCCTTCGCCGAGCACGGGCCCAACATCGCCGCCGTCATCACCGAGGCGGCGCCCGCCAACATGGGCGTGGTGACGCCAGGCGAGGGCTTCAACGCGGGCCTCTCACGGATCACCGCCGCCCACGGCGCCCTCCTGATCGTCGACGAGGTCCTGACCGGCTTCCGCACCGGCTACTCGGGCTATTGGGGACTCACCGGCGGCGCCGCTGACGCTACGGAGAAGTGGACCCCCGACCTGCTGACCTTCGGCAAGGTGATCGGCGGGGGCATGCCGACGGCGGCCCTCGGCGGCCGTGCGGACGTCATGGACTACCTGGCGCCGATCGGTCCCGTCTACCAGGCGGGCACGCTGTCCGGCAACCCGGTGGCCATGGCTGCCGGCGTCGCCACCCTGACGCACGCCACCCGGGACGTGTACTCGTTCGTGGACGCGCGGTCGCTGGAACTGTCCGGCGCCCTGTCCTCCGCCCTGGATGCGGCCGGCGTTGACCACTCCATCCAGCGTGCAGGCAACTTGTTCTCGGTGGCGTTCGGAACGTCCGGGCAGGGGGTCCACAACTACAGCGACGCACTGAAGCAGGAGTCGTTCCGCTACGCGCCCTTCTTCCACTCCATGCTGGATTCGGGCGTCTACCTCCCGCCGTCCGTCTTCGAGGCCTGGTTCCTGTCCGCGGCGCACGACGACGCCGCCATGAACCGGATCTTTGAAGCACTGCCCGCCGCCGCCGAGGCGGCCGCCGCAGCGAAGGCCTAAACCGCCTTCGGGCTCTTAAAAACTCTGGCACCCGCCGCGGCGGGTGCCAGAGTTTTTCGGTGTTTCGGTGTTCCGGTGTTCCGGTTGGCCGCTAGAGGACGTCCGAGAGGAAGCCCTGCAGCCGCTCCGTCTCCGGGTTGCCGAAGACCTGCTCCGGCGGACCGGACTCCACCACCACACCGCCGTCCATGAAGGTCACGCTGTCCGAGACGTTGCGCGAGAAGCCCATTTCGTGGGTCACCACCACCATGGTCATGCCGCCCTTCGCCAGGTCCGCCATGAGGGCCAGGACCCCCTTGACGAGCTCGGGGTCGAGGGCGGAGGTGGCCTCATCGAAGAACATGACCTCCGGCTTCATGGCGAGGGCGCGTGCGATCGCCACCCGCTGCTGCTGACCGCCGGAGAGGGTGGCAGGGCGGACGTCGGCCTTGTGCCTGAGCCCGACGAGGTCGAGCTGGCTGAGGGCCTCCTCACGCGCCTGCTCCTTGGGCAGCTTCCGCAGCTTCCGCAGGGCGAAAGCTACGTTCTCGCCGACGCTCTTGTGCGGGAAGAGGTTGAACTGCTGGAACACCATGCCGATCCTGCGCCGGAGCTCATCAGGGTTCTCCTTCAGGACCGACTTGCCGTCCAGGAGGATGTCTCCGGCATCCGGTTCGATCAGCCGGTTCATGACGCGCAGCAGGGTCGACTTACCGGAGCCGGACGGACCGATCACCGAGGCAGTGGTGCCAGCCGGGACGCTCAGGTCAATGCCGCGGAGGACCTTGTTGTGCCCGAAGGCGAGATGGACGTTTTTCGCTTCGAGAGAGCCTGACGTGAACTGGCTCATGAGTGGGCTCCCTTCCCGACGACGGCGGCAGCCTCGTCCGGTTCCATCTTCTGCGGCCGGCCGGTGCGCAGGCGCGCGTCGATCCAGTTGACCAGGTGCGTCAGCGGGACAGTCATCGCGAGGTAGAACACGGCAGCCGCCACGTAGCCGGACAGGTTGCCGCTCCGGGCGGCGGCGTCCTGGCCGATCTGGAACAGTTCCCGCTCGGAGGCCAGGAGTCCCAGGGTGAAGACCAGCGAGGACTCCTTGATCAGCGCGATGAACTGGTTCACCAGCGCCGGGAGCACCCGGCGGATGCCCTGCGGCACCACGACCATGCGCAGCGAGGGGCCGTACCCGAAGCCCAGCGCCCGCGCGGCCTCGAGCTGGCCCTTGTCCACGCTCTGGATGCCGGAGCGGAAAATCTCTCCGATGTAGGCGCTGGACATGAGCGAGAGTGCGGCTATGCCCATGGGGTACGGGCTCGTGACCCCGGTCAGCTCGCGGAAGATCGGGCCGAAGCCGAGGCCGATGACGAGAATGGTCAGAACCGCCGGGAGTCCACGGAACACGTCCGTGTACACCCGGGCGGCCCACCGCGCCACAGGATTACGCGAGATGCCCATCAGGGCCAGCACCATGCCGGCCACGCAGCCAATGATGCCCGAGACGATTGCGAGGACGAGGGTGTTGGGCAGACCGACCGAGAACATGGCCGGGAGTACCTCGGCGATGGCCTTCCAGTCGAGGAAGGTCTCGGCGAGCCTGTTCAGATAATCCATGTGGCGCCTGTCAGTTGGTTACTTCGTGGGGACCTGGACGGCCTTGCTGCCCGGCTTCCAGCCCTCAGGAGTCTGCTCCTTGATGGTCGGGCGGTCCGTGTACCACTGGGTGGTGAGCTTGGTCCACGTGCCGTCGGCGATCACGGCGTCGAGCGCCGAGTTCAGCGCGTCATTGAGGGGCTGGTTGTCCTTGGCCACTGCGTACGCCGTGAAGTTCTGGGTGTTGACCTTCTTCTCGGCGATCTTCGTGCCGTCGCCGGACTTGACCTGGCCCTCGGCCTGCTGCGACGGGGCAACCCAGGCGTCGATCTGGCCGCTCTTCACGTTGGCGTAGACGGTGTTGTAGTCCGGGAAGCGGACCGGCTCCAGCTTCAGCGTGTTGGTGACGAAGTCGTCCTGGACGGTGCCCTGCACGACGCCGATGCGTACACCCTGCTTCAGGTCGTCGAAGGTCTTCACCTTCGCGTCATCCTTGGTCACGATCGCCATGTAGCCGAAGTCGTAGCCGTTGGTGAAGGCCACGGTCCCGCGGCGGGCGTCCGTGGTGGAGATGGAGGAGGATCCGACGTCGAACTGCTTGTTCTTCACCTGGGCAAGGAGGCTCTGGAACTTGGTCGACGCGAACTCCACTTTGAGGCCGAGCTTGGCCGCCATGGCCTTCAGGAGTTCGTTGTCATACCCCGTGAAGTTTCCATCCTTGTCGATGAAGATGTTGGGCGGGGCGTCGGACAGGGTGCCGACCTTGAGGACGCCCGGGGTGATCAGGCCGAGCTTGGACTTGTCGATCTTGTCCAGGGCGGTGACGTCCTTGGTGGTGTACTTGTCCAGCGCCTGCTGGTCGCTGCCGGCGAGGGCATCGGTCGACGAGCCACTGGGAGCAGCGGTGCCTCCACCGCAGGCAGCCAGGGATACGGCCATGACCACGGCCACGGGAACCGTGGACAGCCACTTCAAGGCTTTGATTTTCATCACGCATCACTTTCATTGGGATAAACGGGGGCGGGCAATCAAGCCGTCTGTCGCCGGGATCCGGCGCCGCAGAGGCGCGCCCGCAAAACTTAATTGTCTCACCTGGCCTTAACGTGGCCGTTAGACGACGTAATGAACGGAACCTGGCGGCATTGGCCGAATATAATGCGGACTTTAGGCAACCGGCAGGTCAATAGCAATGAAAGAATTTGCTGTTACAGAATCAGCAAGGCATTGCCCGGGCACTGGCAGGGTGTGCCCGTTTTTGTGAAATGCGTCGCACCAGTCAGAAGCCGCCGCGGCTGGCGTCCTCAGGAGGCAGCACCGGCCAGTCACCCTCGATGACGGCGGCGGGCTTGGTCTTGCGGAGGTACTGCTGGAAATCGGCCGCCTGGCTGACGGCCCAGTCCACCTGAAGCTGGTGCAGCTGGCTGGCCGGCATGCTCAGTTTAGGGAATTTGCCGGCCATGGCGTCAAGCATGCGCAGTGTTGCGAGTGCGTCCGCGGCTGATGTGTGGGCGTTTTCCAGCTCGACGCCGTACTCCTCGCACAGGGCCGTCAGCGTCCTCTTGCCCTTGCGGTACCGGTCCACCTGCTTGTTCATGATGTAGGGGTCCAGGACGGGGAACCGGCTCAGCTGCGGCACGCCGTAGCGGGCCGACTCGGCGGCCAGGACGGTGAAGTCGTAGCTGGCGTTGAAGGCGATCACCGGAACGCCGTCGTCGAAGAGCCCCTGGAGCACGGCAGCGACTTCCTTGGTGACCTCGGCTGCAGGCCGGCCATGGCTGCGGGCGTGTTCGGTGGTGATCCCGTGGATGTCGCTTGCCTCCGCCGGAATCTCAACCCCCGGGTCAGCAAGCCATTCATGCTCCCGAATCACGTCCCCGGAGCTGTCCACCAGGGTGACGGAAGCCGTCACGATCCGGGCGGCACGGGAGTTGCGGCCCGTGGTTTCGAGGTCGAACGCGGCCCGGGGGAGAGTGTTCCAAGTGCTCATGGCTCCAAATTACCCGGAGGCACCGACAGTAACGGTGCTTGCCCTGCGCGTGTCCGGCATGCTGTGGGAAGACGCGGTGTGGGACGACGCACACGGCGCCCGTCCTGACGGCCGATGGTGACTGCCGGCCGATAGTCTGGGGACATGCGGGCGGAGTATGTAGAGGCGGTGTTGGCGGTGGTCGACCTCATCCCGGCCGGCTCGGCGGTGGCTTATGGCGATGTCGCTGAACTCCTTGGGGCCGGAGGGCCGCGGCAGGTGGGGTCCGTGCTGAGCCATTACGGCAGCGGCGTTCCGTGGTGGCGGGTGCTGCGGGCCAGCGGACTGGCCCCCGATGGCCATGAGTCCGAGGCCCTCAACTACTACCTGCAGGAGGGCACGCCCCTGCGCGGCGACTATCGCGGGTACCTGCGGACGGGCGAAGGCCGGTGGCGGGTGGATCTGACCGCTGCGCGGTGGGCCCCGTCCGACGCCGACTTCGACGCCCTGGACGCGATTGCCGAGCGGCTCGAAGCGTCGCTGCGAAAATTGTCAGTGCCGGATGATGGAATGTCCGTGTGACCGCAACCCTCGATCAGACCGCCCATCCGGCGTCAGTCCACCCGGCATCCGCACTCACATCGGAACGGGACCACGCGGACTCTTTCGCCGCCGCCCCGTTCCCGCCCACCGGTCTTCGGCTGCTGCCCCCGCGCCAGGTGCACTCCCGCGTTCTGGTCCTCACCGCGGACCAGCTGGCCGCCGTCGACCTGCCCCGGGGATCCGGCCCCGTGCTGGTCCCCGGCGCGCCCGGCACCGGAAAGTCCACCGTGCTCATCGAGGCGGCCATCCGCCGGGTGGAGGCGGAAGGGGTGGACCCCGAACGAATCCTCATTCTCGCCCCCGGACGGCTTGCGGCCGACACTCTCCGTGACCGGTTCACCGCAAGGCTGAACCGGAGTCTGAGCACCACGCCCGCCCGCACCTGGGCAGCGTATGCCTTTGACCTCATCCGCCGTGCCAAGGCAGGGGGGCTCCTGCCGCTGTCGAAGGCTCCGCGGCTCCTGTCCGGCCCGGAGCAGGACCTCATCATCAAGGAACTGCTGGAGGGGCACGCCCTGCCGGGCCTCGGGCTGCCCTGGCCCGATGACCTGACCGCGGCCCTGCCGACGCGCGGGTTCCGGCACGAGGTCCGCCAGCTCTTCGACCGTATTACAGAGACGGGCCGCACAGCCGAGGACCTTGCGGGGCTGGGCCACGCCTGCGGACGGCCGGACTGGATTGCCGCTGCCGCACTGTATGCCGAGTACCGCGACGTCCTGGACCTGCGGATGCCGGAGGCCTTTGATCCCGCGGGCATCATCACCGCGGCCCGCCAGCTCTTTCAGGATTTCCCGGACTTCCTGGCGGCGGAACGCGACCGTCTCCAGCTGATTCTGGTGGACGATATCCAGGAGGCCAACCCGGCCGTCTTCGAACTCCTCGCCGATGTGGCCGCCGGCAAGGATGTCTACGTGACGTCCGCGCCGGACACAGTGGTGCAGGGCTTCCGTGGAGCTCGTCCGGACCTCGTGGCAGAGCTCCCGGGCCTTCTGGGCGGCGAGGAGCGGACAGTGGTCGAGAAGCCGCTGTCCCATGCCCACCGCCACCAGCCGGCCGTGGCCCAGGCGTGGCTGGGAGTCGCCGACCGGATATCCCTCCGGTCCGGCGGCCAGCTCTCCCGCCGCCTGGACCCGGTCGGCCCGGACCCTGCTGATAGTGCCGGAGACCCCGGTGATACTGCTTCGGGTGACGCTGCCCGGCCGGCAGGCGGCACCGTGGAGGCGCACCTTCTGCCCTCGGCCGTGCATGAGTTGCGGTTCGTCGCCCAAAGGATCCTCGAGGCACATCTCAGGGACGGGCGTCCGTTCGAGGACATCGCCGTCATTGTCCGGAACGGCGGCCAGCTGAGCCAGCTGCAGCGCTACCTGACCGGCCAGGGGATTCCCGTGCGGATTCCGGTGGCTGAGTCCGCCGTGCGCGATGAGGTGGCCGTCCGTCCGCTGCTCGATGCCTACGCGGTGGCCCTGGATCCCGCGGTCCTCACGCCCGAATCTGCCGTGTCGTTGCTGACGTCCCGGATCGGCGGGGCAACGTCCCTCGAACTGCGCCGGCTCCGCCAGTCGCTGCGGCGGGAGGAACTCCTGGGCGGTGGCGGGCGCTCCAGCGATTCCCTGCTCGTGGAGGCGCTCCTGGAGCCCGGCGCGCTTGGCTCACTGGGCATCGAAGGCCGGTCGGCGCGCAGGGTGGCGCGGATGATCCAGGCCGGGCAGAAGGCCGTTGGCGAGTCCGGGTCCAACGCCGAGACAGTTCTGTGGGCACTCTGGCACTCCACCGGGCTCGCGGCGGCATGGACGGCCGCTGCCCTGGCCGGCGGACTTGTGGGGGCGCGGGCGGACCGGGACCTGGACGCCATGATGGCGCTGTTCCACACTGCCGAGCGCTACGTGGACCAGATGCCCGGATCGGGCCCCGAACAGTTCCTGGAGTACCTGCTGAACCAGGAACTGCCCATGGATACGCTGGCGGCGCGGGCCCAGGTGGACGACGCCGTGGAACTCATGACGCCTGCCAGCGCCGCCGGCCGGGAATGGCCGTTCGTCATCGTCGCCGGCCTGCAGGAAGGCGTCTGGCCCAACACCCGCCTCCGCGGCGAGCTGCTGGGCAGCACGCTGTTCGCGGACGCCGTCGAACACGGTGTGGAGTACGCGCTCCAGCTTGGTCCGCTGAGCCGGCTGCGCGAGATCCGGTACGACGAACTCCGCAGCTTTTCCACGGCGGTGTCCCGGGCCAAGGACGTGCTGCTGTGCACCGCCGTGTCGTCGGAGGATGAACAGCCGTCCTCCTTCCTGGACTACGTCGCGCCGCTGCCGCCCGACCAGGAGGGCCGCGGCTACACGCCGGTGGAACGGCCCCTGACGTTGCGTGCGCTCGTGGCGGAACTCCGCCAGTACGCCCAGCTCGACGGCAGGCTGGCCGCGGAGGCGGATGAGGCCGTGCGTGTGCTGGGCCGCCTTGCCACGGCAGAGGCTCCCGTTCCGGGAGCCCATCCGGACACCTGGTGGGGGCTGGCCCCGCTGACGTCCGTGGACCGGGTTGTGCCTCCGGGCGGCACCGTCTACGTTTCGCCGTCCAAGGTGGAGTCGGTGCAGAAATCGCCGCTGGACTGGTTCATCCAGGCCGCCGGCGGCGAGGCGGCAACGGATTTCGCCCGCAGCCTTGGCACCCTGGTGCACGCCATCGCCCAGGACCTTCCGGATGCCAGTGGAGCCGAGTACCTCGCCGAACTGGTCCGGCGCTGGCCGGCCCTGGGCATGAAGGACAACTGGGAAGGGAAACTGGACTTCCGCAGGGCGGAAGCCATGGTCCGGAAACTGGCGCAGTACGTCCTGGTCATGCGCAGCGAAGGCCGGCGTCTGGCGGGTGTCGAGCAGGACTTTGAAGTGATCCTGCCTGAGCCCGGTGCCGTTCCCCGCGGCGATGTTCCCTCCGATGACGGTCCCCGGTCAGCCGTCCTGCGCGGACAGGTGGACCGGCTGGAGATCGACGCCGAGGGGCGGCTGGTGATCGTTGACCTCAAGACGGGCAAACGGCAGCCGGGCAAGGCTGAACTGGACAGGCACCCGCAACTGGGCGCCTATCAGGCAGCTGTGCTGGCCGGAGGTTTTGGCGCCGCCGAGGCTTCCGACGCCGGGCCCCAGCCCGGCGGCGCGGTGCTCGCCCAGCTGGGCACAGCCACCAAGAGCCCGGGCATCCAGCAGCAGGATCCGCTGGACCCGGGGGACAACTGGGCCCTGGAAATGGTGAACGACTCAGCCGCCGTGATGTCCGGCCACGAATTCGAGGCAAGGCACGATCCCGCCAAGGCCGGATTCGGCGGCGTCGGCTGCCGGCTTCCGGAAGTATGCCCGCTGTGTTCGCGGGGAAAGCAGGTTACCGAATGAGCCGGACGGCAGAGCTGCCCGCGCCCAGATTCAGTCCCGAAGAGTTGACTCTCCTGCTGGGGGAGAAAAACCTGCCGACGGCGGAACAGTCGGCCATCATCTCCTCGCCGCTTGCACCCCGGCTGGTCATCGCCGGCGCGGGCTCCGGCAAGACGGCCACCATGGCCGACCGCGTCCTCTGGCTGGTGGCGAACGGATGGGTCAAGCCGGAGGAAGTCCTGGGCGTCACGTTTACCAGGAAGGCCGCCGGTGAACTTGCCAGCCGCATCCGTGCCAAGCTCAGTGCGCTGCAGCGGACGGCCGCCGGCGGCGCCGGCGGTGCCATGGCAGGGGCGCTTCTCAGCGCCGACGCCCTGGAACCCAAGGTTTCCACCTACCACTCGTTCGCCAGCGGCATCGTCTCCGACTACGGCCTGCGGCTGGGGATCGAGCGGGATGTCGTGCTGCTCGGCGGCGCACAGGCCTGGCAGCTGGCCAGCGAGGTGGTTGAGGCGTTCGACGGCGAATACTCGCATTTCAGGGTGGCCAAGTCCACCCTCGTCAAAGCCGTCATCCAGCTCGCGGGGGAGTGCGCGGAGCACCTCCAGGAGCCAGCGGATGTCCAGGGCTGGCTGATGCAGCGGTTCGCCGGGTTCGAGGCCCTGCCGTATGTCGCCGGGGCCAAGAAGAACCCCACCCAGGCCGCCGGCGAACTGGGAGCCATGCTCCGGACCCGGGCAAGCGTGGCAGAGCTCGTGGGGCGGTATGCGGAAGCCAAGAGAGCACGCGGAGCGCTGGACTTCGGCGACCTCGTGGCGCTCGCAGCACGTGTGGCCCGGGAGGTGCCCCTGGCCGCCGAGATGGAGCGCCAGCGCTACAAGGTGGTGCTGCTGGATGAATTCCAGGACACCTCGCACGCCCAGCTGGTGCTGTTCTCCAGGCTCTTCGGGGACGGCCATGCCGTCACGGCCGTAGGTGATCCGAACCAGTCCATTTACGGCTTCCGCGGGGCGTCCGCCGGACAGCTGTTCCACTTTGTCAATGAGTTTCCGGTCTGTGTGGCGGACAGCCAGTCAGGAGAGGCATCCCGGCGTCCCGCCCCCGTTTCGTATCTGACCACGGCCTGGCGGAACGGCCGCAACATCCTGGCCGCCGCCAACCTCATCTCCGCTCCGCTCAGCGCCGCGGCGGCGCAGGCGGGACCCGCGGGGCAGCGATCCTCCAGCGCCGCCGTGGAGGTCCCTGCGCTGCGGCCGAGCCCGGCCGCGGTGCAGGGCCGGGTGGTGATTGGCCGTTTTGCCACCGATGAAGATGAAGCAGCGGCGATCGCCAAGGACCTCCTGAAGTTCCGGGCCACTGATTTCGACGGGTCCTCCCCGGAACCGCGCGTCCAGCCTGCCATGGCCGTACTGTGCCGCAGGCGCGCGCAAATGGAATGCCTCCGCAAGGAGTTCGAGGCCACAGGAATCCCCTACGAAATCGTGGGCCTCGGGGGGCTGCTGGACACTCCCGAAATCGTGGACCTGGTCTCCACGCTGCGGGTCCTGGCGGATCCGGGCCGCTCGGATTCGCTGATGCGGCTCCTGGCCGGTGCCCGCTGGAGGATCGGCCCCGCCGACCTTATGGCGTTCCGGGACTGGTCCTCGTTTCTTGCCCGGCGCCGCGGCACGGTTGATAGCGGCCGCGGCATTGTCGATAGCGGCCGCGGCACGGTTGATAGCGGCCGTGGGCTGGGTGCGAACGACCTGTCGGGCGACGGGGATCCGGAAGCTGCCGACGTCGTCATCGAGGGCGACATCACCGATTCGGCCAGCCTCGTCGAGGCCTTGGACTGGCTGCCCAACGAGGGGTGGACGTCCGCCCACGGCCGCCGCCTGACACCTCCGGCCCGGGAACGGCTGCAGCGGCTGGGCACGGAGCTGCGGCAGCTCCGGGGGCTGATGGGCGAGGACCTGACCACCCTGCTGGGCGAAGTGGAACGGGCCATGCTGCTGGACATCGAGGTTGCCGCCAGGCCCGGGTTCAGCATTCACCAGGCGCGGCGGAACCTGGATGCGTTCCAGGACGCGGCCGCGGGATTCCTGCAGACCTCCCACCGGGTGGACGTCCTGGCCTTCCTTTCCTGGCTGGAGGCGGCCGCATCGGAGGAGGGCGGCCTGGACGTGCCGCCCGCAGACGTCAACCACGAGGCCGTGCAGCTGCTGACGGTGCACGCCTCGAAGGGTCTCGAATGGGACGTCGTGTTCGTGCCGGGCCTGAACTCGGGCGCGTTCCCCAGCAGCCGCGACTCGAGGTGGAGCAGCGGTGCCGCGGCCCTGCCCTGGCCTCTCCGGGGTGACCGTGCGGATCTTCCACAGTGGGACATTGACCAGCCGGACCAGAAGGGATGGCTGGACGCCGAGAAGGTGTTCAAGGGTGACGTCCAGGCCCACGGCGAGGCTGAGGAGCGGAGGCTGGCCTACGTTGCCTACACCCGCGCCAAACACGTGCTTTGGGTTTCCAGCGGAGCGTGGGTCGGCGGGCGCGGCGGGATGGCGGAGATGTCGCCGTTCCTTGCCGAGCTGGCGCCTCTGGCAGAGGGGGAAACCGCGGAAATCCACCCTGGTTCTGTGGATGAGGAATCCCTGCCGCAGGAGAGTCCCCTGACCCGGGAACTGGAGGTGGCGGGCTGGCCGTATGATCCGCTGGAAGGTCCTGTTGACCCCCGCAGCGGCAACCGGCTCCGGCTTGTGCCGGGACGGCGGGCGGCCATGGACCGCGCCGCGGAACGGCTGCTCACCGAGATCGCCGCCGTCGAAGCTGGTGCGCCGGGGCTCCCGGCAGGCCAGGGGCTCCGTCCCCAGGCTGCAGGTTGGGATCGCGAGGCTGCCCTCCTTCTGGAACGGCGTGCCAGGCGGGCCCGTAGCCGCGACGTGTATCTGCCCGGGCATATCTCCGCGTCCACTCTGGTGGACCTGGGGGAGGACGCCGAGGCTGTTGTCCAGCGGCTACGGAGGCCCGTCCCGCGCGAACCTGGCATGTCCGCGCGCAAGGGCACCGCTTTCCACGCCTGGGTGGAAGAGTACTTTGGAACGGCAGGAATGCTGGATCTAGGCGAAGCACCCGGTTCTGACAACCACATCGACGAGGCCTACGGCCTCGATGACATGGTGGCCACCTTCAGGGACTCCCGGTGGGCACACCGCTCGCCCGCGTACGTGGAAGTCCCGGTGGAGACCCGGATCGGCGACGTCGTTGTCCGCGGCCGCATCGACGCGGTGTTCCAGGACGCCGACGGCGGCTGGGACCTCGTGGACTGGAAGACCGGCCGCCGGCCGTCCGCCGGGCAGCTGAAGACCAAGAGTGTCCAGCTGGCCGTCTACCGGCTCGCCTGGGCAAGGCTGAAGGGCGTGCCGCTGGAAGAGGTCCGGGCGGCCTTCTTCTACGTCGCGGACAACCACGTGGTGCGCCCGCACGACCTGGCATCTGGCGCCGAACTCGAAGAGATCGTGGCTGCCGCCCTGGCAGGTTAGGTGCGCACGCAGGTTAGGGGCGCACACGGGTTAGGGGAGCGCACGGGCTACGAGGTTCACGCCAGCCAGGAAAACTGGCCGGTTGGAACACTCGCCGGTTGAACGCTGGCCGGTTGAACGCTGGCCAGTCAGGTCGTCTTGGCGTCAACCACCGTGAGGGCGACAGTGGAGGTGTCGGTGCCTGAGGGCTTCGGGGCCGGTGCATCCCCAGGTGCCTCGACCTTGGCACCGTCTGCTTCAGCACCGCCAGGGGCGCCGGCACCCTCCGCCGCGTCAGAATCCTCCGCTGCGCCCTGCGACGTGTCCCGGTCTGACGGCTGGTCTGCGTTCTCCCGGCCGTCCTCCCCGTCAGCCGGGATGGACGTCACCTCGACCGGGAGGGGCTTCGCGTCAACCGGGACAGGTGCCGCGTCAGCCGGGATGGGCGTCACGTCGACCGGGATGGGAGTCACCACAACCGGGATGGGCGTGACGTGGACGGCGGGCATGGCCTCGGAAATGTCGGTGGCCGCCGGGGCGTCGACGAGGCCGGGTGCGGCCGGTGCCTGGCCGGCTGGCGCGGCGTCGGGCTTGGCCGGGGGCAGCGGTTCCACGCTGATGGGCTGGCCGCCGTATTCGGCGATGTCGTCCGCCAGCGTGGAAAGCATTCCTTCGGCCTCGGCGATCATGTCGGCGTCGGCCGCCGCGATGCCCTTGACAAGGTACTGGGCCAAGGCAAATTCGGCCGAGAGCGCGGCACGGCGCAGCAGGTGCGTGTCCGGTGCGTCCCGGCGCTTCGCGGTGTAGTGCGTGACCACGGCGTCGACGAAGTCGTGCTCATTGGATGCCACGAGCCAGGCGAGATCGTCGGCGGGGTCGCCGATGCGCAGGTCGGTCCAGCCGGTGACGGCCGTGACGCGGTGGCCCTCGACCAGCAGGTTGTCCTCGTGCAGGTCCCCGTGGACCACGCAGGGGTTGAACCGCCACAGTGAGACGTCTTCCATGGCGTGCTCCCAGCGGCGCAGCAGGAGGGCCGGAATCTTGCCTGTGGTTGCGGCCATGTCGAGTTCATTGAGCCTGCGCTGGCGAAACTCGTTGGGGGTGTAGCTGGGCAGGTCCGCGTTGCTGACCAGCGCGCGGGGCAGGTCGTGAATGGCCGCCAGGGCGGTGCCGATCTCCTTCGCCAGCTCCTGCGGACCAGCCGTCAGCTCTTCAACGGTGCGCGTGGCGCCGTGCAGGTGGGAGTACACGAAGGTGGTCAGGTTCTGCTGCCGGACGGTGCCGGCCACCGTGGGCATGAGAAACGGCAGTTCGGCCCGGATGCCGGGTGCGAACGCGCGCAGCACCAGGAATTCGGTCTCCAGCCTGGTGCTGGCTTCCGCGTGCCGGGGTGAGCGGACGCGCCAGCGTTTGCCTTCGGCATCCAGAAGGAGAGCCGAATCAAAGTCTGCCGGGTCGTCCGGGGCAGAGCTCACAGCAGTCGGGCTCAGTCCGGGGACTGCCGCGGTGGCCACAGCTGCCAGTTCGATTGGTTCTCTTCTCACGGTTCCACGGTAGATTGAGCGGCGTCCAAGACCATGATGTGTCGCGGCGAGTCTCGAGATCCGCCTAAATATGGCTGCGCGGGGGCCAACGGAGAGGTACCTCCAGGCCCGGCGGCGGCCGCCCGAAATGTAAATTGTCACTGCGAGTCAGTACGGTGGATACATGAGTCATGCGGAGGCCGCAGTGCCGGTCGGTCAAGCGGGCGGCGCGATGCCGGAAAATCAGCTGTTGGCCGGCGAACTGCCGGCCAACCATCTCTTCGACACCGTCCTGCCGGTCCGGCCCGCAATGGTCAACAGGGGGTCGGTTGAACGGATGAGGCCCGGCCTCGTTCCGGATCTGCTGGCAGCGGGAACGGCCAAGGCCATGCTCCTGTCCGGCCGGCACGCCCTGGTCCACGGGGACGCACTGGTCCTGGCAGAGGCCGGACCGTTGCTGGACCGGCTCGAACGGTCGGCGTCCGGCCCGGTGCATATCATCTATCTCGGCGCGGCACTCGGCTCCGGAGACCTTCCCGCAGGAACCGGCGTCCTGCTGTTCATCCTGCCCGAACCGGTGGACCCCGGTCCGGCCGGCTTGCCCGCCGGAGCCAGCTGGGAAGGCTTCCGGGACGTCGCGGCGCAACTGGATCCGACCCACACCGCGCTGTTCGTTGAGGCCAGTGCCATTGCCAACTGGCACGCCACCCACACCCACTGTCCCCGGTGCGGCGCCGTCACAAACGTGGAGGCCGGCGGATGGGTCCGGCGGTGCCCGGCTGACAACTCCGAACACTACCCGCGCACGGATCCGGCCATTATCGTCACGGTGGTTGGCCCGGACGGCCGTGTCCTGCTGGGGGGAGGCGGTCCGCTGGACGCCAAGAACTACTCCACGCTGGCCGGGTTCGTCGAGCCCGGGGAATCCCTGGAACAGGCCGTGGTCCGGGAAATCCAGGAAGAGGTGGGGGTGCGGGTCAAGGCATGCCAGTACCTCGGCTCCCAGTCGTGGCCGTTCCCGGCGTCCCTCATGCTCGGCTTTACCGCCGTCACCGATGACACGGAAGCAAAGCCCGACGGCGTCGAGGTCACCAGGGCGCGCTGGTTCAGCCGGGAGGAAGTCCAGGAAGCCGTGCTCAGCGGTGAAATCGTCATCTCCACCAGGCTTTCCATCGCCAGGTCCCTCATCGAGCACTGGTACGGCGGCGTGATCCAGGACCGTCCGGCTGACGACTGAACAGTCCTCAGGCCGGCAAAAACCTACTTCCGTAAACGCCTCCATGGCGGAGCAGCCCATCCATCCCCGTAAAGCAAGCAGCAAGAAGTGACGACAGAAAATCCTGATGGCAACGCCTCCCTGGAGGACCGGATCCTTGGCGGCCTCGACGCGGAGCAGCGGGAAGTGGCCACCACCCTGACCGGCCCGCTCTGCGTGCTCGCCGGAGCCGGCACCGGCAAGACCCGCGCCATCACCCACAGGATCGCCTACGGTGTGCAGTCGGGGGTGTACAGCCCGCAGCGGCTGCTGGCTGTCACGTTCACGGCACGCGCGGCAGCGGAAATGCGCAGCCGGCTCCGCGACCTTGGGGTCGGAAACGTCCAGGCCAGGACATTTCACGCGGCCGCGCTGCGGCAGCTGCAGTTCTTCTGGCCGCAGGCGGTGGGCGGGGCGCTGCCCAACCTGCTGGACCACAAGGCGCAGATGATCGCCGAGGCCGCCCGACGGCTCCGGCTCAGTACCGACCGCGCCTCCATCCGGGACCTGGCGTCCGAAATCGAGTGGGCCAAGGTATCCATGCTCACCCCCGCCAACTACCTGGAAAACGCACAGGACAGGGGCGCGCCTGGAGGCTTTGACCTCACGGCCGTGGCCCGGGTGTTCCAGGCCTACGAGGACGTCAAGACGGACCGCAACGTCATCGACTTCGAGGACGTCCTCCTGATCACCGTCGGCATCCTGCAGGAAGACCCCAAGGTGGCGGCGACGGTCCGGGAACAGTACCGGCACTTCGTGGTGGACGAATACCAGGACGTTTCGCCGCTGCAGCAGCGGCTCCTGGAGCTCTGGCTTGGTGGCCGCAACGACCTGTGCGTTGTGGGCGACGCCAGCCAGACCATCTACTCATTCACCGGAGCGTCCCCGAAGCACCTCCTCGGGTTCAAGGCCCAGTACCCGGACGCGAACGTGGTCAAGCTGGTCCGGGACTACCGGTCCACTCCGCAGGTGGTCAAGCTCGCCAACGATCTGCTGGCCTCACGCCGGAGCGGCGGACCGGCGGCCGACGCTGCCTGGGCCGCCCCGCTGAAGCTCGTGGCCCAGCGGAACCCCGGACCCCAGCCGCACTTCACAGAGTGCACGGATGACGAAGCCGAGGCTGCAACGGTCGCCGGCAAGATCCGCACCCTCCTCGACGACGGCGTGCCGGCGAGTGAAATCGCTGTCCTGTTCCGCACCAACGGCCAGTCGGAGGCCTACGAGCAGGCTCTGGCGTCGGCAGGGATCGGCTACCAGCTTCGCGGCGGCGAGCGGTTCTTCGCGCGGAAGGAGGTCCGCGACGCGATCCTCCAGCTCCGGGCAGCCACCCGTGCCGTGGCCGAGTCCGACCCCCAGCCTCTGGGCCAGCTGGTGCGCGATATCGTCGCGTCACTGGGCTACACAGACACCGCCCCGCACAGCGGCGGCGCCTTGCGGGAACGGTGGGAATCCCTGGCCGCGCTGGTGGCCCTGGCGGACGAGCTGGCGCAGAACCGCGGGCCGCAGTTCGGCCTGGCCGACTTTGTCAATGAGCTTCAGGAGCGCTCCGTTGCCCAGCACGCCCCGACCGTCCAGGGGGTCACGCTGGCGTCCCTGCACGCGGCAAAGGGTCTCGAATGGGACGCGGTATTCCTCGTGGGGCTGAGTGAGGGGCTCATGCCCATCTCTTTCGCTGACGATCCCGCCGCGGTGGACGAGGAACGCAGGCTGCTGTACGTCGGCATCACCCGTGCCCGCGAGCACCTGTCCCTTTCCTGGTCCACCGCCAGGACCCCGGGCGGGCGCGCCAACCGGAAGCCGTCCCGCTTCCTCGACGGGCTGCGCCCCGACTCGGTGGCCAGCTCGGCCGCCCCGGGGAGGGGAACCACGCCGCGCCGCAAGGCGGCCGCCCCCGCCTCGTGCCGGGTCTGCGGGAGCATGCTGGCCAGCGGAGCCGAGAGGAAGGTTGGCCGCTGCAGCCAGTGCCCGCCCAGCTATGAAGAACAGACGTTCAACGCGCTGCGTGAATGGCGCAAGGAGGTCGCGCATTCCGCCGACGTCCCTGCCTTCGTGGTTTTCACCGATGCAACCCTGACAGCCATCGCCGAGGCCAGGCCTTCCTCACTTGAGGAACTGGCCCGGCTCGCCGGCGTCGGCCCGTCCAAACTGGAGCGGTACGGCGAGGCAGTCCTCGCGGTCCTGACGGAAAGCAGCACGCTGTAATGCCCGGGAAACCAGAAACCAGCACGCCACTGACCACCCACGACGGCGCTCCCGTGGAGGTCCGCCGCTCCGCCCGCCGGCGCCGCACGGTGGCGGCCTTCTGGGAGAACGGCACCGCCGTCGTGGCCATCCCCGCCCACTTCAGCAGAGCGCAGGAAGCGGACTGGGTTCACCGGATGCTGGAGAAGCTTCGGACCCAGGGGGAGAAGCGTTCCAGCGGTGCCGGGCGGCGGCCTTCCTCCGACGCGGCGCTGGCCGCGCACGCCGCGCAGCTCTCGGCCAGCTACCTCGGCGGCAGGTCGGCCCCGGCCTCGGTCCGGTGGGTCAGCAACCAAAACTCCCGTTGGGGTTCAGCAACCCCCTCGGACGGGTCCATCCGGCTTTCCGACAAGCTCCGGCCCATGCCGCAGTGGGTCATCGATTATGTGCTGCTGCATGAACTGGCGCACCTGCTGGTGGCGGGACACAACGCGGCGTTCTGGAAGCTGCTCGAGGCGTATCCCGAAACGGAGCGTGCCAAAGCCTTCCTGGAAGGCGTGTCCTTTGCCACGTCGCGCGGGCTGGCCCCCGACGATGCAGGACAAACAGAAGAGGCCGACGCCGGGCGGTTACCCTTCGACGTCGGCCTCTAGTTCGGCTGGAACTACACTAGCCCTTCGGCGCCTCGCCCTCGTCGTCGGCAGGGTTTTCGCCTTCGTCACTGCCGGTCTTTTCGTCACCGCTGTCAGCCAGGCTGTCGAAGCCGCCGTTCAGCAGCTTCTGGAGGGCGTCGTCCACCTCGCTGTCACTGGCTTCGGCGAGCTTGCGGCGTTCGCTGAATCCCTTGGGGTCGTCAAGGTCCTCGGCAGTGGGGAGGAGGTCGGGATGCTTCCAGATGGCGTCGCGGCCGTCGATGCCGCGCTCGGCCTTGAGCGATGCCCACAGTGTGGCTGCTTCGCGGAGGCGGCGGGGCCGCAGCTCCAGCCCCACGAGGGAAGCGAACGCGTGTTCCGCGGGACCGCCGGTGGCCCGCCGGCGGCGGACCGTTTCGCGGAGCGCCGCTGCGGAGGGGAGCACTTTTTCGGTGGCGGCTGCGGTGAGCTCGTCCACCCACCCCTCGACAAGGGCCAGTGCGGTCTCCAGCTTCTGCAGGGCCTGGTCCTGTTCGGGCGTGCGCTGGGGCATGAAGACGCCCTGCGACAGGGCCTCCTGGATTCCCTCCGGGTTGCTGGGGTCGAGATCCCGGGCCAGCTCTTCGATCCGCGACGTGTCGATGTGGATGCCGCGGGCGTAGGCCTCAATGGCACCGAGCAGGTGCCCGCGAAGCCACGGAACCTGGACGAACAGGCGGGCGTGGGCGGCCTCGCGGACGGCGAGGAAGAGCCGGATGTCGTTTTCGGGAAGGCTGAGCCCCTCGCCGAACTTGGCCACGTTGCCGGGAAGCAGTGCCATCTCCAGATCGGCCAGCGGAACGCCGATGTCCGTGGAGCTGACCACATCGGTGGAGAGTGCTCCGATGGCCTGGCCCAGCTGCATGCCGAAGATGGCGCCGCCCACGTTCTGCAGCATGGACGAGGCGCCGCCCATCATGGACTTCATCTCCTCCGGCATCTGCTCCGTCATGGCTGTGGAGAGGGCGTTGGCCACGCTGTTGGCCACCGGCTCCGTCAGCCGCTTCCAGGTGCCGAGCGTCTCCTCCACCCATTCGGCGCGGGACCACGCCTTGCCGATGAGGCCGGTGGCGGGCAGGTCCGTCACCTGGTCCAGCCAGAGTTCCGCGAGCCGCAGCGCCTCATCCACTTCCCGTGACTGCGCGGACGTGACCGACGGGTCGGCGCTGCCGGCGGCAACACGGCGGGCGTTGTCATGGGCGAGCTTCCAGTTGACGGGGCCCTCCGAGGGCGCACTCATCATGGCCTGCACCTGGGAGAACATCTGGGCCAGCAGGTTGGGATCGTTCGGCAGTCCGGCGGCTTTGGCCAGTTCTGCGGGGTCAATGTCACCCAGGCCCTTGCCGCCCATGAGGTTCTGCAGCATCTCCGCCAGCGGATCCTTTGGATTTTCGTCGCCGTTGGACGGATTGAGTGGATTGGAGGTCATGATCCCGCCGATCGTCGGTGTGACTATTAATCAACTTCACGCTACCCCTGTGTGGGAGTGGCTGTCTGCCGAAAGCCGGGACGTTCGCTGTAGGCAAAGAGCTAACGGCAGGCCGGGACGCGTAGTGTTAGAAGCCGGAACGTATGTAGGCTGCGCCCCGGCCGTCCGCCGGGCTGCGGCCGCGGTGCAGCGCTGAATGACGCGGTGCGGAGAGGTCCTTCAGTGACGATAACCAAGGGCGGCCAGCCCGCAGAGGAGTCCCCGGCGCCTGCCGCCGGTGGCGGGAATCCCGACGGAACCGAGGATGCCCGCCGGTGGCGGCGTGCCCGGGGCAGGGATCCCCGCATCTCCGCCATGACACTGTCCGGGCTTCTTGCGCTCGGGCTGGGCGTGACGGCCGCGGTTCTTCCCGTCCCTTACGTGGTGGAATCGCCCGGGCCCACGTTCAACACACTGGGCACGGAAAATACGAAGCCGGTGATTAGCGTGTCCGGCCGCGAGACCTTCCCGGCCAAGGGCAACCTCGATCTCACCACTGTCTATGTCGACGGCGGCCCCAACGGCCCCGTGAGTGTCTTTGAGGCGTTCTCGGCGTGGCTTGACGGCTCCAAGGCGGTGTACCCCGAGGAACTGATCTTCCCGACGGGCGTGACCAAGGAGGAATCACAGCAGGAGAGTGCCGTGGCCATGGCCACGTCGCAGGAAAACGCTGTGGCGGCGGCCCTGAAGGGGCTGGATATCCCTTACACGCAGAAGCTCGAAGTGGCGGACCTGTCTGAGGGTTCGGCCGCGCAGGGCAAACTGCAGAAGGGGGACGTCTTCACCTCCATCAACGCCAAACCTGTCACGTCACTTGAGGTGATCCAGGAAGAACTGGCCGCCGGAAAGGGGAAGCCCGCGGTCGTCGTCGTAAGCCGGGACGGCAAGCAGGTGACCGAAACGGTGACTCCAGCGAAGAACCCGTCCGGACGCTACATCCTGGGCGTGCTGCTGCAGTACCGCTTCACCTTCCCGTTCGACGTAAAGATCTCCCTGGACAAGGTGGGCGGCCCCAGCGCCGGGATGATGTTCGCCCTGGGCATCACGGACACCCTGACGCCGGGCGATCTCACCGGCGGAAAACACATCGCCGGGACCGGCACGATTACCCCCGACGGCGTGGTGGGACCGATCGGCGGCATTGCCGTCAAGATGCACGGTGCCCGGGCCGATGGCGCCACCATGTTCCTGGCCCCGGCGGCGAACTGCGCAGAAGTTGTGGGGCATGTTCCGGACGGGCTGCAGGTGGTCAAGGTGGAAAACCTGGCGGAGGCAAAGTCCGCCGTCGAGCTGGCCGCCAAGGGCGCCGACACGTCGGGACTTCCCACCTGCACCAACAACTAGACTAAATCGAGGAACTAAGGCTCCGGTCCGCTCGTGGCACTAATTGACAGCCGGTGCCGGCGCTATGCGTGGCCTCCACTGAAAACTTAAAATTAAGACCAGCAACTGACAAAGCTATGAGGTACGAGTTTGTCCCGTCCTGCCAGCCCCACCCCGCCCGGAAGACTCCAGACAAGGCGCGGTGCATTGACGCCCACGCTCATCGTCGTTGCGCTGGTTGTTGTCGGGTTCATCTTCTTCGCCAATGTATGGACGGACGTCCTGTGGTACCAGCAGCTTGGCTACTTCGAGGTGTTCCTGACTGAGAACCTGGCGAGAATCGGCATTTTCGCCGCCGGCTTCCTCATCATGTTCGCGGCCGTGTTTTACGCGATCCGGATCGCCTACCACGCCCGCCCGGTCTACGCGCCGGACTCGGAAATCCGGGACAACCTCAACCGCTACCAGGCGCAGCTTGAACCCGTGCGGCGCGTGGTCATGATCGGGCTGCCCGTGCTGTTTGGGCTCTTCGCCGGCAGCGCGGCCTCCAGCCAGTGGCAGAAGGTCATGCTGTTCTTCAACCAGGAGTCCTTCGGCCAGAAGGATCCGGAGTTCGGGCTCGATATCGGCTTCTACCTGATGACGCTGCCGTTCCTGGGCTTCGTCACCGGGTTCCTGATCAGCGTGGCAATAGTGGCCGGTATCGCGGGCATCCTCACGCACTACCTGTACGGCAGCATCAGGATCATGGAGCGCGGCATCTTCACCAGCCGCGCCGCGCAGATCCACCTCGCCGTCACCGGTGCCTCGTTCCTGATCCTGCTGGGCATCAACTTCTGGCTGGACCGCTACTCCGCACTGCAGAACAACGGCGGCCGCTGGGCTGGCGCGCTGTACACCGACGTCAACGCCGTCATCCCCACCAAGGCGATCCTGGCCGTGGCGGCGGCACTCGTGGCCATCCTCTTCATTGTCGCGGCCATCATCGGCAAGTGGCGGCTTCCGGTGATCGGCACGGCGATGCTGGTCATCACCTCCATCCTGGCCGGCGGCGTCTACCCGTGGGTCATCCAGCAGTTCCAGGTGCGCCCGTCCGAGCAGACCCTGGAACGGAAGTACATCGAGCGGAACATCGGCATGACCCGGTCGGCGTACGGCCTGGACCAGGTGAAGGTGGAGCGGTACAACGCCACCACCACTACTACCCAAGGGGCCCTGGCCCCGGACGCGCAGACCACGGCCAACATCCGGCTCCTGGATCCGAACCTGATCTCGGACGCCTTCTCGCAGCTTGAGCAGTTCCGCCCGTACTACCAGTTCCCCAAGGCGCTCAACGTTGACCGGTACACGGTGAACGGCAAGGTGCAGGACACCGTCATCGCCGTGCGTGAGCTCAACCCGGACGGCCTCGCCGCCGACCAGCAGTCCTGGCTGAACCGCCACGTCGTGTACACCCATGGCTACGGTGTGGTTGCCGCGAAGGGCAACAAGTTCACGGTCGACGGTAAGCCGGAGTTCCTGCAATCCGGCATCCCGTCCACCGGTGTCCTCGGCACTGACGCGACCTACGAGCCCCGCATCTACTTCGGTGAGGACTCCCCGGAGTACTCAATCGTGGGTGCCCCGGAAGGCGCTCCGCACCGCGAACAGGACCGCCCCGCCTCGAAGGAGGGCGGCGAGACGCAGTACACGTTCACCGGAAACGGCGGCCCGAACGTTGGCAGCTTCCTTAACAAGGTCCTGTACTCGATCAAGTTCCAGTCCTCGGACCTGCTGCTGTCCGACGGCGTGAACGACGCCTCCCAGATTTTGTACGAACGCAACCCGCGTGAGCGCGTGCAGAAGGTGGCGCCCTACCTTACGGTCGACGGCAATGCCTACCCCGCCGTGGTTGACGGCCGGGTCAAGTGGATCGTGGACGGCTACACCACCAGCCAGTACTACCCGTACTCGCAGCAGGAGCAGCTCTCCGACGCCACCACGGACTCGCAGACCACCGCCGGCCGCAACGTGGCGCTGCCCAACAGCTCCGTCAACTACATCCGGAACTCGGTTAAGGCCACCGTGGACGCCTATGACGGCTCCGTGACGCTGTATGCCTGGGATGACCAGGACCCGCTCCTGAAGGCCTGGCAGAAGGTGTTCCCTTCCACCCTGAAGCCGTATTCGGAGATGTCCGCCGCTGTCATGAGCCACGTCCGCTACCCGGAGGACCTGTTCAAGGTCCAGCGTGAACTGCTGGGCCGCTACCACGTCACGGATCCCGTGAGCTTCTACAAGAACGACGACGCGTGGAGCGTTCCGAACGATCCCACCGTGTCGCAGGAGGTCAAGCAGCCGCCGTTCTACATGTCGCTGCAGATGCCGGACCAGAAGACGCCCGCGTTCCAGCTGACCTCGTCCTACATTCCGCAGGTGGTCAACAACAACGCCCGGAACGTCCTCTACGGCTTCCTCGCGGCCGATTCCGACGCCGGCTCACAGAAGGGCGTGAAGGCCGAGAGCTACGGCCAGCTCCGGCTGCTGCAGGTTCCGCCGGAATCACAGGTGCCCGGTCCCGGCCAGGCGCAGAACAAGTTCAACTCCGATCCCACCGTGTCCCAGGCGCTTAACCTGCTGCGGCAGGGTGCCTCGGATGTGCTCAACGGCAACCTGCTGACACTTCCCGCCGGCGGCGGCATGCTCTACGTCCAGCCCGTGTACCTCAAGTCCACGGGTGAGACCTCCTACCCGACGCTGCAGCGGGTACTCGTGGCCTTCGGCGACAAGATCGCCTTCGAGCCCACCTTGGACGAGGCCCTCAACAAGCTGTTCGGCGGCCGGTCCGGAGCAAGCGCCGGAGACTCGCCAAACAACGGCAAGACTCCCACGTCTCCCGGCACGACGCCCGCTTCGCCGGGCTCGGAGGATGCCAAGGCCGCGCTGAAGGCAGCCCTGGATGAAGCCAACGACGCCATCAAGGCCGGCCAGGCCGCACTGGCGAAGGGCGACTTCACCGCATACGGAGAGCAGCAGAAGAAACTGTCGGCCGCGCTGCAGAAGGCCCTCGACGCCGAGGCGAGACTTGGCAGCACCGGGACCGCCAGCAGCCCGACGTCCCCGTCCGCGACGCCGACGCCGTCACCCAGCAGCTGATCAACCGGCACGGTTGAGCGGCAGCTGATCGAGTGAAAGGCCGGCCCCTCCCCACGATGGGGAGGGGC
>NZ_JBHTXX010000043.1:0-40638 GCF_042791415.1 Arthrobacter sp. NPDC056691
CACCTGAGGTGACCGGCCGGCGTCGTCCGTTTCTGCTTGGGTAGGAGCCTGGTTTTCGGCAGGCTCAACCAGCGGCGGCAGGCTCAACCAGAGGCGAGCAGCGCGCTACTTCTTGCCCTGGTTGGCCACGGCCAGGATCGCCTGCTCGGCTGCCTCGGGATCGAGATAGGTGCCCCCGGGGGTGATCGGCTGGAAGTTCTCGTCCAGGTCGTAGACCAGCGGGATGCCGGTGGGGATGTTCAGGCTGGCGATGGCGTCGTCGCTGATGCCGTCCAGGTGCTTGACCAGCGCGCGCAGGGAGTTGCCGTGGGCGGTGACCAGGACGGTCTTGCCGGCCTTCAGGTCTTCCTTGATGTCCGATTCCCAGTACGGGAGCAGGCGGATGAGGACATCCTTGAGGCACTCGGTGCGGGGCAGGTCGTCGCCGAGGTCCGCGTAGCGCGGGTCGCGGGACTGGGAGAACTCGCTGCTGTCGTCCAGGGGCGGCGGCGGGGTGTCGTAGGACCGGCGCCACAGCATGAACTGGTCCTCGCCGAATTCGGCCAGGGTCTGGGCCTTGTCCTTGCCCTGCAGTGCACCGTAGTGGCGCTCGTTCAGGCGCCAGTCGCGCTTGACGGGGATCCAGCCGCGGTCAGCCTTGTCCAGGGAGATGTTGGCCGTGTTGATGGCCCGCTTCAGGAGCGACGTGTAGAGGATGTCCGGGAGAATGTTGTTCTCAACCAGCAGTTCCCCGCCGCGTGCTGCTTCCTCGCGGCCCTGGTCGTTCAGGTCAACGTCCACCCAGCCGGTGAACAGGTTCTTGGCGTTCCAATCGCTGTGGCCGTGGCGCAGCAGAATCAACTTGTAAGTCATGATTTTCATCCTAGCCGAGCGCGGCCCACGGGTGCCGAGAGTTACATCACGCGGCAGCGCCGCCGAAAGGGGCTCCCCGATAGGCTGGGACGGTGGTGCAGAAAGCAGAGCGGGTGGTGACCAACCGGAGCAGCCGGGGCAAGCCGGTGGGCAACGTGACCCGCGGCACCACCAACCCGAACCGCATGCGCCGGCTGGACCGGTGGCTGGCGGGGCCGCAGGCCTGGCGGCTCCGGAGGGCCGCTGACCCGCTCGTGGTGGACCTGGGCTACGGCGCCTCGCCTGCCACCGCCGTCGAACTCTTTGAACGGCTCCGGGCGGTACGGCCGGATGTGCGCGTCTGCGGGATCGAAATCGAACCGGAGCGGGTGCGCGCGGCGAAGTCCCTGGAGCGCCCCGGCCTGAGTTTCCACAACGGAGGATTCGAACTTCCGGTGCCCGGGAATCCGGTGTTTGTGCGAGCGTTCAACGTGCTGCGGCAGTACGAGGAAGCGGATGTCTGCGGCATCTGGGAACTGGTGCAGGGCCGGCTCGCCCCGGATGGCCTGTTCATCGACGGAACGTGCGACGAGATTGGCCGCCGCTCCGCGTGGATTGCCCTCGATCCCGAGCGCCCGCTCAGCCTCACCATGTCAGTGCGGTTCGGGAGCTTCGGGCTGCCGTCCGAGATCGCCGAACGCCTGCCCAAAGCGCTCATCCACCGCAACGTTCCCGGCGAACGCATTTACACGCTGCTGCAGGCGATGGACCGGGCCTGGCTGGAGTCGGCCCCGCTGGCGCCGTTCGGCAACCGGCAACGGTGGATGGCCATGTGCCGGGCACTGCTCGACGGCGGGTGGCCGGTGCAGGACGGGCCCTCGCGTTGGCGGTTGGGGGAACTTACCGTCGGCTGGGAAGCTTTGGCACCCGGCTAACGCGGGTCACCAGGCCAACCGACCGTGGCCACGGTCAGGCGGGGGTCACCAGGGGCCGTAGGGACCCATGTTCCGGCTGCCGCCGCGGCCGGCGTCCTTCACGGCCGGCCGGACATCGGCCAGGTATACAGAGGCCGCCACCACGGCTGCGAGGCCAAACAGGCCAAGCGGGCCGAGGAGGCCGCCCGACCCGCCGCCCAGCACGGACAGCGCTCCCACAGCCAGGCTGCCGCCGGTCAATGCCAGCCAGAACGTCTTGGTGCGCTTGCCAACAGCTTCGAAGGCGTTGGGCCGGTGGCGGACGCAGTCAAAGAAGGCCCACACCTCCAGGGCCAGTGCAATCAGCCCCAGAATGTAGTAGACCGTGTTCTCAACGTAGAAAATCAGTAGTCGTCCGTCCACCAGCCCAGCCTATCGGTCCAGCGCGTCCAGCGCCTGCTTCAAATCGGCCCAGAGGTCCTCGACGTTTTCGATGCCGACGCTCAGCCGCACCAGGTTCTCGGGGACGCTGGCGGGTTCCGCGGCGTGCCGGCGCCGCCGCTCAATGAGCGATTCAACCCCGCCAAGGGACGTGGCCGGCAGCCACAGGTTAAGTGCACGGACCAGCTTGTCCGCGGTTTCGGCGGCACCGAGCCCACCCGCAGCCGCGACCTGGACGCACAGAATGGAACCGAAACCCGTCATCTGCGACTTGGCGAGATCGTGGCCAGGGTCCGACACGAGGCCCGGGTAACGCACACTCTCCAGGGCCGGGTGCGCACTCAGACGCTCGGCGAGCACCGCCGCCGACGCCTGCGAACGCTCGATCCGCAGGGCCAGGGTCCGCAGCCCGCGCAGCGCCAGCCACGCTTCGAAAGGTCCGGCGATTCCGCCGTGGATGATGCGGTGGTGAAGCAAGGTTTCGCGCAGTTCCGCGTTCGAGGTCACCAGGGCGCCCAGCACCACGTCGGAGTGGCCGGCCAGGTACTTGGTCACCGAGTGCAGAACGACGTCGGATCCCAGGCTGAGCGGCTGCTGCACCAAAGGGGTGGAGAAGGTGTTGTCAGTGACGACCACAGCGCCGGCGTCGTGCGCGGCCTGGGTCAGGGCACGGATGTCCGCGATGCCGAGCATCGGGTTGGTGGGGCTTTCCAGCCAGAGCATGTCCGCCGCTTTGCCGCCCTGCGGCGCAATCTGGGCCCTGACCGCGTCAGTGTCCGCGATGTCCACGGTGCGGAGTTCGAGGAAGCCCTTTTCTGCCAGCTCGGCTGCCATGACCAGCGATCCCGAATAGCTATGGGATGGCATCACCAGGACACCCCCGTTGGGGATCAGGGAGAGTGCGGAGCTGACGGCGGCCAGGCCGGAGGAGTAAAGGAGCCCCGGCAGCGAGGCGCCCTCCAGCTGGCCCAGGGCCTCTTCGAACGGGTCCCACGTGGGATTGGAGTAGCGGCCGTAGCCCCTGTCGCCGTCGTCCAGCGCGCCGGTGCCGAAGTACGTGGAGGAGAGCACGATGGGCGGGTTGACCGGCGCATCGTGCTCGCGGGGCGGACGGCCGGCGGCCACGACCACCGTTTCGGCAGACAAGGAGGCGGCATGCTGATCGGAAAGACTCATGGTCACAGGGTACGTTGGCTGCCTGCCTGCGGGGAAAGCGGCTGCTTCCGGCGAGGCATCGAACCGGGTACCGGGCATTTTCGTCAGCGGAAATCGGTAGGCTGGATAGGTGAATATGCAGAGTTCCGGACTTTTCATCGCCTTCGAGGGCGGTGACGGTGCCGGCAAGTCGACGCAGGCGGCCCGGCTGGCCGGCGCGCTGGAATCGCGCGGCCTCACCGTGCTGCGCACCCGGGAACCCGGCGGGACACCCATCGGCGAGAAACTCCGGTCCCTGGTGCTGGACCACGGCCACGGCCACATTGACGCCCACACCGAGGCCCTGATCTTCGCCGCCTCGCGGGCCGCGCACGCCAGCCAGGTCATCAGGCCGGCCCTGGCCCGCGGCGAGGTGGTACTGACGGACCGCTACATCGATTCCTCGGTGGCTTACCAGGGCGCCGGCCGCGGCCTCGGCACCCACGCCGTGCGTAACGTCAACGAGTGGGCCACCTCCGGGTTGCAGCCGGACCTGACGGTGCTCCTGGATGTCCACCCGGCCGAGGGACGGAGCCGGCGCACCGCCGGAGATGCTGCCGAGGACCGGCTGGAATCAGAAGCCGACGAGTTTCACGCCCGGATCCGCCAGGCTTTCCTGGACCTCGCCGCGGCCAGGCCGGAGAGCTACCTGGTGCTTGAGGCGGGGCTCCCCGTCGAGGAGATCGCGGGACTGATCCTGGAGCGCGTCGAAACACTCCTGGCATCAACGGACACGCAGCCATGACCGTCTGGGATGACCTGCAAGGGCAGCCAGCCGTCGTCGCCCAGCTGCGGCAGGCATCCATGGGTGAGGGGCTCACGCACGCCTGGCTGTTCACCGGCCCCCCGGGTTCCGGCCGCTCCAACGCCGCCAAGGCCTTTGCCGCTGCACTGAACTGCGACCAGGACGACGTCACCAAGCGCGGGTGCGGCACCTGCCCGGCATGCCTGACCATCCTGGGTGAAACCCACGCCGACGTTTCCTTTGTCCGCACCGAAAAAGTGACCATCACCATTGAAGAGGCCCGCGATCTCGTGGCCAAAGCCGGCAACCGGCCGTCTTCGGCGCGCTGGCGGATTATCGTGGTGGAGGACGCTGACCGCATGGCCGAGCGCACCACCAACGTGCTGCTCAAGGCCATCGAGGAGCCCACGCCACGCACCATCTGGATGCTGTGCGCCCCCTCCCCCGCGGACGTCCTGGTGACCATCCGGTCACGGTGCCGCGCGGTGGCGCTGAGGCTGCCGCCTGCCGCCGACGTCGCGGCCCTCCTGGTGAAGCGCGACGGCGTGGATCCTGCCCTTGCCGAGCGTGCTGCCCGGGCGGCCCAGAGCCACGTTGGCATTGCCCGGCGCCTGGCCCGCGACGCCGAGGCCCGGGAACGGCGCCTGGAGACCGTCCGGTTCCCCCTGGGGCTGCGGGGCATCACGGCCGCCGTGATGATGGCTGACAAGCTCGTGAAGATCGCCACCGAAGAGGCCACGAGCTCCAACGAAGAGCGTGACGCCGCCGAAAGGGCCTCCCTGTTGGCCACCCTCGGCGCCCCCGAGACCGGAACCCTGCCGCCCGCCATGCGCAGCCAGGTGAAGCAGCTGGAGGACGATCAGAAGCGGCGTGCCAAGCGTTCCGTCACCGATTCCCTGGACCGGACGCTGACCGACCTCCTCTCGTTCTACCGGGATGTCCTGATCATCCAGCTGGGGAACGCGGTGGAGCTGGTGAACGTTGAGCTGAGGAGCGAACTGGAAGAGTTTGCCCAAAAGTCCGGGCCGGAAGTGACCCTCGCCCGGATGGACGCCATCAACAACGCCCGCAAGCGGATCACCACCACCAACGTCGCTCCGCTGTTGGCCGTAGAGTCAATGGCCGCAAGCCTGATCCAGTAGCCTCACTACCGACCGCCATTTGCCTGACCGATCTGACGCTGCCCACAAACCGCCCACAAGGAGAAACCGCATGATGTCTGCACCGCCTCTGTCCTCGCGACCCCGGACCCTCGCGGCCGGGATGCGGGCGGCCGGCGCCATGGCGCTGGCCGTACTGCTGGCATCGTGCAGTGCCCTGGGCCTGTCCAAGGATGAGTCCTCCCGGAACAGCTCCACGGGACAGGCCGACCCCTCCATCGCGGCGGCCGCCCCGGCGGGACTCAAAGCCTTTTACTCGCAGACGATCACCTGGGAGCCCTGCGAGGACAAGATGCAGTGCGCCAAGGTCAAGGTGCCCGTCGACTACGCGAAGCCGGACGGCGACAGCATCGAACTGGCCGCGGTAAAGATCGCCAGCACCGGCGACAAGAAAGGCAGCCTGCTGGTCAACCCGGGCGGCCCGGGCGCGTCCGGCTACGACTTCGTCCGCGACGCCGGCACCAGCCACTTCTCCGAGAAGGTGCGCGCCAACTACGACCTCGTCGGTTTCGATCCGCGCGGCGTCAAGCGTTCGGCGCCCGTCACCTGCCTCACTGACAAGGAACGGGACGAGGCCCGGGCGAAGATCTACACGCCGGAAACCGATGCCGGGCTGGCGACCCTTCGCGCCGACAACAAGGCCATCGCGGCCCAGTGCGCGGAGCAGACCGGGCCCGTCCTCGGGCACATCGACACCGTCAGCGCGGCCAAGGACCTCGACGTCCTGCGGGCCGTACTCAACGACTCCAAGCTGAACTACATGGGCTTCTCCTACGGGACCTTCCTCGGGTCCACGTACGCGTCGCTGTTCCCGGACAACGTGGGGCGCATGGTCCTCGACGGCGCCATCGACCCCACCCTCAGCGCCGAGGACCTGACGCTGGGCCAGGCCCGGGCCTTCGAAAAGGCGCTGCGTGCCTACGTTGAGCATTGCCTGGGGGAGGAAGGCTGTCCCCTGAGCGGCACAGTCGACGACGGCGTTCAGCAGATCAGCGACCTCATCACTTCCGTGAGCCAGACCCCGCGCACCGCCAAGGACGGCAGACTGGTGGGCGGCAACGCCTTCGTCAGCGGCCTCGTCGTTCCGCTGTACGGCAACGAGAGCTGGCCGGCCCTGACCCAGGCACTGGACGCCGCCATGAAGGGTGACGTCAGCCTCATGCTCCGCCTGGCCGACCTTGGCGCGGACCGCTCCCCCAACGGCAAGTACTCGTCCAACACGGCGCTGGCCTTCGGTGCCATCAACTGCCTGGACTACCCCATGAACAGCGATCCGGCCGCCATGCGCGCCGAAGAGCAGCGGCTCCGCGAGGCCGCCCCCACGCTCGGCTACTTCTTCGCCTACGGCGGGGCGAACTGCGCGGACTGGCCGTACAAGAACCTCCGCACACCGTCCGCCGTCAAGTACAGCGGCTCCGCGCCGATCGTCGTCGTCGGCACCACCGGCGACCCGGCAACGCCGGTGGACTGGGCCAGCGAACTGCGGAAGCAGCTGGGCAACGCGTCCCTGCTGACCTTCAAGGGCGAGGGGCACACCGCCTACGGCCGTTCCAACACCTGCATCAGCAACGCCGTGGACACCTACCTCGTGGATGGCAAGGAGCCTGCGGACAACACCGTCTGCTGACCCCAGCGGCCGTGGCGGGCGCGGCGGCCGGGCTGCTGTTAGCCGCAAAGTCGGCTGCTGCGCGCTTCAGCGCTGGAGCCTCAGTGCCGGGATGCCCGCCGCTCCAGGAGTGCCGGAAGGTCCTTGATGGAGGGCAGGACGTCGGTGGCACCGGCACCGCGAAGCGACGCCTCGGAGTTAGATCCGGTCAGCACCCCGGCAGCAACGGATGCCCCGGCGCGGAGACCGGAATGGATGTCCGCGGCGGAGTCCCCCACCACAGCCACTTTCCGGACGTCGTCGATGTCCAGGGCCAGGACCGCCGTCAGAACCATGTCCGGGAACGGCCTGCCCCGGCCGGCGTCCGCGGGGCACAGGCTGAGGTCCGCCAGGCCCATCCAGCCCAGGGATTCCAGCACCATGTTCTGCGTGTGGCGCCCGAAGCCGGTGGCCAGGCAGACCTTGATGCCGGCGTCCCGGAGCCACCCGATGGTGTCCTCCGCCCCCGGGACGGCCCGGACTCCGCCGTCGGCGATAAGCTCGTCGCAGTTCAACTCGAACCTTTTGTTGGCGCTGGCCGCCGCCTGCGGGTCCTCGAACAGTTCGGCGAAAACCGTCATCCGCGAGATGCCGGAACGCTCCCGCGCATAGCGCAGCATGCCTTCGAAGCCGGCCGAACCGGCCGCAACTCCCTGTTCCACCAGCGTGCGGGACATCGCGCGGTCCATGAGGCCGCCGTCGTACACGGTTGTACCCACCATGGCCAGCACCGCGAGCCGGACGGGCACGCCCTGCTCCGCCGCGTCCGCATCCGCGTTCGTAACCGCATTCGTAGGGATGGCAGTGCCAACTACGCTGCCGGTGGAGATTGCGCTGTCTGGTGTCATGGTTGAGCTCCTTTGCCGCTGGTGCGCAGGCATGCTGCGCCACATGTTTGGATCCAGCATCGCGGCCGTTGCTGTTGTTGGCCTGAACCGGATCCGACGGCGGAATGAACGTCCCGCCAACGTCAATCGCAGCCTGCGGGGCGCTCATTTTGACCCGGACGCGGGGACTCTATTACAGTTGTCTCTTGCATGAACCGGCCGGTTTCCCCGGCTGATTGGTGCGGTGCTTCCTTAGCTCAGTCGGTAGAGCGTTTCACTCGTAATGAAAAGGTCATCAGTTCGATTCTGATAGGAAGCTCGGGAAGAACCCCGTATTGTCGCTCGTTCGGCGGCGATACGGGGTTTTTTGCTGGTTTCGCCCGCAGGCGCCGACGGGCCCCGGGCACACCTTCCGCCGCCCCTCGGCGCAGGTACAGCTTCACCCGGCGGCGGTAAATCTTTACCCGAAAACGGAACCGCGGTGTACTCCCCGACAGCGTCTGCGTCCTGGGCCAACCCTGCAAAGCCAGCCTGGCGACAGGTTTTCTTGAGCCAAGATTGATCGACCCTCGATGGGTCCTTGAGTCAGTGCGGGCAGAGTGTTCGTTACCGGCACGGAAGACCGGTGTTACGAAGTCCGCACGCCGGGCTCCTGATAGAACGGACGTTCGCCGTCATGGGCCGCAGCCTGAACACCGCCACCGGCAGAGCCGTCGCCGCCGTGGTCTTCACCGGCACCCAGCCCTCCCGGCCAACAAATAACCCACACACGTCCCCTCCGTCGTCTGGCCCCAGAACCGCGGCGGAGGGGGCCCACCCGTAAGGCAGTGTGCCATGACAGCAGCAGCAACGCCGGCGGCCAAGGCGCCCGGGCCGGTGGTCCCCGACAAAGGCCGGCTGCTGCTGAAGGCCGGCCGCCTGCTGGTGCGCACGGCTGGATCTGTGCTGCTGGCCGTGGCCGTCACGGCTTTTCTTTTCGTGGCCGTTGGCCCCAGTTTCCTCGGCTACCAGAGCAGCATTGCGCTCACCGGTTCCATGGCTCCGACGATCAACCCGGGGGACGTCGTCGTCACCGTACCGTCGCCGGTCAGCTCCCTGAAGACCGGCGAGATCATCACCTACAGGATCCCGGTACAGGACCGGCGCGTGGAGACGCACCGGATCGTCGAGCTCACCAGAAACAGCGACGGCAGCACCACCGTGCGGACCAAGGGCGACGCGAACGACGACGCCGACCCCTGGCTGGCGACCTTCGAGGGCGACACCGTGGATGTCCACGCCGCGACAGTCCCGTACCTTGGCACCGCGATCCAGGCACTGCGCGAACCGGCGGTGCTGATGGCTCTGACATACGGGGCTCCCGCGGTAGTGGTCTTCGTCATGCTGGCCAGGATCTGGCGGAAGGGCCCCGACGCTGCTGACGGGTCCAGAAACGGGGCGGATGGTGCAAAAACACCGGCCGCAGGCTGAGGCACCCATGCCGACCCTGGACGTGCAGCACCTCCGGGATCTGGCGAAAGATTGTTCGACGGCGGCAGCCGAGGCTTTCGCGGACAACTACACGGCCCTCCTCACAGTGCGCGTTGACCGCATCATCCGGAGCATCGGCGTCGGGCACCGGGAGATGGCGATGGATGCCACCCTCAGCCTCCGAACGGCGTCGTCAATGGCTGGCGCCCTGCAGATGAGTCACCTGTGCACTCAACTGGAGGAGGCCCTGGTGGACGCTGACCTGGCCGCTGCTGCCGTCGTGGCGCGGGACATCGACCTTCACCTACCGGAACTGCAGGAGGCCCTGGCCAGCCGGCCGCGCCCGGACGAGTAAGTCCGGGCACCGTGGGCCCGGGCTTGCGCTGTCAGCCCTGGGCGCAGGCCGCCGCCACAAAGTCGTAGATCTGCCCGCGCAGTACTGTGCCGGCCGCGATCTTCACCTGCCCCTCACGCCCTCCGACACTCACCCGCAGGGGCAACAGCGTGCCCACTTTGTCCTCGGCAATAGCATGCGGATCGCAGCGGGCAGGGCGGATCCGCAAACGCAGTTCAAAACGTGGCGCGCCCTGCGCAATGCGGACGTTCCGCGGCCACGGTTCCTCCGCCGGCTCGGCAATCAGGGTGGTCCCGCCGATGCCCGCGATGGTCATCGTCCTTGTGTCCCTGCCGGCGCCGGCCGCTGCCTTCGGCGTGATGACCAGGCGGACGACGGCGGTGCGGGAGTCCGGAGCCACCTCAAGGCTGCGGTCCAGGACAATGTCCGCCACCGCGGCAGCTTCCGCAGCGAGGCACAGCTCCAGGTTGTTCCGCTCGAGGACCCCGAACGGGTCGACGGCGGCGCGTGCCACCTCCCGCAGTCCGGCGTGCCCGGGCTCCGAATACCTCACGGTGGCGACCGGCTGCTGCGTGCCCGGTTGGCCCTGGCCGCAGACCGGGGCCGGAAGCCGGGCCGGAAGACTCTTCGGCTGGCCGGGAGGCAATTCGAGGCCGCCGCCAGCCGGCTCCCACCGGATGTCCCCTTGAAACAGCGGTGACCTCAGCTGCGCCGCAGCAACGGTCAGCGAACCGCCGGACACATTGGTAAGCAGAAGCTGGATGGCCTGTTTCCCGTACTGGTCGCGCGACTGGTCCACCTCCACCGTTATCGGCAGGGGCTCGGCAGACTGCTGTGGCTCCGGCGCGGTGCAGGCCGCCAGTGCAGGAACCGCCGCCGCCAAGGAGGTCGCGGCCAGGATGGCGAGACGCCGGCGTGAAGGCGATCCGGGCGCATAAGTACGCGGGCCGCGGATCTGTTGTTCATGCAACAAGTCCACGGCCCGAGCCTGTCAGAGCTGCCCGGTGGGGCCGCTGTCCTCGACTTCGCCGCGCCAGCCACCGGTTTCGGTGCCGCGTGATTCGATGAAGTCCTTGAATTTGCGCATGTCCGACTTCACCTGCATTTTGTCGATCTTCAGGGCCGCGCCCGTATTCTCAGTAACGGTTTCCGGCGCCCATTCGAAGTGGACTTTCACATTGGTGTGATTGGCGTCCAAGGGCGTGAACCTGATGATGCCGGCAAGGGACTTGCCGTCGGTGCTGCGCCAGGCGATCCGGTCATCCGGTTCCTGGTCCACGATTTCCGTATCAAATGCCTGTTTCACGCCGCCGACCTTCGTAACCCAGTGATTGGTGGTGTCGCCGTCTTCTGCCACAGCAACCGCCACCTGAACGGTAGGTCCGGTGGCTTCCTGTGTCCAGACCCTGCAGGTTGCCAGGATCAGGGCAAGCCGGCGGTGCCGCCTGAGGTGACCAGAAGGTCCCCGACCTGGCAGCCCAAGGTGTCACAGATAGCCGTCAGGGTGGAGAACCTGATCGCTTTGGCCCTGTCGTTTTTCAGCACCGACAGGTTCACCAGGCTGACGCCGACCCGTTTGCTCAGTTCGGTCAGTGTCATCCCGCGATCTGCCAGCAGCTCGTCGAGCCGGCAATGGATTCCTGAGGTTTCGTCCGCCGGCATCAGACCAGGCCCTCGGTGTCCTTTTGCAGCCTGCCGCCAAACTGGAAAACGCCGGCAACAAGAATCAGGGCGATGCCCACCACCAGCGGAGCGGCGTTGAAGTTCAAGGAGAAGAAGTAGTACTCCCCCGCCACGCGCCCGTTTACTCCAATGAGGTCGGCCAGGCGGCTCCGGGCAATCGAATCGAGGACCTGCCCCGCTGTCCCGGCCAGAGCGAGGACGGCTCCCCCTGCACCAACGAGCCACGCAGAACCAGGGGTGAAGAGAATTTTGCTCCGAAGCCGGTAGGCCAGCAGGAAAATCAGCGCCAGAACGGCAAGAATGCCGAGCTGGTTCAGGGCCCCCGCCCAAGCCAGCAGTGCGGCGGGACCGGGAGGAAGGACAGGGATCGTCGCGTCCAGGGCCGTGTACTGTCCGGAAGCACCCAGCGACAATCCGGACACCATCTGGCGCGGTGTCGCCACCGGAAGCGTGAGGGTCACCTTCCCGGCAGAGGAATCAACGATGCCTGTCACCGTCATGGCGGTCGTCAGAACACCTGCGGCCGCCGAGGCAACCATCAGAAAAAGCGCGTCCGCCCTGGAGACGATCCTCTTCCAGCCTGTCGCCGGAATGTCGTATTTGGTAGCGTTCATCAATCCCCCAGGTATCGAAACTCGTTAATAACGATAATCGATAACATAGGCCTTCACAAAGCCGACGTCAATGCCCCGACTGGCAGTCCACTGCCCTTCACAGGGCAAAAGGAACCCGCCGGGACGGTCAGGTGATCCGTCGTCGGCGGGTTCCTTACGGCAAGGCCGTCTCCGTTCAGGCAGTCGGCGCGTCGAACCGCTGCCCTTCGGGCTTAGACGGCAGGATGGTCAGGACGAGCAGCGCTATGGCTCCAAGGAACGGCACCAGAACCAGCAGCACAAACCAGCCGCTCAGGTTCACGTCGTGCAGGCGCCGTGCAGTCAAGGCCAGGGAAGGCACAATGGTGGCCAGACCCCAGATGATGGCCAGGATGAGTCCAACGGTGGCACCCGGACCGGGCACAGCCGTACCGTCGGCAGTTACGGTTGCTCCCCCTGCGCCCCCAGCAGCCGTGACGATGTTGATGACGATGCTGACCACGATCGCGACGAGCGCCCACCACCAGTACTCACTCCGGCTGGCCCGGCCAGAGAACGTGGCGTACTTCTTGAAGAACCGGCGGACTGCCACCGGAAAGGGCGCCCCGTAGTACGGTGCCCAGAGCGGCGGTTCGCCGGCGCCCGCCTGGTAGGCCTGCTGCGGATATTGCTGATAGCTCATGGATTTCCCCCCACGGGTTCTGAGTTACGAGACGACCCCATCGTAGGGGCCAAACTGACGGATCAGCCCTTCGATGGAGAAAATTTACTGCAATTTTCACTGCGTGAATTGATAAGTGCGGAGGTTTCGGATTCCCGAATTGGCTGCAGCCTCCAGGGGGCTGCCTGCGGTACCAGTTCGCTTTGCTACACGTCACCTAGAGTGGGGCCATGGCAGACGCAATGAAGTCACTCAGTGAAACCTTCAGAAATGTAGGCGTTTCCAGAGCCTATGGGGATCCGGTCCGGCTCGGCGGGACAGAGATCGTTCCCGTTGCGCTGGTCTCTTTCGGGTTTGGCGGCGGCACGGAGGGCGGCGATCCGGAGGGAGCGGGTTCCGGCGGTGGAGGAGGCGGATTCGTCTTCCCCCTGGGTGTGTATACCCACGACGACGGCGGCCGGCTGACTTTCCGTCCAAATCCCCTGTCTCTGACGGCTTGCCTTCTACCGCTGGTATGTGCCGTCGGTTTTGCGCTGCGCGGTGCACTCCGGGCGCGGCGGTAACGGTCCCTTGTTTCGGCCGGAAGTCGCTACGCGACGTCGTCGGCGATGTTCCGGTCGGACAGGTGGGCCAGCAGGGCCTCTTCCGGATTGCCCGGGTTTTCCTCGAGGTGGCGCAACAGGCTGCTGCGAACGTCGGGGCCAGTGGCAACCGCAGAAAGTACATCGACGATGACGTCCATTACCTGGCGGCGTATCGTCCAATCCTCCGAAGCGTATGTCACGTGCACCTCCTATCCGGCCGCGAGCCCTTTCCCCCGACTGTTCTACCGATCGATACTGTTCCCCCGGCCGGTATCTTCACTTCCTGCGTCCCTGCTTGGCCGCGGAGGCGCAGATACCAGTGGGGCCGACCCTTACTTTGGCCGGCCCCACCTGCAGATCCCAATGCAATGAAATCTTGAGCTGTCCGGATGGATATCTTTTTAGACGATGCCCATCCGCACACGGTTCAGAAGGATGCCACTCCGTTGTTCAGACCCGGCACCCGAACAGGTCAGACCCGGCTTCTGCGAGTGACGGCGCCGTAAATCAGCAACACAATGACGGCTCCGAGGATGGACAACAGCCAGGTCCTGAGGTCGAAGAAGTCACCCAGGCCGCCGCCGAAGATCAGCGAACCGATCCAGCCGCCGAGGATGGCCCCGACGACGCCCAAGACGAGGGTGACTATCCAACCGCCGCCCTGCCTCCCGGGAAGAATGGCTTTTGCAATGGCCCCGGCAATCAGACCGAGCAGGAGAAATCCAAGAATTCCCATGACGCACTTTCCTTTCCACCAGACAGGTACCGCGGGTGTGGCACCGGCTATATTGATGAGTTAATCAGCATGCTTAGTAGCTGGCAAGCACCCGATGCCCGTGCCCCGAAAATTCTCTTGTCAGTCCTGTGGGGCGGTGCTATAAAAATCGGTATCAGCCAGCATCGGAAACTGAGTCAAGGAGGGGTCCCCCGGCAGCAAGTCAACGCCTCAGGACCGGGACGGGAGACCGGTACACGCCAAGCTGCTTATTGGGCGAAGAGCTTTCAGAGAACGCCACAGCGCATAGTGTGCAGGTGCAGCATCATTAGCGTGCGGATCCTATTCCCGCTAAGTGGTCCCCGGCCGCAGGAGCAGCCGGGGACCACATCACCCTAGCTGCGGAGGGGATCGCAGCATCCGGAGTTCTTGATCTGGTTGTGGTGGGATTCCAGTGGACCAGGCGACAATCGTCAGCTACGCCCTCGGCTATATCGCCGTTGCTATAGCCGTTTTTCTCATGTTTCTGCCGGCGCTCGCTGTTCTTGGCCTGCTTCTGCTTGGGGCCGGCGCCGTGCAGGTGATCGTTCTACTCATCGATGCAATGGCCGTTGGCCTCTACAAAACTGTCCTGAGGATGTACCACCATCTGCTGGACAGGTGGCAAAATCGCCCGCGCAGCAGGCTGACCGCCCACTAGAGGCTGGCCGCCCGCCAGGGCGGAGCCCGGCCGCGGCTCCCGCCGGAGCGCCGCCGGGTAGGAGGGCATGCAGAAACCTGCCCACCGATACATATGATGGCTGTCATGGAGGAGGAACTGGAGCGCGCCGCCCAGGCCTTGTACGCGCTTCCCTTCGACGAGTTCATCGCCGCGCGCACTGCTGCCGCCAAGGATGCTGCCGCATCCAGCAAGCCCCTTGCCCAGGCGATCCGGAGCCTGCCAAAGCCGTCCGTGGCCGCCTGGACCGTCAACATGCTGGCGCACCACAGCCCCGACGCCGTTCAGCAGCTCAGGACTCTCGGACAGACCATGCAGGAGGCCCAGGCTTCACTCGATGCCGCGGCCCTGAGGGAGCTTGCCAAGGAACGGCGGAAGCTCCTCGGCACCGTTGTGGGTGAAGCCCGGCTCGCCGCTGAAAAGCAGGGCCGGAAGGTGAGCGGCGCAGTTGCCACCGAAGTGGAAGAGACACTGCGGGCCGCCACCGCGGATCTGGCGGCCGCCGCCGCCGTCGAAAGCGGTTTGCTCCTCCGCGGGCTGTCCGCCGACGGCGTTGACCAGGTTGATCTCAGCGACGCCGTGGCGGTTCCGTCCGCCCTCGGCAAGCTGCCGCCGCGGCGGCTTCCGACCCAGCGGCCCACCGAAGCGCAGCGGCCCACTGAAGCACAGCGCCCAGCAGGCGGAACGCAGAGCCCGGCCGTTGGGGCACCGAAGGGCCGTCGGCAGGAACCATCCGCCGCAACGGCTCCGACCAGCAGGAACGCACGGACCCAGCCGCCGGAAGCCGCTTCCCGGGCGGACACCGACGCCGTCGCCGTCGGGCACGAAAAGCCGCGCCTCCAGGCCGTCCGTACCGCTCGCCGCCCCGTCACGCCGTCCCTGCTGGAGAAGGCCGAGGCAGCGCTGGCGGAGGCGGAGGAAACGGCTGCTGACGCGGCAGTCGAGGCAGCGCGCCGCGCCCACGTCCAGGAGGAGGCCGCAGCAGACTTCGTCCGGCTCACAGCCGAAGTCAACGAGGCCCGGCAGCGGGTCCGGGCCTTGGAGCTCTCACTCGATGCCGCGCGCAAGGAACGCGAGACAGCCGCCGCTGAGGCGAAGCAGTACGCCCGGGCAGCGGAGAAAAGCGAGCGGTCCGCGGTGCTGGCGAAGGAACGTGTGCTCCGGCTCCGCAACACGCCGGACTGAACTGCCAAAAATGTCAGACCCCGGTTGCACGATGGAGCCATGGAGATTAATCAGGAATTCCACGTAACGTACTTCGACGCCGACTGCGGCCGGGTCCGCACCGAGGTCTTCGACACCGCGGCGGCGGCAGAGCGCTTCGCCAGCCACAGCATTACTGGCGAGGACGGCTGGGCCACCGTCGACGCCGTCCCAGTCCGGCAGGAACAGCTCGCCGCCTGATGCCGGCAAAGCCTGCCCGGCCTAGCGTGAACAGCCGCGGCTGATCAACGGGGCTGAGCGGCAGGGGTTAGCAACGGGGCTAAGCAGCGGGGGGTCCAAACGAAGAGGCCCCGCCCCGTCCGCTTGAGCGGACGCGGGCTGGGGCCTCTCAGCGGGCCGCTGGGAATTAGGCGAAGTCGGAAACTGCCGGGTCCGGGCCGATCCGGCCGCTTCCTTCCGAGGTGCGGTCCAGTCCGTTGATGGCCTCAACGTCCCCGGCGTCCAGCGTGACGTTCAGGGCGTCAAAGTTCTCACGGATCCTGGACTCGGTGACGGACTTGGGGATGACGACGTTTCCGATGGCGAGGTGCCATGCGATGACCACCTGCGCCGGAGTGGCGTCGTGCTTCTGTGCGATGCCTGCAATGACCGGATCCGACAGGAGCTCACCGCCCTGTCCCAGCGGAGACCAGGCCTGGGTCAGGATGCCGCGGGAGGCGTTGAATTCCCGCAGGTCCGACTGGTTGAAGTATGGGTGCAGTTCCACCTGGTTGATGGCCGGAACCACGCCGGTCTCGTCGATGATCCGCTGCAGGCCTTCGGTGGTGAAGTTGGAGACGCCGATGGACTTGACCTTGCCGCGCTTCTGAAGCTCGATCAGCGCCTTCCAGGTGTCCACGTACTTGTCCTGCTTGGGCTGGAGCCAGTGGATCAGGTAGAGGTCCAGGGTTTCAAGGCCCAGGCGCTCCAGTGACTCCTCGAACGCGGCAAGCGTTGATTCGTAACCCTGGTCGGCGTTCCAGAGCTTGGTGGTGATGAAGGTTTCCTCCGGCGACAGGCCGGAGCTGGCAATCGCCCGGCCGACGCCGGATTCGTTGCCGTAGATCTTGGCGGTGTCGATGTGGCGGAACCCGGCCTGGAACGCCTGGAAGACAACCTTCTCGGCTACGTCGTCTTCAACCTGCCATACCCCGTAGCCCAGCTGGGGAATGGTGTTGCCGTCATTGAATGTCAGTGTTGGTGAAGAAGTCATTTGTCCATCCTGCCAACAATCAAACGTGAATCGCACGGAATATGACGAAGCTAAGCTAGCCGCGTAACGGCGCGTCACGGGGAATATTTCGGCAGCAGGTTAATACCGCCGCTCAGGACTCCGCCAGCCGCCGCTCGGCGTCGGCCACTTGCTCGAAAACAGTCTCCGCCCGGCGCCAGACAGAGGCCGCGCCAACGGGCACCGGTCCCACGGCGAGGCGCAGCATGGCGGCCGCTTCGGCTGTGGCGGCCAGCGAGTTGCCTGCCTTGGACAGCGAGCGGTGAACGCCGGACAGGCTGTGCGGAATATCCAGACCGTCGCTGGGCGACCGCCGCTGCGCCTCAACGCAGATCTCCCGGACGCGTCCGGAAAGCCCGGCCAGCTGGTTGGCTATCTCCACCAGCTCTCCGTAGAGCTGGTCGTCGTCCACGCCCTCGAGCACCTGGTGGTACCGGTCCAGTCCGCGGTGGAACCGGTCATGGGCGCGGCGCCACAAGCCCTTGCCGAGTTCAGCGTCGTCTTTCCGCCCTTGCCGGGCGGCCGTGAAAAATCCCAAAGAGGCCTACAAATACTGGCCGGGGCCGTGGTCGGGGTCTTCCTTGCGGCCCGGGTGCAGCGGGTCGGCGCCGGCCTGGGGTGCCTTGGCACGCTGCGGCTCGCCGTTTTCACCGATGACGACGCCGGGCGCAATGACGGTGCCCGGCGGAAGCTGCCGGAGCTGCATCTGGGCAAGGGTGTGCTCCCGGGCTGCGTGCTGGGCGGCGATCGCCGTCTGGATGCCGTGGAACAGGCCCTCCAGCCAGCCCACCAGCTGGGCCTGGGCGATCCGCAGTTCGGCGTCCGAGGGCGTGGCGTTGTCCGGGAAGGGCAGGCTGATCCGTTCCAGCTCCTGCACCAGTTCCGGCGCCAGGCCGTCTTCAAGCTCTTTGATGGAGCGTTCGTGGATCTCCGCCAGGCGGCCCCGGGCGGCGTCGTCCAAGGGTGCGGATTTCACCTCTTCCAGCAGCTGCCGGATCATGGTGCCGATCCGCATGACCTTGGCGGGTTCATCCACGAGGTCCTGCAGGTTGGCGGCCTTCGGCTTCTCAGCCTCGGCGGGGCGATCAGCGGGCCCTGCGTCGAGGGTGGTGCCCTCCACCGGCTCCTCGTCCTCCGCCGTCCGGGTGGGTTGAGTGTCTTCGGGATCGCTCATGCGTTCATACTCTCACGGGCCCGGAATGCCGAGTCCAGTCAATGAAGCTCCTTGACCAGGATTTCGCCTTCGTCAGCAGCGAAACCGCATTTGCGGTAGAAGCCGACGGCGTACGTGTTGGCCGGAACCCACACCTCCGCCACTCCATTGCGCCTCATCCAGGCCTCCATCTCCGCAATCAGTGCCCGGCCGATGCCCCGGCGGCGCCATTCGGCGTGTGTGCCCATCTCCATCAGCAGCAGCTCCGCCCAGGGGCCGGGCGTCCGGCGCCGCTGGATGCAGCAGTGGAGGAAACCCACCGTCTGTCCCCCGGCCTCCGCCAACCAGAAGAGAACCGAGGGGTCCGCGAGGAAGTCCCGGGCGCCGTCGGGGTTCAGTTCCCCCGACGGCGCCGTTCCCGGGTCCTCGTCAAAGAGATTGTCAGCAGCTGCCAGCGCGACGAGCGCGCCGGCATCCGCCGGCCCGATCCTGCGGACAGCGATTCCGGCCGGCAGAACAGCCATGGTCAGCAGCACCTGCCCTGCGGGTTGGTGTCCTGACGGTCCGTCCGGTCCCGCCAGAACGCGCGCTCGTCCATGGGCGGCGTGCCATGGCCGGCCGCCGCATGGTGCTCGAGGTACTTCCGGTAGGCGTCAGCCCCCATGACCCCCTGCAGATACTTAGCGACGCCACGGAAGGCCTGGGCCACCCGATGCAGGCCAACCCGTCCGGCTGCGGCAGTCATCAGTGGTGGCCCGCCCGCTCAACTCGCAGGTCCGCGGGCACATTGTTCCACTCCGCCATGAGCTCGCGTTCGGCGGCGGTCGGGATCAGCCCGGCGGGCGCATAGACACGCGAGGGACGTGGCCGGTCCTCGTTGTTGACGTTGGGGACCCCCGCCGTCGTGTTCCGGAAGGCCTTCACGGTGGCCACCACCGCGGTGACCATCACAATGATGCTCAGGACCACGAAAATGACGGACAGCCAGCCTTGGATCATCGTGTTGCGGACCACCGCGTCCATGGCCGCCGCGGTCTTGGCCGTGCCAAAGGAGGTCTTCCCGTCGGCCAAAGCCTTGCTGAAGGCGGCGTTGTTGGCGAAGTACCCCACCGCCGGGACGGTGGAGAAGATCTTGTGGATGCTTGCCGTGATGGTGACGACGGCGGTGAAAGCCAGCGGCACGGCAACAATCCACAGGTATTTGAAGGAGCCGCGCTTCGCCGCGATGGCCATGCACACCGCCAGGGCGATCGCGGCCAGCAACTGGTTGGCGATGCCGAACAGCGGGAACAGGGTGTTGATGCCACCCAGCGGGTCGGTGACGCCCATCAGCAGCACCGCGCCCCAGGCGACCACCATGATGGCCGTGCAAAGCCACGCGCCGGGCCGCCAGGACGCCTCCCTGAACTTCGGGGCAAAGTTACCGATCGAATCCTGCAGCATGAACCGCGCAACGCGTGTTCCGGCGTCGACCGCGGTGAGGATGAACAGCGCCTCAAACATGATGGCGAAGTGGTACCAGAAGGCCATCATTCCGGTGCCGCCGATGAACTGCTGCATGATGTGGGCAAGGCCCACGGCCAGGGTGGGAGCGCCGCCGGAGCGCGAGACGATGCTTTCCTCGCCCACGTTCGAGGCGGTCTGGGCCAGAACGTCGGGAGTGATGTTGACGCCGGCCAGGCCGAGTCCGTTGACCCACTGGGCGGCCGTCTCCACGGTTCCCCCGGTCAGCGCCGCGGGGGCGTTCATCGCGAAGTAAATCCCGCGGTCGATGGAAATGGCCGCGACAAGCGCCATGATGGCCACGAATGATTCCATCAGCATGCCGCCGTACCCGATGAAGCGGGTCTGCCGCTCCTTCTCGATGAGCTTCGGCGTGGTGCCGGAGGAGATCAGGGCGTGGAAGCCGGACAGCGCGCCGCAGGCGATGGTGACGAACAGGAACGGGAACAGGGCGCCGGAGAAGACCGGACCGTTCTCGCGGCCCGCGAACTCGCTGAAGGCGGGAACGGTGATTTCGGGCCGGACGACGATGATGGCCACGGCGAGCATCGCAATCACGCCGATCTTCATGAACGTCGAGAGGTAGTCGCGCGGTGCAAGCAGAAGCCACACGGGCAGGATGGCGGCGATGAAACCGTAGACGATCAGACCCCACGCGATGGTCACCTTGTCGAGGTGGAAGAACGCGGCGCCCCATTCCGTGCCTGCAACGGCGCCGCCGCCGATGATGGCCGCCATGAGCAGCACGAAGCCGATGATGGAGACCTCCATGACCTTGCCCGGACGCAGGTACCGCAGGTAGACGCCCATGAAGAGCGCGATTGGGATGGTCATGCCCACGGAGAACACGCCCCAGGGGCTCTCCCCCAGGGCGTTCACGACGACGAGCGCCAGGATCGCGACGATGATCACCATGATGAGCAAAGTGGCCACGAGGGCGGCCGTGCCGCCGATGACACCAAGTTCCTCACGCGCCATCTGGCCGAGGGAACGGCCGCCACGGCGCATGGAGAAGAACATCACCAGGTAGTCCTGGACGGCTCCTGCAAGGACGACGCCGATGATGATCCAGATGGTGCCGGGGAGGTACCCCATCTGGGCCGCGATAACGGGTCCCACGAGCGGGCCGGCCCCTGCGATGGCGGCGAAGTGGTGCCCGAAGAGGACGTTGCGGTCCGTGCGGACATAGTCCTTGCCGTCGGCCTTGTACTCCGCAGGCGTGGCGCGGCGGTCATCGGGCTTCAGCAGATACCGCTCAATGACCTTCGAGTAGAAGCGGTAGCCGATCAGGTAGGTGCACACCGAGGCAAACACGAACCAGATGGCGTTGACTGTTTCGCCCCTGACGATTGCCAGCATGAACCAGGCCACGCCGCCCAGGAGTGCGATGGCTACCCAGGTGGCGACCTTCGCCGGGGTCCATCTCCGCTCCTCGGCGTCGCGGACCGCGTCATCAACAGACGCCGGCGGCAGCGCTTCGTCGGCGGCGGGGTTCGGGTCCTCGGCCGCCGTTCGGGTCCCGTCCTCAGGCATGGTGCCCATGTCTCCTCCTTGAGATTCCCAGCTGGCACGGAGTGTGCCACGGGCACCCTACCAACGGGTAGGGCTGCAATCGCGGCCATTTGCGGAGCGCTGCCGGGGGAATCGCCCAGCGGTCCCGGTGCTGCGGTGAGTGGCGGGGTGCCGGCCGGCTATCAGGTGCCGGAGCTCCGCCGGGACACGGGCAGGTGGGCACGCGCGAAGACCCAGGCCAGTGCGCTGCCGGTCAGCGGCACTGCAACGAGCAGGGCCAGCAGCGGCATCCACGGGACGACCGGCTCTGCAAACATCCGGGTGGCGCCGATGAGCAGAACTGCGGGCACCACCCCGGCGGCCACTCCCAGCGAGGTGCCAAGGGACGCGGTCATGAGCGACTGCGCACCGGCCAGCGCCTTCCGCAGGCGCGGCGGCGCACCAACCCCCGCCAGCGTCATGTGGTCTGCACGGGCATCGGCGAGCGCCAGGCCCGTGGTGATGCCGGCCGCGCTGAGCGTGATAAGTGCGCTGGTGCCAACGATCAGCCACAGGAATTCGGACCCCGTTCGGTCCGCTCCCGGCTCTACGTAGAAACCCATCGCCTGGATCCGGTACACCTGTGCCAGTGCCGCCGACGCCCTGTCCTGTTCAGCGGCTTGCGGGTACGCGGACAGCTGGGCGAGCAGAACGGAGTTGCCGACGCGGATGCCCAGCCTGGACGCGGTCTCCGGCGGAAGCACACCGTAGAAGGGGACCGGAACGTCCGGCGCATCCACGACTGCTGGCAGCTCTGTGTTGCTCAGGGGCTTGCGGGCAGCGACGGATCCGGGGCCGGGAACAGACTGGCGCACGTCGTAGGACTGGAGGGTGGTTTTCCCGTCTTTCTCGAAGACAGGATTGCTGACCACCATTCCGCCGCTGTTCAATGCGTCCACCGCTGCAGGGCTGGGTTCCCGTCCCAGCAGTGCGCGCAGCTCGTCGACGCCGCCAACCACCAGCTGCGGAAGCTGGCCGGAGGTGCCGGCGGGGAACATCGACCCGTTGCAGCGCCAGTCCTGCCCGTCCAGGACGCGGCCCTGCGGCGTTGCCGGGCATTCGTGGCCGGCAGGCACGGCCAGCTTGTATTGCCGGCAGTCCACGCCGGCGTTGCTGGCGGGAAGGGATCCGTCGGCCGAAGCCTGCATGTCGCACTTGCTCAGCACCGGGCCCTTCAGGACCTGCGTCCACTGCACGGTGCTGAGCTCCCGCTGCAGCGCCGCGGCTACGCCGGCCGGGTCAATGTCCGGGGCGGGCGCCGCCCCCGGAGACTGGACAGGCGCGGTTTCCAGCGGCAGCGAAACCTGGTTTTCCTGCGCGGCCCACATGTGCGTGCGCTTCGCCTCCTCCATCTGGCTGGCGGAGAGGACCATCGCGGCACTGGCCAGCGTGGCGGCGGCAAGGACTGCCGCCACGGCGGGCACAGTGCGGCTCCGGTTCCTGGCAGAGTCACGGGCGGCCATCCGCAGTGGCAGCGGCAGCCACGCGGTGCGTGCGGTCAGGATTTTCACGAACGTCCCGGTGAGCAGCACCAGGGCCACCACCGTCATGACCGCGCCGCCGGTAAGCAAAGCCGCGACCAGCGGGGTACGGGCAGCGACGGCGTCCAGGTCACCGGTCAGCCCCAAGGTCCGCCCGGCCGCCAGGCAGATGACGGCCGCACCCAGCAGAAGGGCGCCCACGCGTGCCGGCCAGGGCCCCGAACCAGCCGGTGCGCGGCCGGACTTCAGGGCGCCCAGCACCGCCTGCCGCGCAACCTGCCGGGCAGGAACCACCGCGGCCAGGAAACAGGCCAGCAGGCCCATGGCCATAGCAGCGGCGGTGGGCAGGATGTCCAGGTGGAAACCGGGAAAGCGGACTGAGCCCAGGTGCCTGGCTGCCGCCACCACCGCGGCGGCCCCGCCGGCGCCCAGCACGGCCCCGGCAACCACGGCGATGGTCCCGAGCCACAGCCCTGCGGCGGTCACGACCGCCCGGACCGTGGGTGCTTCGGCGCCGCTGGCGGCCAGCAGGGCGAGCTCGCGGACCTGGCGCTTGGCGCCCACTGCAAAGGCTGCGCCGGCCAGGAGCCCCACTTCGAGCAGGGCAAGTGCCCCGAACAGCACGCCGGTAACGTAACCGGAGGCGGGCATGGCGGAGCCGGCACCGGCCGCGCCGCCCGCCGCGGCCTGTGGCGGATCGAGGGCGACGCTCCGGGAGAGCACGGCAATGCCGGACCTGTTCAGGTCACGGATCTGGTCCCATGTCACGGGTTCTGGACCCACGAGGTAGTACATCGTTTCACCGAGCGGACCACGCTGCGCGGCCGGACCGTCCATCGCCGCCTGGCCGGGCCTGAGGAACAGGATGGGGTTGCCGTCCGAGTAGGTGGCATCCCGGAGGGTGCCGACGACGGCGAAGGTGCCGTCCGCCGTCGTCAGCCTCTCCCCGAGACGGATCCCGAAGCGTTCCAGCGCGCCCGGTGAGACGAGGATTTCGTTATCAGCGGCGGCCTGCCGGCCCTCCAGAAGAGTGTATTTGCCGGTGAAGGCGGGGTTCAGGGCGTCAACGGCCTTGGCCATCACCGGGACGTCGGACGTGCCGCCACCGGACGCGCCGGCATGGGACCCGCCGGCCCTGACCGTGAGCGTCAGCTGCGTTTCGGTCAGGACTTCGTAGCCGGCGGGGATGGCAGCCCGCGGATTCCGCGGTCTGAAGTCCCGATCGACGGTGAAGTTCCGCGTCATGGTTGCCGTCTCGACCACGGGGTCCTGTACCGTCTCGGCGTTGGAGGCGGGCATGCTCCGGAACCGCGCCTGCGTGTTCCCCAGCTGGTACTGCACCCGCTCCGCCGGCGTTTCCTGCGTGCTTTGCGCCAGCGCCGCGGCACCGGTCATGCCGGCAACGGGCAGCAGGATCAGGAGGATGATCAGCAGAGAGCGGCCTCGGTGCCGGCTGATGTCCCGGCGCGCCATCCGGAGGGCAAGGCGGAAACTGTGCCAGCGGCCGTGCGGCACGGGCGCAACGTCAAGGGCCATCTCAGCCGGCCGGTGCCAGGAGAATTGCGGGATCGTGCATGGCCGCTGCCTCGTCCACGATCCGGCCGTCGCGGATAAACACCACGCGGTCCGCCCACGCCGCATGGCGTGCCTCGTGCGTGACCAGCATGACGGCGGCGCCATCGTCGGCCCGGGAGCGGAGCACCTCCATCACGCCGTGGCCGGTGGTGGAATCCAGCGCGCCGGTGGGTTCGTCGGCGAGGATCAGCCGGCGGCTCCCCACGATGGCGCGTGCGATGGCCACGCGCTGTTGCTGCCCGCCGGACATTTCATCCATGAACCGGTTCGCCAGCTCCGGGATCCCCACCTGCCGCAGGGCGTCCAGTGCCTGCCGGTGCGCTTTCCTGGCCGGCACGCCGTCGAGCTCGAGCGGCAGGGCGACATTTTCCGCGGCCGACAGTGTGGGCACCAGGTTGAAGTCCTGGAAGACGTAGCCAACGGCACGGCGGCGGAGCCGTGCCAGCGCGTTCAGCCCCAGTCCTGCCAGGGGCGTTGACTCCACAAAGACACCGCCCGACGTCGGCCGGTCCAGTCCGCCGGCCAGCGCCAGCAGGGATGATTTTCCGGATCCGGACGGCCCCATCACCGCAACGAATTCCCCGGCGTTGACCGTGAGGTCCACATCCCGGAGGGCGGCAACGGCCGTCGCTCCCTGCCCGAACGTCCTGCTGACCTTGGCGAGCTCGAGGACCTGCTGCGGCCCCTGCACACTCACCGGCGGTTCTCCGCCGTGAGCGGGGCAGCCTCTTCCACAGTGACCCCGTTGGACGGTTTGCGTGCCTGGCTGCGCGTCCCGGAGGCCTGTGCCAGCTGCACCATCCGGGCCTCGCACAGGTCCAGCCAGCGGACCTCTGCCTCCGTCTGGAAGATCAGCGAATCCAGCACCAGCAGCCAGGCCGTGTCCGCCGCCCGCTGGTTGGCGGCGGTGTCCCGGCGGGACTTCGTGTAGTCCTGGAGGGCGCGCATGGACGCGGCGCGCTGGGCCTGGATGATGGCTGCCACGTCCACCCCGGGCAAGGTGACCGCGAGCGCCAGCTTGATGGCGAGCTCGTTCCGCGGCGGGTTGCTGCGCTCCACCGGCGTCGCAAACCAGCCCTGCACCTCGGCCCTGCCGGCTGCGGTGATGCTGTACACGACGTGGCCTTCGCCGTCGCCGCCGTCGTTGCTGACCAGGCCGTCACGTTCCAACCGGTCGAGGGTGGTGTAGACCTGCCCGATGTTCAGCGGCCAGGTGGAGCCGGTGCGGTCTTCGAATTCGACCCTGAGCTGGTAGCCGTAACGCGGCTGGTCCTGCAGGAGGGCGAGGAGGCTGTGGCGGATGGACATCTGGCTCCTTGGCTGGAAGTCGGCGGCATGCACGCGCCCCCAAGACGCGTGCATACCGCGTATGTTCAGAGCCTAGCCGGCCTTTCGGGCTATCGCAATACTGAGTATCTATCGTCCCGCTGCGGCGTTACATCACCAGCAGGACCTTGCCCACGTGCTCGCCGGAGTCGAAGTACCTGTGGGCCGCCCTGGCCTGGTCCAGCGGGAAGGTCTTGGCCACCAGCGGGTGGATCCGGCCATCAGCGACGAGGGGCCAAACGGAGTCCCGCACCGCCGTCATGATGACGCCCTTCTCCGCAGCCGGGCGAGGCCGGAGCGCCGTGGCCACGATGGCCGCGCGTTTGCGCAGCAGCTGGCCGAGGTCCAGTTCCCCCTTGGCGCCGCCCTGCAGCCCGATGACGATGAGCCGGCCGTAATCCGCCAGCGCATCAACATTCTTCTGCAGGTACTTGGCGCCCACAACGTCCAGGATGACGTCGGCTCCCTTGCCCCCGTTTTGGGCGCGGAGGCTCTCGGCGAAGTCTTCCTCCGCATAGTTGATGGCGATGTCCGCACCAAGGAACGCCTTGGCGGTGCTGACTTTCTCCTCGGTGCCCGCGGTGGCAGCCACGGTGGCACCCAGGGCCTTGGCCAGCTGGATGGCCATGGTGCCGATGCCTCCCGTGGCCCCGTGGATCAGGACCGTCTCCCCCGGCTGCAGCTGCGCGGTCATGACCAGATTTGAGTACACGGTGGCCGCCACCTCAGGCAGGGCCGCAGCGGTAACCAGGTCCACGCCGTCGGGAATCCTCAGCACCTGTTCCGAGGGCACCGCGACCTGCTGCGCGTAGCCGCCCCCGGACAGCAGCGCCACCACCTTGTCCCCGATGGAAAACGGCTTGGTGACGCCGGGGCCGAAGCCCGCGATCCTGCCGGAAACCTCCAGCCCGGGGATCTCCGAAGCACCCGGCGGGGGCGGGTAGTAGCCCCTCCGCTGCTGGACGTCGGCGCGGTTAAGGCCCGCTGCCACAACATCGATGAGGACCTCGCCCTGGCCCGGCTCGGGAGCCGGCACCTCGCGGATTTCCAGCACTTCCGGCCCGCCGGGCTCCGAGATAAAGACGGCTTTCATGGCGAACTCCCGATTTCTAGCTGATTCCTGCCCCAAAAATACTGTGCACCGGCGACAACTGCCACGCGGCGGTTTTTGTTGGAGCCAACTGCCTATGAAACACTACTAGTTAGGGAAGGTTGTCCGAGCGGCCGAAGGAGCTGGTCTTGAAAACCAGTGTGCGGTAACCCCGTACCAAGAGTTCGAATCTCTTACCTTCCGCGCAGGGCCGGCGCGGTGCGAAATGCACCGCAATGACGGCCATTTTGAAGGCCGGCCGGGCCAACCGAAAGGTTGGTCCGGCCGGCCTTTTGCGTGGGCAGGCAGTGTCCATTTTTACGGGCAAGTAGGGCCGCAGGCAGCGGGCCCAAAATCAGGTAGTCCGAGTACCTGTCCGGCAGAATTCGAGTACGCGCCACTCATGCGCGGCCCTGCCCAAAGGCGTTCACTTGTATCAGCACCGCTCTTTCCCGCGAACGGGGGAAGAGCTTCCGCATCCACCGTTGCATGTGGGGGGTCGAGGTCATGAGCAAGGCCGAGAAGCAGGGCCTGCGGTACTCGGACTACTACTGGTGCATGTCGCTGAAGGACTTCATCGACTGGATCGAGGCCGACGACGACCAGGAGCCTGCCACGTCCTACTCTGACCAGCGCTGACGGCACTCCCGGCGCTGACCGCGGCCCCATTGAAAACTGTCACACCCCCGGCATAGGGTCAGTTCTGTCCGTAGCACCTCCATGACCTGCGGGATATCCCGCAAACCACACCAGGAGCAGACCATGCCTACGCCCGAACCCACGCCCGGCGCCCCCTGCTGGGTCGACCTCATGACCACCGACGCCAACCAGGCGAAACAGTTCTATGGCGAGCTGTTCGGCTGGGAGTTCCAGACCGGAGACCAGGAAAAATACGGCGGCTACATCACCGCCCAAAAGAACGGCAAGACCGTCGCCGGCATCATGCAGAAGCAGGAGGACCAGGCAGGTATGCCGGACACGTGGTCCACCTACCTGTGGTCCGACGACGCCGCCGCAACAGCCGCGGCCGTTGCCGCCAACGGTGGCCAGGTGTACATGGAACCCATGGACGTCCCGGAACAGGGCCACATGGCGTTCTTCGGTGATGCCTCCGGCGCCGCGATTGGTGTGTGGCAGCCTCGGGAGATGCGCGGTTACGAGCTTGTGGGCGAGCCCGGCGCCCCGGCCTGGCACGAGCTTCACACCAAGGACTATGCCGCCGCGGTGAAGTTCTACGAGGAGGTGTTCGGCTGGAACACCGACGTCATGAGCGACACCCCGGAGTTCCGCTACACCACCATGGGGGCAGGCCGGGACGCCAAAGCCGGAATCTACGACGCCACAGCCGACCTGCCCGCCGAGGTCCCCTCCAACTGGGTTGTCTATTTCGCCGTCGAGGACGCCGACGCTTCCATCGACAAGGCGGTCAGCCTGGGCGCGACCCTCGTTGACGGGCCGGATGACACACCGCACGGCCGGCTGGCCACGCTGACGGACCCCACCGGGGCCAGGTTCAAGGTCGTGGCTGACACGGGCCAGGGCAACGCGGCCGACGCCGGGACCGGCGGACAGGGCGCCCTGTAAGCACCTTCTGAACAAATGCCGGCCGGTAGCTTCCCAGGGGAAGCTGCCGGCCGGCATTCTTTTGTGCTGACCTGAGGAAGCGTTCGGGCTCAGGCGGCAGGAACTGAGGAAGCGTTTGGGCTCAGGCGGCAGGAACTGAGGAAGCGTTTGGGCTCAGGCCCAGGATGGCGCGGGCAATCTCGTCGGCGTCGCGGAGCGTGCGCTGCCCGCTGGGGTACACGGGACCGGCCTGCTGGGCGGCTTCGGCGGCGATGGCCGTTCCCCACTGCGTGGCCGAGAGCTGAAGCCCCAGCACGTACATCCGGTCTGTGACCTCGCCATTCGCCGCCACAGGCCGGTACGGGTGCGGGCGGACGTCGAGCCCGGAGGACTGGACCGGCGTGCCTTCCACCGTCATCATGGTCCGCGGCCGCACGAGCCCGTCGGCGAGGAGCTGTTCCAGCAGCGGGGACTCGTTGAAGGCCACCCGGTTGGCCGGCGCCAGGGCCTCCACCAGCGTGTGTGCTTCCGCGGCACCGCCGCGTACCCACGGCGAGGCGGCGGTGAAGGCACGCTTGCCGCGGGCCACGCCGAACTTGGGATCCGGGCCCACGAAGCTGACAATTCCTGCGCGTGCCAGTGCCGCGAGCTGTTCGGCGCGCAGCGCCGGAGGACCGCTGGCGAGGCCCTCCACCAGCGACTCAAACCAGCCCCGCAGGCCGGCGACCCACGACTCATCGGTGATGCCGCCGTCGGCCACCACCGATTTCAGTACGGCACGGCCGTGGTGCAGGGCACCGATGGCCATCTTGACGGGGTCGTCCTCGCCGAGCGCCGAGCGCCGGGCGTCGTCGTCGAGGTAATCGACGACGGCGGCATCCAGCTCGCCGCGCGAGGTAAAGCTCCGCCCGGACAGCGGGGCCGCAAGGCCGCGCAGGTCCAGCCGGCCGCCCGGACGGACATGGCGGCCGACGACGGCGTTGAAGTCCTCTTCCCACCGGCCGGTGCCGTGGGCATGCGGGTGCAGGGCCTCGTCCAGCTCTTTGAGGAACGCGGCATGGTCCTGCACGGCGTCCGGCTGCGAGCGCACGAGGGTTGTGTAATAGGCCCAGAGCGCGTCCCGGTGCAGGAGCGGCCAGAGGTCGTGGTCGAATGCCGGAACGATCCCGGCCGCAGCGAACCTCTGCAGCGCCTTCCCGGTGAAGTAGCGGAGCGTGACCGACGCCGGGTAGTACCCCGCGAGGTTGGCCTTGGACCGGTAGGGGGTTCCGCGCCGGGACGCGGCGAAGATCAGAGGCTCCTGGCCCGAGGGCAGGTACTCGAGCCGGTCCCCTGCCTCCACGAACTTCCCGCCCCTGCCCTCCGTGAGCTGGCCCATCACGTCAAAAAAGTTCAGGCCCATCCCGCGGACCAGGACCGGTTCCTGGGCCGGAACCACCCCCCAGTCGACGTCTGCCGGGACAGCGGGCGGGAGATAGCGCAGGCCCAGTTGGGCTGCAGCTGCCTGGAGTTCGCGCTGTTCGGGGCTGAGGCGGGATGCGAGGTGGCCCAGCGCGAGGACGACAGAGTCGACGGTGAGTGGTTCTCCTCCGTCCAGTTGGACGTCGAACGTCCCGTCCGGCCGGCGGCGCGCAGCGGTGGCCGTCGCCTGGTGCATTTCTACGGTGACGCCGTCGGGCAGCGCCGCGAGCAGCTCCTGGAAGGTGGACCGCAGGTAGCGGCCGTAGATGGCGCGGCTGGGGAAGTCACCGGATCCCAGCACGGCGAGCTCGGCCCGCTCGTCGTCGGAGAGCTCCGGCAGGGGGCTGTGCTGCTGGGCTGTCCGCCAGCGGTCGAAGGTGGTGCCCGCCACCGGTGCGGCCAGTCCCGTGTCCTCGGGAACCAGCGTGGGGTAGAACGACTGCGTGTTCATCAGGTACAGGCGCGACTGTCCGGGCTGCCAGACATGCCCCGGACCGGCCGGAAAGGGATCGATAACGTCGATGTGCAGGCGGGCTCCGGCAGGGCGGCCGGCGGACCAGTTGGCGAGCAGCCGCTCCAGCACGCTGGTACCCCTCGGACCGGCGCCAATCAGCGCTGTCCGGATGCTCTGCGAAATAACCACGCCTTCCAGAGTATCGGCATGTGACTTGCTAGCTGAGCGGGGATGTTGTTTGGATGGGCGCATGACCACCACCGCAGCTGATTCTGCCCCCGCGTCCGGCGCCGTTCCTCCCGAGACCGCGCCCGCGCCCACCGACGAGAACATCTGGCTGGAGGACATCTACGGCGAGGAACAGCTGGCCTGGGTACGCGAGCAGAATGCCCGAACGGAGGACCTGCTGGAGGACGCCGACTATGCCCGGCTCGAGGGCGACATCCTCGAGGTGCTGGACTCCACGGACAAGATCGCCATGGTGAGCAAGCATGGCGAGTGGTACTACAACTTCTGGAAGGACCGGCAGAACCCCAAGGGCCTGTGGCGCCGGACCAGCTGGGAGAGCTACTGCAGCGACACCCCGGAGTGGGACGTGCTGCTCGATGTGGATGCCCTGGCGGCCGCCGACGGCGTGGAATGGGTCTTCCACGGGGCAAATCTGCTGCGGCCGGAACCCGGGCAGCCGTACCGGCGGGCGCTCTTGGCGCTCTCCCCCGACGGCGGCGACGCCAACCGCTACCGCGAGTTCGACGTCGAAACCCGTACCTTCGTTGATCCCGCCGCGGGCGGCTTTGACCTCCCGACGGCGAAGGGTAACGTCTCGTGGCTCGATGCGGACACGCTGCTGGTCGCCAGCACCGCCGGCGACCTGCCCCGCACGGCGTCCTCGTACGCCCGCACCGCCGTGCGGCTCCGCCGGGGCCAGGTCCTGGCCGACGCGCCGCGCATCTTCGAAATTGCCGAGGACCACATGATGGCGATCGTGGCCCACGACTCCACGCCCGGCTTTGAGCGGACGTTCGCGGTGGACTGGATCGACTTCTTCAACCGCCGCACGTCCGTACTGCAGGACGGTGACTGGGTGCCGGTGGACGTGCCCACCGACGTGAACACCGGCGTGCACCGGGAATGGCTGCTGTTCCGGCCCCAGCGCGACTGGACGGTGAACGGCACCACGTACGCGGCCGGCTCCCTGCTCGCCGCTGATTTTCAGGCGTACCTGGCCGGCGGGCGGGCCATCACGGTTCTCTTCGCCCCGGACGCGCACACCTCGCTTCAGTCCTGGAGCTGGACGCGAAACTTCCTGCTGCTGAACCTGCTGAAGGACGTGTCCTCGGAAATCCGGGTGCTGGATGCTGCCGACTCCTGGTCTTCGTCCCCGCTGGATGCCTGCCCGCCGCTGCACGATGTCAACGCCTTCGCCGTCGATGACGAGGACGAGGACGAGGCGGAAGGCGGGGCCGGGGACGACTTCTGGCTCGTGGCCACCGGGTTCACGACGCCCAGCACCCTGACCCGCGGCACCCTCACCCGGGGCAATCTGGCCCGGGGCACCGCCGACGGTGCGGCTTCCGGCGGAACTGCCGTGGCAGGCGTGGTGAGCAGCCATGCGGAAGTCAAGGCGTCGCCGTCGTTCTTCAATGAAGCGGACTACGAGGTGCAGCAGCATTTCGCCGTTTCCGCGGACGGCACGAAGGTGCCGTACTTCCAGGTGGCCGCGCGGGGCCTGGTCCTCGACGGGCAGAACCCTACGCAGCTCTCCGGCTACGGGGGCTTTGAGGTCTCGCGCACGCCGGCGTACAGCGGCACCATCGGGCGGGCGTGGCTGGAGCGGCGCACCGCCGCAGTTCCAGGCGACGGCGTTCCGGAGGGGCACAGCCGGGGCGGCGTGTACGTCGTGGCCAACATCCGCGGCGGCGGGGAATACGGCCCCGCCTGGCACCGGGCGGCGCTGCAGGAGAACCGGCACCGCGCCTACGAGGACTTCGCGGCGGTGGCAATGGACCTGATCTCGCGGGGCGTCACCAGCCGGGAGCGGCTCGGCTGCGTCGGCGGCTCCAACGGTGGCCTGCTCGTGGGCAACATGCTCACGCGGTACCCCGAGCTGTTTGGTGCCGTGTCCTGCGGAGTGCCGCTGCTGGACATGCGCCGGTACACCAAGCTGTCGGCCGGCCACTCGTGGATTGCGGAGTACGGGGACCCAGATCTGCCCGAGCACTGGGAATTCATCAAAACCTTCTCGCCATACCACCAACTGAGGGACGGCGTGGAGTATCCGGAAACCTTCATCTGGACCGCGACGTCCGACGACAGGGTGGGCCCCGTGCAGGCCCGGAAGATGGCCGCGCGCATGCTGGCCATGGGCATCCCCAACGTCTGGTTCCACGAAGCGCTCGAGGGCGGGCATGCCGGCGCCTCGGACAACCGGCAGGCAGCCGCGCTCCAGGGCCGCAGCCAGCACTTCCTGTGGAAGGCGCTGGCAGAAGGCACGGCCTGACCGCGGGCTCCCTCGGGACGACGGCGCCAACCCTCCTGGAGTTTTTGTCCAGATATCGCGAGTTAGAGCCACTTGGGCTCCCATTATCTGGACAAAAACTCCTGTGATTTGCGGGGGCTGGTGCGATTTGGGCGGGCCACCGCGGCCGTTTTGCACTGGATGGCCGGTTCTGCGTATCCTTGGTGGGCTAGGAATAGCAATTGGAGACGTGCCAGAGCGGCCGAATGGGCTTCACTGCTAATGAAGTGTGGGGCACAACTCCACCGGGGGTTCAAATCCCCCCGTCTCCGCGTTTGGCCCCGGTCCTCGGACCGGGGCCTTTTGCGTTCCCGGGCATCCTTCCCTTCGCCTTTGCGGGGCTTGACGGCCGTCCGCGTGCCGGACGCTCAAGGCGATAAAGCGCTTTCCGGTGGCAGGATGACTCCATGAACAAGCTTTCTGCCAACGAGGCCTGGAGCCCCAGGCTGGCCCTGCTTGTGGCGGCCACGTTCTTCATGGAATTCCTGGACGGAACCGTCCTGACGACCGCCATCCCGAGCATCGCCGGGGACTTCGGCGTGCCGTCGGCCAGCGTGAACATCACCATGACCGCCTACCTGATGACGGTGGCCATGGGCATCCCGCTGAGCGGCTGGCTGGCCGAGCGCCTCGGGGCCCGGCGGATATTCTGCCTGGCCATCGCTGTCTTCACGGTCGCGTCGCTGCTGTGCGCCGCCAGCCAGGACCTCACCGTGCTGACCGTCAGCCGCGTCCTGCAGGGCCTGGGCGGGGCGATGATGGTGCCGGTGGGTACGCTGCTGGTGCTTCGCGGGACGCCGAAGTCGGATCTGCTGCGCGCCACGGCCTATCTCGTCTGGCCCGGGTTGCTGGCTCCGGTCCTGGCGCCACTCGTGGGCGGCGCGCTGACCACCTACCTGTCCTGGCACTGGATCTTCCTGATCAACCTGCCACTCGGCGCCGCTGCCTTCCTGGCCGCCCTGCGCCTGATCCCCGCGGTCCCCGGCAACCGGAGCCGCCGGCTGGACTGGCTGGGGCTAGCCCTCACAACGGCCGGCGTGGGAGCGCTGGTAGCGGGCCTGGAACTGGCCAGCGGCCACCCCGGCGGCTTTTGGACCTGGCCGAGCATTCTGGCCGGGGTTCTCGCACTGGCAGCGGCGGTCCTTTGGATGCGCCGCGCGGCCCATCCGTTGTTCGACCTGACAGTGTTTGGCACCCGCACCTTCCGGGCCACCAACTCGGGCGGCTTCATCTACCGGCTGACCATCAGCGCCGTGCCGTTCCTGTTGCCGCTGATGTTCCAGAACGGCTTCGGCTGGAGCCCCCTGCATGCGGGCATCATGGTGGCCGCCGTGTTTATCGGGAACATCGGGATCAAACCGGCGACGACGCCGCTCATCAGGCGTTTCGGTTTCAAACCGGTGTTGGTCTTCGCGTCCCTGGCCTCGGCTGCCACCTTCGCCCTCTGCGCGATGCTGACCCCGGCCACGCCGGAACCGCTGGTGTTCGCGCTGCTCGTGTGCAGCGGGGTGTTCCGGTCCATCGGCTTCTCCGCCTACGCATCTGTCCAGTACGCCGATATCCAGCCCGGGCAGCTGACGTCTGCCAACGCCGTTTCGGCCGCGATCGTTCAGCTGGCCACCGGGGCCGGAATCGCGGTGGGCGCCCTGCTGCTGCGCCTCTTCGAGTCGGATTCGCTGCTCTCGTCCGGGGTTGACGGCATCCTGTCAGCCGGACCCGACGGCAGCGGCGTGGCCGCCTACCGCGGCGCGTTCCTCTCGATTGCCGTGCTGATGCTGCTCAGCACCCTCGACAGCCTTCTGCTGCACCGGCACGCGGGCGCCGAGGTCAGCCGGCCTGGGCCAGCGCCAGCGGAAGCACCGCGCCCGCACCGGCCCGCCTGAGGGCACGTCCCGCGACGGTGACCGTCCACCGGCTGTCCACGAGGTCGTCGATGAGCATCACGCTGCCGCCGCCCAGGCCAGCGAGCTCAGCCGCCAGTGACTCCCCCACCACGAGACGGTCCCACACACCTGCCAGCCGGTAGGCGCTGTTGCCGCCGCGTCCGCCGGTGGGCCCGCCGTGTTCGAGCTGCAGCTGGCCGATGTACGGGATGCGGCCGATCTGGGAGATGCCCTGGGCCAGGGACTCCACGAGTTGGGGCCTGCTGCGCGAAGGCAGGCTGACAATGGCGGCCGGCCGGCCTGCGCCGCTCCAGCCGGGAATCCGGGAATCGCCGGCGCCCCATTCGCGCAGCACCTGGACGCAGGCCTGCAGCATGCCGGGATCGACGGCGCGGTCCGGAGCGCCGGCCGCGAAAAGTTCGCGCAGGGCGCCGCCCCAGCCCAGGTCCGTCAGCCTGGCGAGGACCCGGCCGTCCGCCGTGTTTTCGTCGGGTTTGATCTTGCCCTTCACCGGCACCCCCAGGCGGTCCATTCCGCTGGGCCATTGAAGCCGGGACTCCAGAACGATGCCGGCGCGGCTGAGCGTCTGCCCGGCAGCCTCCGTGGCTGTGGCGGCGATCTCCGCGGGGAACCACCGGCCGGCGCAGTTGTCGCACCGGCCGCAGGCAGCGGCGGTCTCGTCGTCCAGGACGGAGGTGATGTACTCCATCCGGCACCCGGCGGTGTCCTGGTAGATGACCATGGAGTCCTGCTCGTCCACCCGGGCCTCCGCGATGCGGTGGTACCGTTCGGCGTCGTACGTCCACGGCATGCCGGTGGAGCGCCAGCCGCCGCCCACGCGTTCGACCGCTCCGTCCACGGCGAGCACCTTCAGCAGGAGTTCCAGGGGCGTCCGGCGGAGGTCCACGCGGGCTTCCAAAGCCACAGTGGAGACGGCCGCACCCGCCTCCGCCAGCGCGGTCAGCACGGCAGCGGCCTTCTCCTCTGAGGGCATGGAGGCCGTGGCAAAGTACTGCCAGATTTCGCGGTCCTCTGATCCGGGCAGGAGCAGGACGTCTGCGTTGGCGGCGCCTCGGCCCGCCCTGCCCACCTGCTGGTAGTAGGCAACCGGCGACGACGGTGCGCCCAGATGCACCACAAAACCGAGATCCGGCTTGTCGAAGCCCATCCCCAGCGCTGAAGTGGCCACGAGCGCCTTGACCTGGTTGTCCTTGAGGAGCTGCTCAGCCCGTTCCCGGTCCGCGGGGTCGGTGCGGCCCGTGTACGCCAGTACCTCGTGACCGGCTTCTGCGAGCAGCCTGGCGGTGTCCTCGGCGGCGGAAACGGTCAGGGTGTAGATGATCCCGCTGCCCTGCAGATCCGCCAGGTGGGTGAGGAGCCAGCCGAGACGCTGGCGCGAGTCGGGCAGCGCCAGGACCCCGAGCCGCAGCGACTCCCGGCCCAGCGCACCGCGGATGGTCAGCACGCCGTCGCCGAGCTGTTCCTCGATGTCGTGGACCACCCGGGAGTTGGCCGTGGCCGTGGTGGCCAGCACCGGCACGGTATCCGGCAGTTCCGCGATGAGGTCGGCTATGCGCCGGTAGTCGGGCCGGAAATCGTGGCCCCAGTCAGAGATGCAGTGGGCCTCGTCGATAACCAGCAGGCCCGTCCGCCGGATGAGCTCGGGCAGCTGGTTCTCGCGGAACGAGGGGTTGGTGAGACGCTCGGGGGAAACGAGCAGGACATCCACCTGGTCCGCGGCAAGCTGCTCCCGTACCGTGTCCCACTCCAGCTGGTTGGCGGAGTTGATGGCCACGGCCCTAACACCCGCCCGGGCGGCAGCCGCCACCTGGTCCCGCATCAGTGCGAGCAGTGGCGAAACGATCAGCGTGGGTCCCGCCCCGCGCCGCCGGAGCAGCAAAGACGCCACGAAGTAAACGGCTGATTTTCCCCAGCCTGTCCGCTGCACCACGAGCGTCCGGCGGCCGCCGTCGACCAGTGCCTCGATGGCCTCGAACTGGCCGTCGTGGAAGTCGGCATCCGGCCGGCCCACCAGCTCCCGCAGCACCGACAGGGCCTGGCCCCGTGTCCCAGTGACCGTTTCCTGTTCCCACCCGGCACCGGAACCGGAGGGGCCGGGTGCAGAAGCAAGGACAGGAGCGTGCTGGTTATTTGCCATTGATTCAGTATCCCAGCCGCCTCTGACACACCAAACCCGGGCGCCGGCTATGTGGACAACCGGCCGGCACACACATCTGTGACCTCCCCTCCACAGGCCGCCGCGCGCGTGCCCGTAAGATAAGTGCCGTGACTAGCGACCAGACCCGTACTTTTGACCTTTCGGCCTCGTTCAAGGCGTATGACGTCCGCGGCATCGTGGGCGAATCCATCACCGCTGAAATCGTCGAGGCCGTAGGCGCAGCATTCGTTGACGTGCTTGGCCTGGAGGGACAGACGGTCCTGGTCGGCGGTGACATGCGACCCTCCTCCCCCGAATTCAGCAAGGCGTTCGCCAGCGGCGCCGCCACCCGCGGAGCCAACGTCCAGCTGCTGGACCTGATCTCCACGGACGAGCTGTACTACGCGTGCGGAGCACTGAACGCCGCAGGCGCCACGTTCACCGCGAGCCACAACCCCGCCGCATACAACGGCATCAAGATGGCCAAGGCCGGCGCCGTCCCCATCTCCTCCGAGACGGGCCTCAAGGAGATCCAGGCGCTCGCCGAGCAGTACCTGGACACGGGGTCCATCCCTGCTGCCGAAACGCGGGGCCAGATCGGCGTCCGGGACGTGCTGAAAGACTACGCCGAATACCTGCGCACGCTCGTTGACCTCTCCGCGTCGCGCCCCCTCAAGGTCGTGGTGGACGCCGGTAACGGCATGGCCGGACTGACCACGCCTGCCGTCCTGGGCGACACGCTGCTGCCCAAGCTGCCCTTCGACATCGTTCCGCTCTACTTCGAACTGGACGGCTCCTTCCCGAATCACCCTGCCAACCCCCTGGAGCCGGAAAACCTGCGCGACCTGCAGGCCGCCGTCGTCGAGCACGGCGCGGACATCGGGCTGGCGTTCGACGGCGACGCCGACCGCTGCTTCGTCATCGACGAAAAGGGCGAGGCTGTCTCGCCGTCGGCCATCACTGGTATGGTGGCCCGCCGCGAAATTGCCCGCGCGAAGGCGCAGGGCGAGGCAACGCCCACCATCATCCACAACCTCCTGACCTCCCGCGCGGTGCCGGAACTCGTCGCCGAGGACGGCGGCCGGGCGGTGCGCACCCGGGTAGGCCATTCCTTCATCAAGGCCGTCATGGCAGAAGAAGGCGCGATCTTTGGCGGCGAGCACTCCGCCCACTTCTACTTCCGTGACTTCTGGAACGCGGACACCGGCATGCTTGCCGCCATGCACGTGCTGGCCGCCCTCGGCGAACAGGACGGGCCGCTTTCGGAGCTCGGCCGGGAGTACGAACCGTATGTTTCCTCCGGCGAAATCAACTCCGAAATCGAAGACAAGGCCGGGGCCGTGGAGCGCGTCCGCGCCGATTTCGAGGACGAGGACGTGGCGGTGGACCACCTGGACGGCAGCACCTTCACCGCCGCCGACGGCAGCTTCTGGTTCAACCTGCGCCCCTCCAACACCGAACCATACCTGCGGCTGAACGCCGAAGCCACGGACCGGGCCACCATGGAGCGTGTGCGCGACCGCGTGCTGGCCCTGGTCCGCAACTAGGACAGCCCGGTGGCATCACCCGACCCGACCCCGGCCCAGCCATCGTGGCGCGCATCCGTCCCGGAGGCCACGGCCACGGACCTGGAAAACCTTCTGGGCACCGGACTGGCGGCAGCCCAGGAGCAGCTTGAGCGCAGCGGCGGATTCCTGCCGTTCGCCCTCGTGGTGGAGAACGACGGCGACGTCCGCCTCGTGGCCGTTTCGCCGGCAGATCCGGATGCCAACGGGGACAGCGAATTCGACGCCGACGGGATGATCCGCGACATCACGGAACTTTTGCGCCAGCACCGGGACGAGTTCCGTGCCGCCGCCATCGTCTGCGACATCACCCTGGTCGAGGAGGACTCGGACGCCATCCACGTGGCCACCGAACACCGGGACGGCGCGGTTTTCGCAGCCGTCCTCCCTTACTCGCCCATCAGCTCCCCCGGCAAAGAGGGCAGCGAGTGGGATTTCGGAGACATCGCGGCCGACTCCAACGAGCCTGTCATCTGGGCTGGCTAGGCCGGACAAACCGATGATTTGCCCTGGCCGTTAGGCTAGTAGCATGAAAATCAACGCCTTCGCGGACGTCAGCCTGCGCGCCCTCATGGTGCTCGCTGCCTCACCCGAGGGCGATCTTCTCACCACCCAGAACGTCGCGGACGCCGTGGGAACCCCCTACAACCACGTCAGCAAAGCCGTCGCGAAGCTGCGCATGCTCGGGCTGATCGACGTCGAGCGTGGCCGCAACGGGGGGTCGCGGCTCAGCCCGGCCGGGCGCCGCGTCACCGTGGGCCAGGTGCTCCGGCAGCTGGACACCCGCGAAGACCCTGCGGACTGCATCGCTCCCGGCGGCAACTGCCCGCTCATCAGCGAATGCCGGCTCCGGGGCGCCATGGCCCGGGCCCGCGAGGCGTTTTACCGCGAACTCGACGACGTGGTGGTGGCCGAACTGCCCACCTCACGCCAGATGACGCCAGTGTTCCAGGCCATCGGACTCCGCCCCGGCGCCTGAAGCGTCTGAACCGACCCCGTCGCCGCGCCCGGTCTCCGGGCACCGCCCTCCGCACCCGCCGGCCGCCCTCCCGCATTTGGAAAATCCCTTCTACAGGGTGTAGAAATGAATCAGCAGAAACTCGTATTTCAAATGCTAGTATCTGCAGTTCCGGTCCGGCCAAAGACTCCGGACCACTAGCTCAGGAGTGTCAATGCTCTCGGACAAAGCCCGTCCTGTCATCGAAGCCACCCTTCCCCTGGTCGGGTCACGAATCGGCGAGATCACCCCCAAGTTCTACGCCCGGCTCTTCGCCGCGCACCCTGAACTTTTGGACGGGCTGTTCAGCCGCTCCAACCAGCGAAACGGGGCCCAGCAGCAGGCCCTTGCCGGCAGCATCGCCGCTTTTGCCACCCACCTCGTGAACAACCCGGACACGCTGCCAGAGACTGTGCTGTCCCGGATCGCCCACCGCCATGCCTCCCTCGGCATCACCGAACCCCAGTACCAGGTGGTCTACGAACACCTCTTCGCTGCAATCGCTGAGGACCTGGCCGAGGTCATCACCCCGGAAATCGCCGAAGCGTGGACCGAGGTCTACTGGCTCATGGCGGACGCCCTGATCAAGCTGGAAAAGGACCTCTACGCGGCCCAGGCCAACGGCAAGATGTGGACCCCCTGGAAGGTCGCCGCAAAGACCCCCGCCGGCACCGGATCGATGACGTTCACCCTGGCGCCCGCAGATGACACCCCGGTCACCGAAGCACTCCCCGGCCAGTATGTCAGCGTAAAAGTCACCCTGCCGGACGGCATCCGCCAGGTCCGCCAGTATTCGCTTTCCGGCGACGCCGGCACCAGCCGCAGCTTCACCACCAAGCTCGACGACGGCGGCGAGGTCTCCCCCGTGCTGCACAACAGTGTGGAGGTCGGGGACACCATCGAGATCTCCAACCCCTACGGCGAAATCACGCTGAAGGACGGCGACGGTCCCGTGGTCCTTGCCTCCGCCGGCATCGGCTGCACCCCCACCGCCTCGATCCTGCGCTCCCTCGCCGAAGCCGGCTCCGACCGCCAGGTGCTGGTGCTGCACGCCGAAAGCACCCTGGACAGCTGGGCCCTGCGCTCACAGATGACGGACGACGTCGAACGCCTCAACGGCGCCGACCTCCAGCTTTGGCTCGAGCAGCCCGAAGCCGGGTCCAAGTCCGGTTTCATGTCCCTGCGCGAGGTGGACCTCCCCGCCAACGCGTCGTTGTACCTGTGCGGTCCGCTGCCGTTCATGAAGAACATCCGCAACGAGGCCATCAACGCCGGCATCCCGGCCACACGGATCCACTACGAGGTCTTCGGTCCGGACATCTGGCTGGCGGCCTAGACGCGTCTGTTTAGCGCGAACGAACACTTAAGCCCCGGGGCTTAAGTGTTCGTT
>NZ_JBHTXX010000044.1:0-39650 GCF_042791415.1 Arthrobacter sp. NPDC056691
TACTCCCGCGGGGGGGGGGCGGCCCCCCCCGCCCCGCCCCACCGCCGTCGTACGTCAATCTTTAGTTCACCGCACCGGTGAACTTCTCACCGGGACCCTTGCCCGGGGGATCCGGGATGATGGATTCTTCGCGGAAGGCGAGCTGCAGGGACCGCAGGCCATCGCGCAACGGACCGGCATGCTGCGAACCGATCTCCGGGGCAGCGGCCGTCACCAGGCCGGCGAGGGCGGTGATGAGCTTGCGGGCCTCGTCCAGGTCCTTGAGCTCAGCGGCGTTCTCCTCAGCGGCCAGGCCGAGCTTCACGGCGGAGGCACTCATGAGGTGCACGGCGGCCGTGGTGATGACCTCAATCGCGGGAACTTCGGAGATGTCGCGGATTTGCTGCGTGACGTCCTCCCCGGCGCCGGGCGCCTGGTAGACGTGTGAATTGCTGTCTGGAGTGCTCATACTGGTAAGCTTGTCACAGACCGACTGGATGTCGTTATTTTGCCGTGGATGAGACCCACTGCCGCGAATGTGCGGTAAGCGGGTTTCTATCTGTAGAATTGATACTCAGTTTGCAAGCGGAGTTCTCTCCCACCCGCGTCAGCCGTTTTCCCTGGAAGGTTCAGGGCAGCAAGGTTGCCGGGTAACGGTCGGGCGGTTCACCGGGCAGAAGTGCGGTGGAGTGCGTGCGGTCCCTGCGGGGAGGTGCACATCCGATCTTCGAGGCCTTCGATTGCTCCGGCAATTGGGGGCCTTCTCTATTTTGCCGGTGGAACACCCATTACAAACACAGGAGCTTTAACATTAGCGAGCCAAGAATCAATGAGCGTATCCGCGTCCCTGAGGTGCGGCTGGTCGGCCCTGCCGGCGAACAGGTAGGGATCGTCCGTATCGAGGATGCCCTGCGTCTGGCTGCCGAGTCCGACCTGGATCTCGTTGAAGTTGCACCGCAGGCCAAGCCTCCGGTGTGCAAGCTGATGGACTTCGGCAAGTACAAGTACGAAGCCGCAGTCAAGGCCCGTGAGGCCCGGAAGAACCAGACCAACACGGTTCTGAAGGAAATCCGGTTCCGCCTGAAGATCGACACCCACGACTACGAGACCAAGCGCGGCCATGCCCTGCGGTTCCTCGGAGCCGGGGACAAGGTCAAGGCCATGATCCAGTTCCGCGGCCGTGAGCAGCAGCGTCCCGAAATGGGCCTGCGCCTCCTGCAGCGTTTCGCTGAGGACGTGTCTGAAGTTGGTGTCGTGGAGTCAAGCCCGCGCATCGACGGCCGCAACATGGTCATGGTGATCGGCCCGCTGAAGAACAAGGCCGAGGCGAAGGCCGAAGCCCGCCGTGCGACGCAGCGTGCCGAAGCCAGGGCGCAGAACGAAGCCAAGGCTGCCGGCCGCGTCGACACGTCAGGTGACGATCAGGCACCGCTGACGCAGTCGTTGGCCGACCTCCTCCCGGAGGGCTTCAAGGTTTCTGCGGACACGGCTGCCGACGAGGCAACGGCAACGCAGGAAGCCCCGGCTGTTGAGGCCGAGGCCGCTCAGGCTCCGGCTGCAGAGGCCCAGGCTGCTGAGACGGAGGCAGCTCCGGCGGCCGAAGCCCCCGCAGCTGTTGCTCCCGCCGCCGAAGCTCAGGCTGCGGCACCTGCCGAGGCTCCCGCCGGGCCCAAGGCTGCTGCCCCGAAGGCCGCTGCACCGAAGGCTTCGGCCCCGAAGGCTGCTGCCCCTGCCGTTGCGGCGGAACCTGTGGCCCCGAAGGCTGCCGCCCCGGCACCTGCGCCGAAGGCTCCGCAGGCCGAGACGCCTGCCCCGGCAGCGCCGAGGCCTGCAGCTGTACCTGCCCCGCCGAAGCCGGTGGCCAGGCCCGCTGCGCCGAAGCCGGTGGCACGTCCTGCTGCGCCCCGGCCCACGCCGAAGCCGGCAGGCAAGAAGACCAACTAGTTCGAAACTGCGGAAGGCATCGCCTTCAGGCAGCCAGCAACCAGCACGCCGTCCCCCGGGGCGGCTGCGCGAAAGACTGCAGACATGGTCTGCGGATACGTTAGGAGATCGGTTCCCATGCCGAAGATGAAAACCCACAGTGGTGCTAAGAAGCGCTTCAAGCTGACCGGTACCGGCAAGCTGCGCCGCCAGCAGGCCAACCGCCGCCACTACCTGGAGCACAAGTCCAGCCGCCTGACCCGCCGCCTCGCCGGCGACAAGATCGTCTTCAAGGGCGACGCCAAGGTCATCCGGAAGATGCTCGGCATCTAGTTCCAAGCTCTTAGGTTGCCGCCATCAGGCAGCAACCACCCACCAATAAGCCTTCTCAGGCCAGCCGGATCACCGGCGAAAGATGCTTGGGACAAGAATTTTGAAGGAGTACGCACGTGGCACGTGTGAAGCGGGCGGTAAATGCCCACAAGAAGCGCCGGGTTGTCCTCGAACGCGCCAAAGGTTACCGTGGGCAGCGCTCACGCCTGTACCGCAAGGCGAAAGAACAGCTGCTGCACTCGTTTGTGTACAGCTACGGCGACCGCAAGAAGAAGAAGGGCGACTTCCGCCGCCTGTGGATCCAGCGCATCAACGCTGCATCCCGCGCCAACGGCCTGACCTACAACCGCCTGATCCAGGGCCTGAAGGCTGCTGAGGTTGAGGTTGACCGCCGCATGCTGGCCGAGCTCGCCGTTTCCGACGCCAACGCTTTCGCTGCGCTGGTCCAGGTTGCCAAGGACTCCCTGCCTGCAGACACCTCCGCTCCGGCCGCCAAGGCTGAGGCTGCACCGAAGGCCAAGGCTACCCGCGCACGCGCTGCGAAGAAGCCGGCCGCTGCAGCTGCTGAGTAAGCAGACAGCTCCCAGTTCAAGGACCGGTGGCCACAGCCACTAAGGTTTCTTATATGAACGAAACCGGGCGCCCGCAAGACTTTCCACTCTCCAATCCCCGAGCAGATCGGGTCAGGGACGTGGCAAAGCTTGCAGGGCGCCCGGCCCGTTTAAAGCGCCGGCAGTTCCTGGCCGAAGGCCCCCAGGCGGTTCGCGAAGCCCTGGTGCTCCACGGCAAGCGGGTCGCGGCGGGCCAGCCGGGCATAGTCCGCGAGGTGTATGCCAGTGAGGCCTGCCTGGACCGGTACCCCGAGTTCGAGGAACTGGCCGCGGGTACCAGCGCCCGGCTCGCCACGGACGATGTCCTGGCCGCCATGGCGGACACCGTCACGCCGCAGGGGATCGTTGCGGTGTGTGATTTCGTGGACGTCGCCCTGGCGGACGTGCTCGACGCCGGACCCCGGCTCATTGCCGTGCTCTGCCAGGTCCGCGACCCGGGTAACGCCGGTACTGTGCTTCGGGCTGCGGACGCAGCCGGAGCCGACGCCGTGGTCCTGACCGGTTCCAGTGTGGACATCTACAACCCCAAGGCGGTCCGGTCGACTGCCGGATCCCTGTTTCACCTGCCCGTGGTCCTCGGCGCCAACGTCAGTGAGCTGGTGGCGCTGTGCAAGGACCGGGGGATAGGCGTGCTCGCCGCGGACGGCTATGGGCAGCTGAACCTTGACCGGCTGCAGGACGAGAACGCCGCACGCAGGCTTGGCGCCTCGGCCGCTGGCTCGGACTACGCACTGGAGAACCCCACGGCCTGGCTTTTCGGCAACGAAGCCCAGGGCCTCTCCGACGACGAGCTCGCGCTTGCCGACCATCGCGTGGCCGTGCCCGTATATGGCGCCGCGGAGAGCCTCAATCTTGGAACCGCCGCCACCGTCTGCCTCTACGCCAGTGCGAGGTCCCAGCAGCCCGCCTAGGACGCTGGAGATTTTGTCCAGATATCGGCCGCAGAAGGCACATCTAGTCGCGATATCTGGACAAAAACTCCACTCGCAGGCTGGGCCGGGCGTCATACAGGAAGCCGTCGCCCAAGAAGCCGTCGTACAAGAAAGAGCGGGGCCCACCGTGCTGGTGGGGCCCCGCTCCTGTCTGTTTTGTCTGTTATGGGCCTGGGCTTGTCGAGGCCCAGTGCCTGCGCGCCTGGCCTGTTATGGTGCCCGGGTGCTCCGGTTGCGGCCGGTGATGGCGCCGTAGATACCGGCGACTACGAGACCGCCGATGATGGCGAGGATCCAGGTGCCAAGGTCGAAGAACGCCAGGTCACCCTTGCCGAAGAGAAGGCTGCCGATCCAGCCGCCAACGATGGCGCCAACGACGCCCAGAACCAGGCTGGTGACCCAGCCGCCGCCGACCCGTCCGGGCATGACGGCTTTAACAATTGCGCCTACGATCAGGCCGAGAATAATCCAAGCAAGAAAACCCATTGTCTGCTCCTTCATATTCGTCGGGATCGATTCTTATCAGTCCCGATATGGCTTCAAGCTAACACAGCGCGCGTTTCTTTGTCAGCAGGCTTACTTTTGGCTTTTCGTGGCGTCCGGAGGCTGTGTGCGGTGTCTGTTCCGGGCCGGGCGGGTACGGTATTTACTAGATGGCGGTTCCATCCCGCCCTGTCCCATCCGTTGAAATTTCCACGTGAAGAGGTGAGCCTCCCTTGGCTGCAAATGGCGGTACCAAGGCGATTGTCGCGGCGCTGGCCGCCAACCTGACCATCGCCGTCCTGAAGTTCGTCGCGTTCCTGCTGACAAGCTCCTCATCGATGCTGGCTGAGGCCATCCACTCTGTCGCCGACTCGGGTAACCAGATTCTGCTGCTGGTGGGCGGGAAGCGTGCCCAGCGGGCAGCCAGCCCGGAGCACCCGTTCGGCTACGGACGGGAACGGTACATTTATGCGTTCATCGTTTCCATCGTGCTCTTCAGCGTCGGCGGCCTGTTCGCGCTGTATGAGGCATGGGAAAAGATCCAGCACCCGCACGCCATTGAAGGCGACTTCTGGTGGGTGCCGCTGGCCGTGCTGGTGGGGGCCATTATCGCTGAGGGATTCTCGTTCCGGACGGCGATCACCGAAGCCAACCATATCCGCGGCAGCCAGGGCTGGATCAGTTTTGTGCGGACCGCCAAGCAGCCCGAGCTTCCAGTGATCCTGCTCGAGGACTTCGGCGCGCTGCTGGGCCTGGTGTTCGCCCTGTTCGGAGTGGGGCTGACCCTGCTGACGGGCGACGGCATCTGGGACGGGATCGGAACCGGCATGATTGGCCTGCTGCTCGTGGCGATTGCCGTGATCCTGGCGATGGAGACCAAGTCGCTGCTGCTTGGGGAGTCGGCCACCAAGGAGGACGTCGGCCGTATCCGGCGCGCCATCGAAGCGGACGGCACAGCCATCATCCACCTCAAGACCCTGCACCTGGGCCCGGAGGAGCTGCTGGTGGCCGCCAAGATCAGCGTGGAGGCCGGCGACTCCGGGCTGGATATAGCCAAGGCCATTGACGACGCCGAAGCCCGGATCCGCTCGGCAGTTCCCATCGCGCGGGTCATCTACCTGGAGCCCGACATCCGCCGCGCACAGGTGGCCAGCGGGCCCGCCCTTGCGGGCGACTCCGGCGCGTAGCTGATTGCCATAGAAAGCTGGGCCGCTGGCGCTGAGCCTCCGGAGCCGCCGGCTTCGTGACTGTTCTGGGCCGCTGGCTCCGTGACTCCTGTTACGGGGCCAGCGGCTTTTTGCGTTCCAGCAGACCGCTGAGCAGGGCCACGATCAGGCCGAGAACGGCCAGGACCGCACCTACCAGGGCGGGCGCAACGTAACCCCAGCCCCAGGAGATCGCGACGCCGCCGAGGAAGGCGCCCAGGGCGTTGGCCACGTTCAGTGCTGCGTGGTTGAGTGAGGACGCCAGCGACGGCGCGTCGGGAGACGCGTCCAGCAGCCGGGTCTGCAGGGCCGGGACGAGCATGGACCCGGCGCCGCCCACCACGAACACCATGACGAAAGCTGACCACGGCCAGTGCACGGCCACGGCGTACACCACCAGTGCGACGGCGATTCCCGGCAGGACGCGGTAGATCGTCCCCATCACGGACTTGTCCGCGATCCGGCCACCGACGATGTTGCCCGCCACCATGCCCAGTCCGTACAAGGCCACCACGAACGGCAGCAGGGCGGCAGGGATTCCGGCAACGGAGGTCATGGTGTGGGAGATGTAGGTGTACGTGGCGAAGAACCCGCCGAAGCCCACGATGCCGATGAGGATCGCCAGCCAGACCTGCGCCCGCTTCAGCGCGCCGAGCTCCCTGCGGATGCTGGCGTCAGCGTGCGCCTTTTGGAAGGGAACGAATTTCCAGATAAGCGCCAGGGTCACCAGACCCAGCACCCCCACGAGGACGAAGAGGAGCCGCCAGCCAAAGGTCTGGCCGAGCCAGGTGGCGAAGGGAACACCGACCACGTTGGCAACAGTGAGCCGCGCCATGACCATGGAAATGGCCCAGCCCCGCTTCGTCGGCGCCACCAGGGAAGCGGCGATCACGGCGGCAACACCAAAGAACGCACCGTGCGGCAGGCCGGCGGCGAACCGGGAGACCAGCATGCTCGCGTAATCGGGAGCGATGAACGAGGACAGGTTGGCAACGCTGAAGAACAGCATGAGGCCCAACGCGAGGAACTTGCGCGGCAGCTTCGCCCCGACGGCGGCAAGTACCGGCGCTCCCACGACGACGCCGAGGGCATAGGCAGAGATGAGATGGCCGGCTTCGGGAGTGCTGATCCGGAGTCCGACCTCGACCTCCTTGAGCAGCCCCATCATGGCGAACTCGGTGACCCCGATGCCGAAACCGCCCATGGCCAGGGCCAGGATGGCGGGGCCGACGCGCGTGGCGGCCTTGGGCGTGCGGGGAGCCTGGACAGTGGAAGTCATGTGCCTGCTTTTCGAAGGGAGTTACGGAGTAGGCCTCGTTGCCACTGATACGTCTGATTTTAACAAGATTCCCGGCAGGACGGATATTCCCGCCGGGAGAGGCTCCATCCGCGCCATGCGACGTGTGCCCTGTCACCCGGGCCCTCATTAGACTGGACCGGTGACTGAACTGATCAACGTCGTGGGCGGGGCCGTGCTGGACTCGCTCTCCGCTCCCTCCCGGCTTCTCGTGGCGCGCCGCACGGCGCCTCCGCAGTTTGCCGGCATGTGGGAATTCCCGGGCGGCAAAGTGGAACCGGGGGAAGCCCCCGAGAGTGCACTGCACCGGGAGCTCCGCGAGGAACTCGGCATCGGCGTCGTTCTTGGCGTGGAACTGGAGGCGCCCGGGCCGGCCGGCTGGCCCCTGAACGCCAAGGCCGCGATGCGGGTATGGCTCGCGGAAGTGGCCGACGGCGAACCTCGGCCCCTCGAAGATCATGATGAACTCCGCTGGGTCAGTATCCGCGAAGGCGACGAAGCCCTCAGCCTGCCATGGATCCCGGCCGACCTGCCGATTGTCCGGGCGCTGCTCGCCAGCGTCGCCGCAGCAAGCCGTGCAGGCTCTGTCCCGGGAAATTAACACCACCCTCCGCCGCTTTCCTCGTCCTGCCCTCCGCTTTATGGTGCGGACGCTTTGTGGTGGCTGCGCGGCCGCGGGGCTGCTGGCTTAGAACAGCGTGGGCTGGGACGACCGGGTTGGGTTGCCGTGGCCGTGCCGGCCTGCTGGGTGTTGCGGCAGGCTTCCCTCGGGATAGGCCGCTTCCTCGCCACGGGGATCGTCCGCCTGGTGATCGTCGACGTCCCGGTGGCTGAAACCGTGCGAGGCGGAGAAGCCGTGCCGGGCCTTGAAGAAACGGACCCTGCCGGCCAGCCAGATGCGGTACTCCTTGGAGGCATACGAGCCTGTGCCGTACAGCCTGCGGTAGCGGCCCACGAGTTCCGGATGCCGGGCGGCGATCCACTGCATGAACCATTCCCGGGTGCCCGGCTTCAGATACAGGGCTCCGGCCGTGACGCCGGTGGCACCCGCGGCCGCAAGCGAGGAAAACAGGGAGTCAAGTGCCTCGTCGCTGTCCGAGAGCCAGGGCAGGATGGGCATGGCCATCACCCCGCATGGCAGCCCGGCCTCGCGGAGCCTGGAAACGAGCTTGAGCCGGGCACGCGGTCCAGGCGTGCCGGGTTCGATGGCCTCGGAGAGCTGCTCGTCCGTCATGGCGAGCGAGATCCCGATGCCCACCGGCACCTGCGCGGCGGCATGCTTCAGGAGCGGAATGTCACGCGCCAGCAAAGTGCCCTTGGTCAGGATGGACAGCGGGGTCCCCGAATCGGCCAGCGCACCAATGATGCCGGGCATCAGCCGGTACCGGCCCTCGGCCCGCTGGTAGGGGTCCGTGTTGGTGCCCAGTGCAACCTGCTGCCGGTTCCAGGAGGGCTTGGCCAGCTCCTTGCGCAGCACCTCGGCCGCGTTGATCTTCACCACCACCTGGCTGTCAAAATCGAGCCCGGCGTCGAAGTCAAGGTAGGTGTGGCTCTTGCGGGCGAAGCAGTAGACGCAGGCATGGCTGCAGCCCCGGTACGGATTCACGGTCCATTCGAACGGCATCCGGGAGCCGGCTGGCACCTTGTTGAGCACCGATTTGGCGGTGACCTCATGAAAGGTGACGCCGGCGAACTCGGGCGTGGACACAGAGCGCACCAAGCCGGCCAAGGGCAGCAGCGGTGCCGTCCCCGGCATCTCTTCCTGTGCCGGTTTGAGTGCCTGCGCGTCCCATCTCATGACCACTATTCGAAGGTATGTTCGAACTTAAGTCAAGGTCCGCCGTCGGCGTTTCCTGCGGACCGGCGGCTACGCTGGGTCCATGATTCTGCTCACCGGCTTTGAACCTTTCGGCGGACAGCCGATGAATCCTTCGTGGACGGCTGCGCAGTCCGCGCGGGATCTGCTCCTGGCGGAAGGGCTCGACGTGGCGGCCGTGGAACTGCCGTGTGTTTTCGGCGCGGCCGGGAGTGTGCTGCGGAATGCCCTCGATGACCTGGAGCCGGAACTGGTGGTGTGCACCGGCCAGGCGGGAGGCCGCGGGCGCGTGTCGCTGGAAAGGGTTGCCATCAATTGCGATGACGCACCCATTCCGGACAATGACGGAAACCAGCCCGTGGACCGGCCAGTGGTCCAGGGCGCCCCGGCCGCGTATTTCACCTCGTTGCCGATCAAGGCGGCCTTGGTTGCCGTTGAAAAGGCGGGTATTCCCGCCGAGGTCTCACAGACGGCAGGAACGTACGTCTGCAACCACACTTTCTATGCGCTCATGCACGAGCTTGCGTCCCGTCCGGGCGTCCGTGGCGGATTCGTCCACGTTCCGTTCGCGCCGGACCAGGTGGAGCAGGGGAGCGGTGCCCCGTCACTGACTGTGGCCGCGATGGCGGAGGCCATTGCCGCCGTCGTCCGAACCTCGCTTAGCCGGCCATCCGGCCTAACCCAGCCCGCCGACACCGCGCTCGCCGCGGGCAGCATCCATTAGCAGCTCCCACTCAACCGTGACACTGGTGCTGACGCCGGACTCACCGGCTTCGACAGTCATGGAGTCGGCGGCGAAAGCCCGCTGTATCCCGCCCACCGGAACGGGCGCGGAGGGCACGGGGTGCTGCCGGACGGACACCACCTCACCCAGCCGGGCGCCCGCAAGCGCGGCCAGCTGGGATGCTGCCGCCAGCGCGTCGGCCCAGGCGGCATCGCGGGCCAGCGTCATCCCGGCTGCGGCATCGGCGAATCCGAGCTGCACGCCGTCCAGGCGCACGTCGTTGCCGCCTGCCTCGACGGCCGCGGCGATGACCTCGGCTCCCGCGGCGGGATCACGGAGCCGAACGCTGAGCATGCTGGATGCCACATAGCCGGTGATCTGTTGGCCCCGGCCCTCCTGCCAGACGACATCGGCGCGGATATTGAGCCCCGACGTCCTGATATCCCGGTTCTCCACGCCCCGGCCGCGCAGTGCGCCCGTTACGGCTGCGGATGCCTCGCCGGCGGCCGCGTAGGCATCACCGGCGCTGTCGCGCCGGCACTCCACGCCAACGGAGAGCGTCAGCAAGTCCGGTGCGGCCTCGGCTGTTCCGGATCCCGTGACCGTGACGGTGCGGGCTTCCGCCGGGCCCGCGGGGTCACGCATGCCCGCGCCTCCGGCCATACACCCGCCTCCGGCCAAACCCACGCTTCCGATCATGGAGCCTTCGGTCCACATAGCCGCCGGCCGCCAGGCCGGCATGCCGCTCGAAAGGATTTCCCGACGCCGGATCGCCGTACCGCACGGCCGACCAGGCTGCGGCCGCGAAGTAGAACAGCAGGAAGGGCAGCCCCAGGCACCATGCGTACTGCGTGCTGTGACGCTCTTCGTGGCTCAAGAGCACACGGCCGGTCAAAGCGGTGTCCGCGTCTGCGCGGAAGATGACCACGTTGCCCACGGTAAAAGCGCCAGCCAACGGCAGCCGCCAGCGGTAACCGGTGGCGACAATCAGGCCGCGGGGACCCCGGAAAGTCCTGGTGCCGGCCAGCCTGGCCAGCACCAGCCCCAGCGGCGTGGAGGCATTCAGCACGTTGGCGAGTTGCCTCAGTCGCTGTCTTTGCGTCAGGGGGCCACTCATTCGGGGCCTCTCGTTCGGCGGCCTTGCATCATGAAGCCATGCTAGCCGCAGGCGCCGGAGCAATACAGGCGCCCCCGGCGCCCGCTGTCAATTAGCCCGGCGCTGTCAATTAGACTGGGAACAGTGCCTGCCGGCCACTCGCCGGCGAGCCTGCCCTTGTCCGTGGATGGCGTCTTTGGATGGCGTCCCTGGATGACTTTTCTGCAATGAAGTGCCAGCGACGGACGCGCGGCCGGGGAAACCGGCGCGGCTGCACCGGCCGCTGGCATCACCCGACTCGTAGCTAAGAACAGTAGATGACTGAAACTTTGCCGGGCGCCGCCGTCCCGAACCCTCTGGATGAAGCCGCCATCAACGCCGCCGTGGAGCTGGCCGTCGCCGCCATTGCCGGTGCCTCCACGCTCGATGAACTCAAGGCAGTCCGCCTCGCCCACACCGGCGAGAAGTCGCCGCTCAGCCTGGCCAACCGTGAGATCGGCAGCCTGCCCAAGGACCAGAAGGCTGCCGCCGGCAAGCTGATGGGTTCCTCGCGCGGACGTGTTAACAAGGCGCTCGCGGACCGTACCGCCGAGCTCGAAGCGGAAAACGATGCCCGCATCCTGGTTGAGGAGACCGTGGATGTCACGGCAGCCCCGCGCCGCCGCCGGGCCGGAGCCCGGCACCCGTTGTCCACGCTGCAGGACCGCGTGGCGGACATCTTCGTGGGCATGGGCTGGGAAATCGCCGAAGGCCCCGAGGTGGAATCCGAATGGTTCAACTTCGACGCACTGAACTTCAAACCGGACCACCCGGCCCGCGAAATGCAGGACACGTTCTTCGTGGAGCCGCCCGAGGCCCACCTGCTGATGCGCACCCACACCTCGCCGGTGCAGGTCCGTTCCATGCTGGAGCGTGACGTGCCCATGTACGTGCTGTGCCCGGGCAAGGTGTTCCGCACCGATGAACTCGATGCCACCCACACCCCGGTGTTCCACCAGTTCGAGGGCCTGGCCATCGACAAGAAGCTGAGCATGGCTGACCTCCGCGGAACCCTGGAGCACTTCGCCCGCCAGATGTTCGGCGACGAAGCGCAGATCCGGCTGCGCCCCAACTACTTCCCGTTCACCGAGCCATCCGCCGAACTGGACATCTTCCACCCCGGCGCCAAGGGCGGCCCGCGCTGGATCGAATGGGGCGGCTGCGGCATGGTCAACCCCAACGTCCTGCGGGCCGCCGGCATCGATCCGGACGTCTATTCAGGCTTTGCCTTCGGCATGGGCATCGAGCGGACGCTCATGTTCCGCAACGAGGTCGGCGACATGCGCGACATGATCGAGGGCGATGTACGTTTCAGCGAGCACTTCGGGATGGAGATCTAACAGTGCGTATCCCACTTTCCTGGCTGCGTGAATTCGCGCAGGTACCGGCCGGAGCCACGGCCGAAGACGTCATGGCCGAACTGGTCAAGGTCGGCTTTGAAGAGGAAGCGGTCCACCGCCCCACGGACACCCTGCGCGGGCCTGTGGTGGTGGGCCAGGTCCTGAGCCTGGTCAAGGAACCGCAGTCCAACGGCAAGACCATCAACTGGTGCCAGGTCCGCGTCGTCCCCGAGGGACAGGAACAGAGCCTCACCGGCGAGGGCATCGACCCCTCCGGCGTTCAGGGCATCATCTGCGGTGCCCACAACTTCGTGGAAGGCGACAAGGTGGTGGTCACACTTCCGGGCGCCGTCCTGCCCGGCGACTTCCACATCTCGGCACGGAAGACCTACGGCCACCTGTCCGCGGGCATGATCGCCTCCGTCCGCGAACTGGGGATCGGCGAGGACCACGACGGCATCCTGGTGCTTTCCCGGATCGGCCTGGATCCCGAGATCGGTACCGACGCCATGGAACTCCTGGGTCTTTACGACCAGGCCGCCGAAATCAATGTGACGCCGGACCGCGGCTACGCCTTCTCGATCCGCGGCGCGGCGCGCGAATACGCCCACGCCACCGGCACGGTGTTCACCGATCCCGCGTCGAAAGTCAACGCCCCGGCCGTCCTCTCCGGCGGCTACGGCGTCAAGATCAACGACGACGCGCCCATCTACGGCAAGCCCGGCTGCGACCGCTTCGTGGCGCGCACCGTCCGCGGCGTCGACGCCACCAGGCCCACGCCGCCGTGGATGACTTCCAGGCTTCGGTTGGCTGGAATCCGGTCGATCTCCCTGCCGGTGGACATCTCGAACTACGTGATGCTCGAACTCGGCCAGCCGCTGCACTTCTACGACCAGGACAAGCTGTCCGGCGACATCGTGGTGCGCCGCGCCGTGCCGGGGGAGAAGCTGACCACGCTCGACGGCAAGGAGCGCTCGCTCGACGCCGAGGACCTGCTGATCACCGACGCCTCAGGCCCCATCGGCGTCGCCGGCGTCATGGGCGGCGCGTCCACCGAGGTCTCCGACGCCACCACGGCTGTCCTGATCGAGGCGGCCCACTTCGAGGAAGTGTCCATCGCCCGCTCGCGCCGGCGCCACAAGCTCCCGTCCGAGGCTTCCAAGCGCTTCGAGCGCGGCGTTGACTGGCAGGTCGCCAACATCGCGGCCCAGCGCGCCGTCGACCTTCTCGTGGAACTGGCGGGCGGGACGGCCGATGAGGCCGGCACCGACGTCGGAACCGCGCCGGACCCGGTGACCATCGCGCTGCCGGCGGAATTCGCCGCCGCCCGGATCGGCATCGACTTCACCGAAGAGCAGATCGTCACGTCCCTCGAGGACCTCGGCGCTGTCCTCGAAAAGACCGACGCCGGCTGGACCGTCACGGCGCCGAGCTGGCGGAACGACCTGGAAACCAAGGAGGACCTCTCCGAGGAGGTCGCCCGCCTGGTTGGCTACGACCAGATCCCCGCGACCCTGCCGGTGGCGCCCCCCGGCCGCGGCCTGACCCGCGTGCAGCAGCAGCGCCGCCGCCTGGTCCAGGCGCTGGCGGACGCCGGCCTGACCGAGGTCCTGGCCTACCCCTTCGTGTCGAAGGCTGCCAACGAGACGTTTGGCGTGGCCGAGGAAGGTTCGCCCCGGACTGCGGTCAAGCTCGCCAACCCGATCAGCGAAGAGCACGGCTACCTGCGCACTTCGGTGCTCCCGGGCCTGCTGGAGGTCGCCAAGCGCAACCACTCCCGCGGCTTCCGCGACCTTGCCGTCTTCGAAGCCGGCATGGTGTTCCTGCCCGGTGCCACCCTGGGCACGCCGTCCATTCCTCCGCTGGGCGTCAAGCCCTCCGATGAGGTGCTGGACGCGCTGTACGACGGCGTTCCGGACCAGCCGCTGCACGTCGCCGCCGTCCTGACCGGCCATGACTCGCCCGCCGCGGCCGGCCACGCCCCGCGGCTGTGGGACTGGGCGGACGCGCTGGACATCGCCCGCCTGGCCGGTGACGTCCTCGGTGTGGAGCTCGTGGTCACCCAGGGCCGGCACCAGGCCTTCCACCCCGGCCGCGCCGCGCAGCTTTCGCTGCGCTCCGGCGAGGTCGTGGGGTACGCCGGCGAACTCCACCCCAAGCTCCTGGCCGCGCACGACGTGCCCGCGCGGTCCGTTGCGCTGGAACTGAACGCGGACGCCCTGTTCGAGGCGGCGGCCGACGTCGTGGTGGCCCGCCACATCTCCACCTTCCCGGTGGCCACGCAGGACGTGGCCCTCGTGGTGCCGCAGGACGTCCCCGCCGACGACGTGCTGGCCGCGCTGCGCGAAGGCGCCGGCGAGCTGCTCGAGGACGTCGCCCTGTTCGACGTCTACGCGGGCAAGGGGATCGAGGACGGCAAGAAGTCCCTCGCCTTCGGCCTGCGGTTCCGCGCCACCGACCGGACCCTTACGGCGGACGAGGCATCGGAGGCGCGGGAGCGCGCCGTCGCCACCGCGGCCGAGCGGTTTGGTGCCGTCCAGCGGTAAGCGTGCAGATGAACCTGTCCAGCGCTAGCTGGCCATAAAGAAAGACCACGCCAAACGGCGTGGTCTTTCTTTATGCCCGAAAACCAAATGCCGGACGCAATTACGGCAGCGGCGGCAGGGCTTCCTCGTAGAGCCAGGGATGCAGCAGCGATTCCGAGTCCAGTCCGGTGACCCGGTCGGCCGTGAGGATGAACTCGGGCGTCGACACGGAACTGTGGGCATGTGTCCGGGTCCATTCCTGCAGCAGCGCGAAGAAGGCGAGGTCGCCGCAGCGGCGGCGCAGTGCGTGCAGGGCCAGTGCTCCGCGTTTGTAGACCCTGTCGTCGAACATCAGCTCGGGTCCGGGATCACCCACCAGAAGGTCCTGCGCGTCTGCGCTGAGCCGCCGCCAGGCCGCACGCGCCCGCTCGTGGGCGGGCATCACCCCGGCCTCCTCGGACCAGATCCATTCCGCGTAGCAGGCGAACCCCTCGTGCAGCCAGATGTCGCTCCATGTGCCGAGCGTTAGCGAGTTCCCGAACCACTGGTGGGCCAGTTCATGCGCGATCAGACGCTGTGACTCCCAGCCGGCATCAAGGTGGTTGCGGCCCAGGATGGACAGCGACTGGGCCTCGAGCGGAATTTCGAGGGCATCGTCGGTGACCACCACCGTGTATTCGGGGAATGGATACGGGCCGAAGCGGCTCACAAACGTGCTCATCATGGCCTCCTGCCGGTCCAGCGCTGTCTCAGCCCGGGCCACCAGGTGCGCCGGTGCCGCAACGAACTGGGGCACGCCGGCCGAGTCCGGCAGGCTCACCAGCCCGTACCGGCCGATCTGGATGGTGGCCAGGTACGTGGCCATCGGTTCGCGCTGCTCGAAGACCCAGGTCTGGCGGCTCGACCTCACGGCCTGCCCGACGAGGAGCCCGTTGCACACGGCGCGGTAACCGGCGTCCGTGGTGACGGTGATCCGGTAACTGGCCTTGTTCCGTGGGTGGTCGTTGCACGGGAACCAGGACGGCGCTCCGTTGGGCTGGCCGGCCACGAGGACACCGTCGGTGAGCTCCTCCCAGCCCACCTCGCCCCACAGTCCCCGCCGCGGCTGCGGGTTGCCGTCATAGCGGATCTCGAGGCTGAATTCGGAGCCCGCCTCGAGGGGCTGCCCGCAGTGCACTACGAGCTGTTCCGCCCGCTGGGTGAACTTCCGGACCCGGGCCCCGTTCAGCTGCACCTTCAGAGCGCGGAGTCCGGTCATATCGAGTACGACGGCGGACGTGCGGCGTGCCGCCACAGCGGTCAGTACGGCACGGCCGGCCAGCCGGTTGCTGGCGAGCCTGTAGTCGAGCTCGAGGTCATAGTGCAGGACGCGGTAGGCATCCGTTCCGTGGCCCGGGACGTAGGGGTCGCCGGTGGCCGTGGCGCCGGCGGAGAGGACGGCGGCCGGGCCGGGCGATTCTCCGGAGCTCATTCTGCGTGTGACTTCCTTAGCTGGGGCGGAGCCGCTGCGGGCGGTGTTCATGCCGGGCGGCGCTTATTTGAGGCGGGGTGCCGGAACGGCGGGCCCGGTCCACGGGCTGACCGGATTCCCCATCCAGTACGTCCCGGCCGGAACGGTCTCGCCGCGCATCACCAGGGACGCCGGACCGACGGTCCCGCCCTTGCCAATCCTCGCCTGCGGCAGAATCACGCCGTGCGGGCCCATCGTCGCCCCGTCTTCGAGACTAACAGTGTCGATGCTCATGATGCGGTCGTGGAAGAGGTGCGTCTGGACAACGCAGCCGCGGTTGACCGTGGAGCTGGCGCCGAGGGTCACGAGATCCGCCTCGGGAAGCCAATAGCTCTCGCACCACGTGCCCCGGCCGATCTTGGCTCCGAGGGCCCGCAGCCACCAGACCAGGGCCGGCGTGCCGCTGGCGGACCGGGCGAACCACGGGGCACTCACCATTTCGATGAAGGTGTCCACCACCTCGTTGCGCCAGATGAAGGAGCTCCACAACGGGTGTTCACCGGTCTTGATCCTGCCCACGAGCAACCACTTGGCGGCAACGGAGAAGCTTGCCGCCACCCCGCCCGCGAGCAGCAGGACCACGCCGCCGAGTGCTGCCGCCGCACCGTAGCCCAGGGCCGTGGCCAGCCAGTCGAAGACGAGCAGCACGCCAAGGGCCAGGCCCACCGTCAGGGCCACCGGCACGAACCGGCACAGTTCCCAGATGCTCCTGGCCACCTTGAGCCTGGCCGGCGGCTGGAAGGTGCGGGTGCTGTCCGACGCCACCGCAGTGCGCCGCAGCCTGACCGGAGGGCTGCCCAGCCAGGACGTGCCTGACTTGGCCTTGCCCGGAGTCGCCGAGAGGACCGCGACCAGCGAGTTCTTTGGCACGCTGCGCCCGGCGGCGGTCATGCCGGAGTTGCCAAGGAAGGAACGCTTTCCGATTTTCGCGGGCGCGATCCGCATCCAGCCTCCGCCGAGTTCGTACGCGGCCACCATGGTGTCGTCGGCGAGGAAGGCACCCTCGCCCACCGTGGTCATGCGCGGCAGCAGCAGGACGGTGGAGGCCTCCACATTCTTTCCGACCTTCGCCCCCAGCAGCCTCAGCCAGACCGGAGTGAACAGGCTGGCGTAAATCGGGAACAGCAGGTCCCGTGCCATGTCCAGCACGCGCTCGGTGGCCCAGACCTGCCAGCCGACGCGGCTGCGGACCCGGTAGTAGCCCTCCCTCAGGCCGAAGCCCAGCAGCCTGGTGGTGGCCAGGATCAGCAGCATGTTGGTGAGGAACCAGGCCAGGGCGGCCAGCGGAAGCGACGCCAGCACCTGCGGCACGGCACTGAGCAGTGAGTCGTTGCCCCTGATGAACAGGAAGACCACCAATGCTGCGGCCATGGCGGAGGCGTAGGGAATCAGGGCGAGGACGGCGGACGCGGCAGCGAAGGCCGTGAACCAGAGACGGCCCAGGAGGGAGCTGACCGGCTGGCCGGCGGGCCAGTCCTGCTTCGCCTTGCCCCGGCGTTCTGCCGGGGAGCCCGCCACCACCTGGCCGGCCCTGACCTTGCCGAGTACGGCGGAGCCGGGTTCCACCTGCCCGCCGGCGCCGATGCTGGCGCCGGGCATCAGGGTGCTGCGGGCTCCCACGGTGGCGTCCGCCCCGACGTGGATGTGGCCGATGCGGACGATGTCGCCGTCGATCCACCACCCGGACAGGTCCACCTCGGGTTCGATGTTGCAGCCGCGGCCCAGGGTGAGGAAGCCCGTCACCGGAGGAAGGGAATGCAGATGGATGTTGCTCCCGATCTTGGCACCGAGGGCCCTTGCATAGTAGGGCACCCAGGGTGCGCTGGCGAGGCTGATGGCGCCGGCCAGGTCCTGGATCTGTTCGGCCAGCCAGAGCCGCAGGTGTACCTTGCCTGCCCGCGGGTAGTTCCCTGGCCGCACGTTGCGAAGCAGAAGGCGGGCGGCGGCAACAGAGATGGCCATCCGTCCGGGCGGGCTGACGAAGACCAGCCAGGACGCGGCCACCCACCACCATGACACGGTGGGTGCGGCCGTGAACCCGGCAAACGCGAACAGGACGTTGTTGGCGGCCATCAGATAGGTCAGCCAGCGCATGCCGGCCAGAATGTGCAGCGGAATGCCCATGAGGGTCTGGAAGACCTGCGACTTCAGGGCCGTGGGGCGGACCGGCCGTTCCGGGGCCGGGCCGGCGGAGACGCCGTCGGGCAGGGATTGGCGGGCTGCCTCGATCAGTGCGCCGATGCGCGGGGTGGCGTAGATGTCGGCCACGGTGATGGTGGGATAGCGGACCCGGAGTGCGGAGACGAGCTGCGCTGCAGCCAGCGAGCCGCCGCCGTGGGCGAAGAAGTCCGCATCGAGGCCTGCGACGTTGCTCCCCAGGATGGCCTGCCACTGGTCCACGACCCACTGGGCATCCTCCGGCAGGTTCAGCGGCGCGGCGTCCGCGGCTGCGGCGCCGGCACCCGGCAGGGGCCAGGGCAGCGCATGCCGGTCGACTTTCCCGCTGGTCTTGGTGGGCAGGGTGTCGATGACGGTCAGCATCGGGATGAGTGGCGCCGGCAGCGTGCCGGACAGCAGGTCCCGGAGTGCGGCCAGGTCTAAGGAAGGATGGGCCGTGGCGGTCCCGCCGGCGGCAGCCAGGTAACCGACGAGCACCTGGTTGCCGGCCGCCGTCGTGCGGACCGCGGCGGCGGCGCCCGCAACGCCCGGAAGGGACTGCAGGGCAGCGTCGATCTCACCGAGTTCGATCCGGCGGCCGCCCAGCTTGACCTGCTCGTCGGCGCGTCCCATGAAGATCAGGCCGGCGCGCTCAAAGCGGACCAGGTCGCCGGAGCGGTAGGCGCGCCCCCACCCCAGTGAGGGCATGGGGGCATATTTCTCCGCATCCTTCTGCGGATCGAGGTAACGGGCCAGTCCCACGCCGCCGATGATGAGCTCGCCCACCTCGCCTTCGGCCACCGGCACGGCGTCGGAGTCCACCACCGCCAGGTCCCAGCCGTCCAGCGGGAGCCCGATCCTGACCGGGCCTGTACCGCCCAGCGGAGCTGCGCAGGCCACGACCGTTGCCTCGGTGGGCCCGTAGGTGTTCCACACCTCGCGGCCGTCCACGGCCAGGCGCTCGGCCAGCTCCGGCGGGCAGGCCTCGCCGCCGAAGATCAGCAGCCGGACGTTCTCCAGGGCCTCTGCCGGCCAGAGCGCCGCAAGCGTGGGAACGGTGGAGACCACCGTGATGCCGTGGTTGATCAGCCACGGTCCCAGGTCCATGCCGGTGCGGACCAGAGCCCGCGGGGCGGGCACCAGGCAGGCGCCGTGGCGCCAGGCCAGCCACATCTCTTCACACGACGCGTCGAACGCCACCGAAAGTCCTGCGAGCACACGGTCCTGCGGGCCCACCGGATCGTCCTGCAGGAAGATGCGGGCTTCCGCGTCCACGAACGCGGCCGATGAGCGGTGCTGCACCGCCACGCCCTTGGGCGTCCCGGTGGAACCGGACGTGAAGATGACCCAGGCGTCGTCGTCGGGGGTGGCCGGGCGCGGAGCCGGGTAGGGGTGCGGCCGCTTGTGGTCCGTGACGATCTCCCCGTTGGCCCGCAGGATGCCGGCCACCCGTGCCTCTCCGAACACCAGCTTGGCCCGTTCGTCCGGGTCATCGGCGTCCACGGGGACGTAGGCGGCGCCGACCAGCAGGACGGCAAGAATTGCGATGTAGAGCTCGTTCGTGCCGGACGGAATCCGTACCCCGATCTTGTCTCCCGCTCCCAGGCCGGCCTGGTGCAGCCGCCGGCCCCCGGCCTTAACCTCGGCCAGGAGCTGGGCGTAGCTCAGGGAGCGGCGGCCGTCGTCGAGCGCCGAAGCATCCGGGAAACGTGCGGCGGTATCGGTGAGGATGTCCACCAGGGTCCGCTCCGGCGGTGCGGCGGCGGCGCCCGGCAGCTGGGCCGGGTACCCCTCCTCTGCCGCCGGCCCGCCGGCGGCAGAAGAGGCGGTTGTATCCAGGATTTTGGGGAGGGGCTCAATCACGGCTGGATTCTCCCTCAACAAGATGAACGGAAGGTGACATCGTTTCCCCTGCGTTAAACCGGGACCGCCTTGTTACGGGACGGCAGGCCAGGTCAGGGGACGAGCAGAACCTTGCCGGTGGTGCGCCGGCCTTCGAGGTCCTCGTGTGCCTTGCGGGCCTCGGCCAGCGGGTAGGTGGCGCCGATGCGGACGTTAAGGCTGCCGTCGGCGGCGGCGCCGAAGATTTCCGTGGAGCGCCAGAGCCGTTCCTGCGGATTGCCGAGGAAGTGGGCGAGCGACGGGCGCGTCAGGGTCAGCGAGCCGCCGGCGTTGAGCCGCTGCGGGTCCACCGGCGGAACCGGTCCGGACGCTGCGCCGAAGAGCACCAGCGAACCGCGGGTGCGCAGGCTGGCCAGCGAGCCGTCGAACGTGTCCTTTCCCACGCCGTCGTACACCACGTTCACACCGGCACCGTGGGTCAGGTCGCGGACGGAGTCGGCGAACCCGCCGTAGCGCAGCACCTCGTCCGCGCCGGCACCCCGGGCCAGGGATTCCTTCTCATCAGTGGAAACGGTGGTGATGACACGGGCGCCGCGGGCCTTTAGAAGCTGGATCAGCAGCAGGCCCACCCCGCCGGCGCCGGCGTGGACCAGGACGTTGTGGCCGGGCTCAACACGGAACGAGGAGTTGATCAGGTAATGGGCCGTCATGCCCTGGAGGGGGAGTGCGGCGGCGGTGTGGTCGTCCACGCCGTCCGGCACGGGCAGGGCCTTGGCGGCATCCAGCACGATGTACCCGGCGTAGCAGGCGGTTCCTTCGGCGGTGGCCACCCGGCTTCCCGCCGCGAAGTCCTCCACGCCTTCGCCGATGCCCTCGACGACGCCGGCCGCTTCAGATCCTGGGGTGAAGGGGTAGGCCACCTTGTAGGTGCCGCTGCGCTGGTAGGTCTCGATGAAGTTGACGCCCGTTGCCGCTACCTTCACGAGCAGCTGGCCGGGACCGGGGACGGGGCGGTCGATTTCCGTGAAGTCCAGAACCTCCGGTCCGCCTGGCTGCCGGGCGACGATGGCGTGCGTCATGGAATTTCTCCTTTTCCGGGCCGGGACCTCCGGCACCCTTCCTCACCTCATCCTAGGGACAAATGCTCCGGGGAGCAGCGCGGTGCAGGTGAAGTCGGCGCGGACGCGCGAAGTCGGAGCAGCCGGCTAGTAGCGCCGGGAGACCGCGGCCATGGGGCATTCGAAGCGGCGTCCCGCGGCGAGCCCCACCTCATTGAGGTAACGGACAATGATCCCGAACGACGCCGCCAGCGTGGTCTCCGTGAGGGGAATCCCGTGTTTGTGGCAGTGCTGGCGCACAAGCGCGGTTGCCTTGTGAAGCTGGGGCCGGGCCATGTCGGGAAAGAGATGGTGCTCTACCTGGCGGTTCAGGCCGCCGAGCAGGATATCCATGAACCGGCCGCCGGAAATGTTGCGTGATGTAAGGACCTGGCGGCTGAGGAAGTCGACGCGGCTGTCTGCCGGAAGGACCGGCATGCCCTTGTGGTTGGGTGCAAAAGAAGCACCCATATAGAAGCCGAAAACAGCCAGCTGCACGCCGATGAAGGCGGCAGCCATGCCCAGCGGCAGGAATGAAAACGCCAGCACGGGAAGGATGCTGAGGCGGGTCAGCAGGATCGGCAGTTCCACCCAGCGGTGGGTGACCTTGGCGCGGCGGAAGATGAAACGCACGGAATCTATCTGCAGGCCGAGGCCGACGAGGAACAGCAGGGGGATGAAAAGCCAGCCCTGCTTGCGCGTGAGCAAGGCCAGCCGGCCCTGCCGCTCGGCCGCCGCTTCGGTGTGGAACACGATGGCGCCGGGCGCGATGTCCGGGTCCTTGGATATGACGTTCGGGTGGTTGTGGTGTGCCCCGTGTTTCTGTTCCCACCACGAGTAGCTGACGCCGGCAACGGAGGTGGCCAGGAGCCGCGCCGACCAGTCGTTGGCACGGCGGGAGGTGAATATCTGGCGGTGGCCGGCCTCGTGGGCCAGGAAGCTCAGCTGGGTGCAGATGATGCCGAGCGCTGCGGCGATGAGGAGCTGGAACCAGCTCTGGCCGATCAGCGCGAAACCGAACCAGGCCGCTGTCATGAGTACGGCCAGCGTGGCGAAGACGGTGATGTAGAAGCCCTGGCGCCGCTCCAGGAGTCCGGCTGCGCGCACGGACTTGAGCAGGTCGGAGTAGTTCTGGGTGACGGGGTTGGCCTGGCGGACGCGGCCTGCCTGGCGGATTCGGGGTTGCGGGCGCTCGGAAGTGATAGCGGTGGCCATGGCCTGGGTGCCTCGTAACTGTTACGGGCAACGCTGCCGCCGACATTCGGCGCGCACGGTCTGGATCACCCTCCGTCAATCATACGGCGGCAGGCAGGCGCGGCTCCTCCATGCATAAATATCGGGACCTATGCATACTCTTGCTGTATAGTCGTCTTCATGACTATTTCTGTTGCCGTTTCCGGCGCCAGCGGCTACGCCGGCGGCGAAGTCCTCCGCCTCCTGGCCGGCCATCCGGACGTCACCATCGGAGCCATCACGGCACACAGCAACGCCGGTTCCAGACTAGGCGAACTGCAGCCGCATCTCCATGGCCTGGCGAGCAGGATTCTCGAGGACACCAGCGTGGAGAACCTGGCCGGGCACGACGTCGTGTTCCTGGCCCTCCCGCACGGGGCGTCCGCCGAGATCGCGGCCAGGCTCCCCGAGGGCACGGTGGTGATCGACGCCGGCGCGGACCACCGCCTGGAGTCCGCCACCGCGTGGGAAAAGTTCTACGGCTCGGACCACGCCGGAACGTGGCCCTACGGGCTGCCTGAACTGCCGGGCCAGCGCGAAAAACTCAAAGGCGCCAACCGGATCGCCGTCCCGGGCTGCTACCCGACGTCGGCGCTGCTCGCCCTCACGCCCGGCTTCGCGGGCGGCCTGCTCGAGGGCAGCGACGTCGTCATCGTGTCCGCCTCCGGCACCTCCGGAGCCGGCAAGGCAGCGAAGGTGAACCTCATCGGCGCCGAGGTCATGGGGTCCATGAGCCCGTATGGCGTGGGCGGCGGCCACCGGCACACGCCGGAAATCGAGCAGGGCCTGTCCAATGCCTCCGGCGAGCCGGTGACGGTTTCCTTCACGCCCACCCTGGCGCCCATGAGCCGGGGCATCCTCACCACCGCCACCGCACGGGTCAAGCCCGGCGTCGGGGCCGAGGAACTTCGCCGTGCCTGGGCGGAGGCGTACGACGACGAGCCGTTCGTCCACCTGCTGCCCGAAGGCCAGTGGCCCACCACCAAGTCAGTACAGGGTTCAAACCACTCCGCCATGCAGCTGGCTTTCGATCAGCACGTCGGGCGCGTCATTGTCACGTGCGCCATCGACAACTTGACCAAAGGCACCGCCGGTGGAGCGGTGCAGTCCATGAACATTGCCCTTGGCCTGCCGGAGACCGCCGGCCTCAATCTGCAGGGAGTTGCCCCGTGACCGTTACCGCCCCCAAGGGATTCCGCGCCTCCGGCGTCACCGCAGGACTCAAGGCCTCCGGAAACCCGGACCTCGCCCTCGTGGTCAACGACGGACCGTCCAAGGCGGCAGCCGCTGTCTTCACCTCCAATCGGGTGGCAGCGGCCCCCGTCCACTGGTCACGCCAGGTGGTCTCGGACGGCCGCGTCGACGCCGTGATCCTCAACTCCGGCGGCGCCAACGCCTGCACCGGCCCGCAGGGCTTCCAGAACACGCACACGACGGCGGAGAAAACGGCCGAGGCGCTGGGCCTGTCCGCCACCGACATCCTTGTTTGTTCCACCGGCCTGATCGGCGAGCAGTTGCCCATGGACAAGATTGTCCCCGGCATCGACGCCGCGGCCGCGGCCCTGAGCGCCGACGGCGGTCCCGAAGCGGCCACCGCCATCATGACCACCGACACGGTGCCCAAGCAGGCGGTCTTCAGCGGCGCCGACGCCGAAGGAAACGAATTCACCATCGGCGGCATCGCCAAGGGCGCCGGCATGCTGGCGCCCGGGCTCGCCACCATGCTGGTGGTGCTCACCACCGACGCCGACGTGCAGCCGGAAATGCTTGACGTCGTCCTCCGCGACGCCACGCGCGTCACCTTTGACCGGGCAGACTCCGACGGCTGCATGTCCACCAATGACACCGTGGTGCTGCTGGCCTCCGGCGCTTCCAAGGCCGTTCCGTCGGCCGAGGCGTTCGGCCAGGGCCTCACCCAGGTCTGCGCCGAGCTGGCCCGCAAGCTGATCGGCGACGCCGAGGGCGCCAGCCACGATATCGCGATCCGGACGTTCAACGCCGCCACCGAGCGCGACGCCGAAACCGTCAGCCGCGCCGTCGCCCGCTCCAACCTCTTCAAGGCAGCCATCTTCGGCAAGGACCCCAACTGGGGCCGCGTGCTTTCAGCCGTGGGAACCACCGACGCCGTGTTCGAACCGGACCAGCTCAACGTGTCCATGAACGGCATCCAGATCTGCCAGAACGGCGGCATCGGCCAGGACCGCAAGCTGGTGGACCTGGAACCGCGCGAGGTGCTCGTGGAGATCGACCTCCAGGCCGGCGGTGCGGAAGCCACCATCTGGACGAACGACCTCACGCACGACTACGTCCACGAGAACAGCGCCTACTCAAGCTAGATCCGCCAGCAACCTGGAGAACCAGCCGCATGAACACCCAGACCCGCGAGTCAACGTCCATGAGTGACGCCCAGGACAAGGCAGGCACGCTCATCGAAGCCCTGCCGTGGATCCAGCGTTTCGCCGGAACCACCATGGTGATCAAGTACGGCGGCAACGCCATGGTCAACGACGAGCTGCGCCGCGCCTTCGCCGAGGACGTCGTATTCCTCCACCACGTGGGCATCCACCCCGTCGTGGTGCATGGCGGCGGCCCGCAGATCAACTCGATGCTGGGCAGGCTCGGCATCGAGTCGGAGTTCAAGGGCGGCCTGCGCGTGACCACGCCCGAGGCGATGGACGTGGTGCGCATGGTCCTCACCGGCCAGGTGGGCCGCGAACTGGTGGGCCTGATCAACTCGCACGGGCCCTACGCCGTCGGCATGTCCGGTGAAGACGGCGGCCTGCTGCGCGCCGTGCGCACCGGCACCGTGGTTGATGGCGAGGAGGTGGACCTCGGGCTCGTGGGCGAGGTGGTCGGAGTGGACCCAGCCGGCATCGTGGACATTCTCGACGCCGGCCGGATCCCCGTGATTTCCACCGTCGCCCCTGAGATCACCGACGCCGGCGAGGGCGTGGCGGGCACCGCGCGCTTCCAGCCCACCGGCCAGGTCCTGAACGTCAACGCTGACACGGCAGCTGCTGCTGTGGCGTCCGCGCTGGGCGCCTCGAAACTGGTTATCCTGACCGACGTCGAAGGCCTCTACGCCAACTGGCCGGACAAGTCCTCGCTGATCTCGTCCCTGACGGCCTCCGAGCTGCGGGACATGCTGCCCAGGCTCGAATCCGGCATGATTCCCAAGATGGCCGCCTGTCTGAAGGCCATAGACGACGGCGTCGAGCGGGCGCACATCGTGGACGGCCGGCTGCCGCACTCGATGCTGCTGGAAACCTTTACCACTGCCGGAATCGGCACCCAGGTCGTACCCGATGAGGAGACGAACGCATGAGCAACTTTGAACAATCCGCAGTCGTTGAGCAGTCCCCGGTGGTTGAGCTGGTCGAAACCAAGGGCCACAGCAGCGGCGCCGACTGGCTGGCTCGCTACTCGTCGTCGCTGATGGGTGTCTTCGGCACGCCCCAGCGGGTGCTGGTCCGCGGTGCGGGCTGCCTGGTCTGGGACGCCGACGGCAAGGAATACCTGGACCTTCTCGGCGGCATCGCCGTCAATGCGCTGGGCCACGCCCACCCGTTCGTGACTTCGGTAATTTCCAGCCAGCTGGCCACCCTGGGGCACGTCTCCAACTTCTTCACCAGCCCCACCCAGATCGCCCTGGCCGAAAAGCTGCTGGAACTCAGCGCAGCGCCGGCCGGCTCCAAGGTGTTCTTCACCAACTCCGGCACCGAGGCCAACGAGGCCGCCTTCAAGCTGGCCCGCCGGAACTCCGGTTCTGCCGCCGGGGAGACAGGCGGCAAGCGCCGCACCCGGATCATCGCGCTCGAGGGCGCATTCCACGGCCGGACCATGGGCGCACTCGCGCTCACGGCGAAGGAGGCCTACCGCACCCCCTTCGAGCCCGTGCCCGGCGGCGTTGAGCACATTCCGTTCGGGGACATCGAGGCCCTGCGCAACGCGGTGGACGACACCGTGGCTGCCGTCTTCCTGGAGCCGATCCAGGGCGAGGCGGGCGTCCGGCCCCTTCCGGCCGGCTACCTGAAGGCGGCCCGCGAGTTCACCGCCGAGGCCGGTGCCCTGCTCATCCTCGATGAGGTGCAGACCGGCATCGCGCGCACGGGCAAGTGGCTGGCCAGCGAGGACGCCGGGATCGTGCCCGATGCCATCACGCTGGCCAAGGGCCTTGGCGGCGGTTTCCCGATCGGCGCGCTCGTCACGTTCGGCGAGCAGACGTCGTCGCTGCTGTCCGCAGGGCAGCACGGGACCACCTTCGGCGGCAACCCGGTGGCCACCGCCGCGGCGCTGGCCACGCTGCACGCCATCGAAAGCCAGCACGTGCTGGACAATGTCCGCACCGTAGGTGAGCATGTGCGGGAGGCCCTGGCCGCCGTCGGCGGTGTCACCGAGGTGCGCGGCGAGGGACTGCTGATCGGCTTCGACCTGGATGCCGACGTCGCCCCTGCCGCCGTGACCGCAGCCCTGGACGCCGGCTTCATCATCAACAGCCCCGGCCCCCGCACCATCCGCCTGGCCCCGCCGCTCATCCTGACCACGGAGCAGGCGGACCGTTTCCTGGCCGCCCTTCCGGCCATCCTGCAAACCGCAAAGGACGCACAGTGACCTCCACCGGCACCATCCGCCACTTCCTCAAGGACACCGACCTCAGCCCTGCCGAACAGGCGGAAGTCCTGGAACTCGCGGGCCGCATGAAGGCTGCACCGTACAGTGTCCAGCCGTTCGCCGCCGAAGGCAGCGGCCGCAAGACCGTCGCGGTGATCTTCGACAAGACCTCCACCCGGACCCGGGTCTCCTTTGCCACCGGCGTGGCCGACATGGGTGGCAACGCCCTGATCATCAATCCGGGCGAGGCGCAGATCGGCCACAAGGAATCCGTCGAGGACACGGCCAAGGTCCTCGAGCGCATGGTTTCCACCATCGTGTGGCGGACCGGCGCGCACTCCGGCCTCGTCGCCATGGCCGAAAACTCCAGGGTTCCGGTCATCAACGCCCTGTGCGACGACTACCACCCCTGCCAGCTGCTGGCCGACCTCCTGACCGTCAAGGAGCACAAGGGCGAACTGAAGGGCCTCACCATGGCCTACCTCGGCGACGCCGCCAACAACATGGCCAACTCCTACCTGCTGGCAGGCGTCACTGCCGGCATGCACGTGCGCATCGCCGGTCCGGAGGGCTACCTGCCCGCGGCCGGCATCGTGGCTGCCGCCCAGGAACGTGCCGCCGAGACCGGCGGCTCCGTCCTCATCACCACGGACGCGGCGGAGGCACTCAAGGGAGCCGACGTCGTCGCCACCGACACCTGGGTCTCCATGGGCCAGGAAGCCGAAAAGGAAGCACGGATGAAGCTGTTCCGTGAATACTCCGTGGACGAGGCCGCGCTGGCCCGGGCCGCCGCCGATGCCGTCGTGCTGCACTGCCTTCCCGCCTACCGCGGCTACGAAATCTCTGCCGGCGTGATTGACGGCCCGCAGTCGATCGTGTGGGACGAGGCCGAGAACCGCCTGCACGCGCAGAAGGGGCTCATGGCCTGGCTCATGCACCGGTCCGGGCTGGCGTTCGTCGACGGTCTTTCTCCCGTTGAGGGCACCGGGGAGAGCACGTTCTAGTGTCCACCAACCCGGCGGCCCCGGGCGCGAGCCCGGCCACCAAGACGGCCCGCCAGGCGCGGATCATCGCGATCCTGACCGGCGAATCGGTGCGGTCCCAGGCCGAGCTCGCGGCGCTGCTGGCGGACGACGGCGTGCAGGTCACCCAGGCCACGCTGTCGCGTGACCTCGTGGAGCTCGGCGCCGTCCGCGTGCGGGGCAAGGAGGGTGTGCTGGTATACGCCGTCCCCGGTGAAGGCGGGGAGCGGGCGGCCAAGAGCGGGGTCAGCCAGGAAATCCTCGATGCCCGGCTGGCGCGGCTCTGCGGGGAGCTCCTGGTCACCGCCGAGGCATCAGCGAACATTGCGGTGCTGCGGACACCCCCGGGGGCGGCAAACTTCCTCGCCCTCGCCATCGACCATTCCGTGATGCCCTCGATCCTGGGCACCATCGCCGGGGACGACACCGTGCTGCTCGTGGCCCGGGACCCGCTGGGCGGGCCGGAACTGGCTGCGCGGTTCCTGCAGCTCGCAGAGGAAGCCGGCCAGTAAGCCGGCCGCTTTCATCCAAGACAACAAAACAAAAACAAACAACTAAGGAGCATGTTCCGTGACTGAGCGTATTGTTCTGGCCTACTCAGGTGGCCTGGATACTTCCGTAGCCATCGGCTGGATCGGTGAAGCCACCGGCGCCGAGGTCATCGCCGTGGCGGTCGACGTCGGACAGGGTGGCGAATCCCTGGAGACCATCCGCCAGCGCGCCCTCGGCTGCGGCGCCGTCGAGGCCTATGTGGCGGACGCGAGCGACGAGTTCGCCAACGAATACTGCGTGCCCACGCTGAAGGCCAACGCCCTCTACCAGGGCCACTACCCGCTGGTTTCCGCGATCTCCCGCCCGGTGATCGTCAAGCACCTGGTCAAGGCTGCCCGCGAATTCGGCGCCACCACCGTGGCCCACGGCTGCACCGGCAAGGGCAATGACCAGGTCCGCTTCGAAGTCGGCATCCAGACCCTCGGCCCGGACCTGAAGTGCATCGCGCCGGTCCGCGACCTCGCCCTCACCCGCGACAAGGCCATCGCCTTCGCCGAGGAAAAGGGCCTGCCGATCGAGACCACCAAGAAGAACCCGTACTCGATCGACCAGAACGTCTGGGGCCGCGCCGTCGAAACCGGCTACCTCGAGGACATCTGGAACGCCCCCACGAAGGACATCTACGACTACACCGCCACGCCGGAATTCCCGCCGGCACCGGATGAGGTCACCATCTCCTTCGAGGCCGGCGTGCCGGTGGCGATCGACGGCGTGAAGGTCACCCCGCTGCAGGCGATCAAGGAACTCAACCGCCGCGCCGGAGCCCAGGGTGTGGGCCGGATCGACGTCGTCGAGGACCGCCTGGTCGGCATCAAGTCCCGCGAAATCTACGAAGCACCGGGTGCCATGGCACTCATCACCGCGCACAAGCACCTCGAGGACATCACCATCGAGCGCGAGCAGGCCCGCTTCAAGGCCACTGTCGGCCAGCGCTGGGCAGAACTCGTGTACGACGGCCAGTGGTTCTCCCCGCTCAAGCGCTCCCTGGACGCCTTCATCGAGGACACGCAGAAGTATGTCTCCGGCGATATCCGCATGGTGCTGCACGGCGGCCAGGCGATCGTCAACGGACGCCGCTCCGAGACCTCGCTGTACGACTTCGACCTCGCCACCTACGACACCGGCGACACCTTCGACCAGTCCATGGCACGCGGCTTCATCGAGCTGTGGGGCATGTCCGCGAAGGTTGCCTCCGGCCGCGACATCCGCGTCGCAGGAAAGTAAAAATCGGTGGTTGAGCCTGTCGAAACCCAAAAGTCCGAAGCCACGAACACAGGCGCGCTGTGGGGCGGCCGGTTCGCCGGCGGCCCCGCGGATGCCCTGGCGGCGCTGAGCAAGTCCACGCACTTTGACTGGCGGCTGGCCCGCTACGACATCGCCGGCTCCAAGGCACACGCCCGCGTGCTGCACAAGGCCGGGCTGCTGGACGACGCCGAGCTCGAAGGCATGCTCGCTGCGTTGAGCCAACTGGACGACGACGTCGCCTCCGGCGCCTACCTGCCGGCGGAGTCCGATGAGGACGTCCACGGCTCGCTGGAACGCGGTCTGATCGAGCGTGCCGGCACCCAGCTGGGCGGCAAGCTCCGCGCCGGGCGGTCACGCAACGACCAGGTGGCCACGCTGGGGCGCATGTTCCTGCGCGACCACGCCCGGATCATAGCCCGCGGCGTGCTGGCAACGATCGAGGCGCTGGTGGACCAGGCCAAGGCCCACCAGGGCGTCGCCATGCCGGGCCGCACCCACCTGCAGCACGCGCAGCCCGTCCTGCTCAGCCACCACTTGCTGGCCCATGCCTGGGCGCTGCTGCGCGATGTGCAGCGGCTCCAGGACTGGGACAAGCGCGCAGGCGTTTCGCCTTACGGTTCGGGTGCCCTGGCGGGCTCCTCGCTGGGACTGGACCCGGAGGCCGTCGCGGCGGACCTGGGCTTCTTCTCGGCCACGCACAACTCGATCGACGGCACCGCGTCCCGCGACGTCTTCGCCGAGTTCGCCTGGGTGTGTTCGATGATCGGCGTGGACCTGTCCCGCGTGTCGGAGGAAGTCATCCTGTGGGCCACCAAGGAGTTCTCCTTTGTCACCCTGCACGATTCCTATTCCACAGGATCGTCCATCATGCCGCAGAAGAAGAACCCCGATGTGGCGGAGCTGGCCCGCGGCAAGGCCGGCCGGCTGATCGGCAACCTCACCGGCCTGCTGGCCACGCTGAAGGGCCTGCCGCTCGCGTACAACCGCGACCTGCAGGAGGACAAGGAACCGGTGTTCGATGCCGCCGACACGCTTGAGCTGCTGCTCCCGGCCGTCTCGGGCATGATCGCGACCCTGAAGTTCAACACCGCGCGGATGGAATCGCTTGCACCGGAGGGCTTCGCGCTGGCAACGGACATTGCCGAATGGCTGGTCCGACAGGGCGTTCCGTTCCGCGAGGCGCACGAGCTCTCCGGTGCCGCGGTTAAGCAGGCTGAAAGCCGCGACGTGGAACTCTGGGACCTGACGGATGAGGAATATGCCGCCATTTCGGAGCGCCTCACCCCGGAGGTCCGCAGCGTCCTCAGCACGGAAGGTTCGCTCAACAGCCGCAACTCCCAGGGCGGTACGGCACCGGCCGCCGTCGAACGCCAGCTGGTCGCCCTCGAGGGCGAGCTCGCCGGCGTGCGCGAGTACGCGGGGTAGAACCCGGTAGCCACCGAGATGGCACTTCGCGGCAGTGTTGTTCGCAGACATTGCCGTGAAGTGCCATCTCGCTTCGTTAACGAGGATTAACCCTCGGCTACGATGAGCGTTATGACCGCGATCACACCTGACGCTTTGCTCGCCGAGCTCCACAAGGCGGCCGACGCCGTTTCCTCCTTGGCGGCCAAACTCACCGAAGCTGACGTCCCGGCTCCCTCGGCGCTCCCGGGCTGGACCCGCGGGCACGTCCTCGCGCACATCGCCGGCATCTCCAACGCTATGGCGCGGCAACTCGAATATGCAGCGCGCGGGGAAACAGTGGAACTGTACGACGGGGGCTACGACGGCCGCACGAAGGCCATCGAAATGAGCGCCGGACATGCGCTGGAGCAGCACCGGGCGGACCTGGAGTCGGCGCTGGAGCGGGCAGTGCGCGCCTTCGACGCGCTGGATGCGGCTGGCGGGGGTGCGGATCATGCCGGCGGCGTTGGTGCCGCCGGCTGGCGCACTCCCATTTCCTACCGCGGGGGAGTGGTGCTGGACGGCGGCTTCGCGCTGTGGCGTGAGCTCGTGATCCACGCGTCCGACCTCAAAACCGGCCGCGGCCCCGAAACGTGGAGCAGGCAGTTCTGCGAGCACCTGTTCGCGTTCCTGTCTGCGCGCGTGCCCGAGGACCAGAAGCTGGTGCTGCAGCCGCTTGGCTTGCCTCGCGTGACGATTGGGACCGGCGGCCGCTCCACGGTCATCAACGGAATGGTCACCGACATCGCCGCCTGGCTCGCGGGCCGGGAACCGTCGCTCGGGAGCCTTCGTGCCTCGGCCGCCGCGGACGGCGTCGACCTGCCGGAACTGCTGCCGTGGCCTTCCGGGGTCCCGGCGAAATAGTGCCTAAGCAGCCCTCCCGGCCGACTGGTTCAGCCGGCGGCGAGCCCCTGCTTTTCGCGGGCCAGCAGGCTTTCCTTAATCCGCAACCCCCAGCGGAAGCCACCCATCGTGCCGTCCGTGCGGACCACCCGGTGGCACGGAACGAACAGCGCTGCGGCGTTGAAAGCACAGGCGCTGGCTGCTGCCCGGACTGCCTTGGCGTTGCCGGACAGCTCCGCATATTCGGTGTAGGTGACCGGCGCCCCCGGGCTGACGGTGCGGAGCACGTCCCAGGCATGGGCGCGGAACGGGCCTGATTTCTGCAGGACGGGCACGCTCATGGCTGGAACCGGATCACCCGCGTAGAACGCCTCCACGGCCGCGGAAATCGGGCCGAGGTGCTCCACCGGTTCGTAGGCGTCCGGCAACAACTCGGCATGGATCTGGCCCGTGAGATCCTGCGGGTCGGCCGTCCAGCCCGAGGCGAGCACTACGCCGTCGCGGGCGATGATCGTGAACGGCCCGTCCGGCGTGGCCATGGTCAGAAGCTGGGCTTTCATTGCACTGTCACATTCATTGCATTGTCACTTTCGATGTCTGCGCCCTGCGGGCGGTGGGGTTTCCTGGCATGGACGCGCCGGCCCGCCAGAGGTGCATGGTGGCGTAGGAACGCCACGGGCTGACTTCCCGGAAGTCCGACGACGGGGCGGCGCCACTTCCGCTGCTGCCGCCGGGCAGCGCGCGGATTCCGTTGCGAACCGCGGCGTCATTGGCGAGGAAGATATCCGGCGCGCCGATGACCCGCATGGCCACATATCCTACGGTCCACGGCCCGATCCCCGCCTGCGGCAGCAACTTGGCCGAAAGGCCGGGCAGATCGTCACCGTAGCCAAGATCCAGACTGCTGTCGGCCAGTGCCGTGGCCACCGCCAGCAGCGACTCGACCCTGCGCTGCGGGCCGCGCAGGAGTTCCGCGCCGGCTCCGGCGATCTGCGCCGGCGACGGGAACAACCGCGAAAGCCCCTCGCCTGCGGCCGCGCTGGGACTTCCGGCTGCGGCAAGCTGCGTGAGCGCCGTGCGCGCGGCGGCCACCGTGATCTGCTGTCCGACCATGGCCCGGATGAGCAGTTCCTGCGGATCCAGGGCCCCCGGCAGGCGGATCCCCGGCGCTGCCGCCACGGACGCCGAAAGCCGGGGATCGGCGCCGAGCGCGCCGTCGATGGCGACGGGATCGGCGTCGAGGTCAAAAAGCCGGCGGACCCTGCTCAGCAGGGCCGGCAGGTCCCGGAGGTCCACCGCGCCGATGGTGAGCACCAGCGGCCGCCGGTGCGTCCCGCCGTCGTACTCCGCCTTGCCACCCAACGCCGTGCCGGCCTCTCCGGTGTCCCTGCCGGCGCCGGTGTATTCCACACTGAACCGAGCGTCCCCGTGCGGGAGCCTCAGGGTCCGGGCGTAGGACGTTGCGGTTCCGGCCTCGATCCCCGGAATGGCGCGGACGGCGAGGAAGCTGAACACGCCGGGGTCGAACGGCTCGCGGTAGGGGAGGGCCAGTGTGAGTGAGGTGCTCGCAGGGGCGGATGGATGGTGCCGGGCGGTGCCGCGGAGGGCTGTCGGCGTCATGTCGAACACTTCGGCAACGGTCTCGTTGAACTGGCGGACGCTGCTGAAACCCGCGGCGAAGGCGACGTCCGCAAGCTTCATCGTCGTGGACACCAGCAGCGTGCGGGCGGTCTGTGCCCTGCTGGCCCGGGCCAGGGACAGGGGACCCGCGCCGAGCTCATGGCTGAGGATCCGGTTCAATTGGCGGGACGAATAGCCCAGCCGCGCGGCGAGCCCCTCGACGCCGTCGCGGTTGATCACGCCGTCGTTGATCAGGCGCATGGCCCGGCCGGCAATGTCCGAGCGGAGGTTCCAGGCCGGTGTGCCCGGGACGGCCTCGGGCAGGCAGCGCTTGCACGCACGGTACCCGGCTTCATGGGCGGCAGCGGAGGTCTCGTAGAACGTGACGTTTTCCGCCTTGGGCGTCCTCGCCGGGCACGACGGCCGGCAGTAGATGCCCGTGGTCCGCACCGCCGTAAAAAACTGCCCGTCGAAGCGGGTGTCCCGCGCGTCGATGGCGCGGTAGCGCTGCCAGAAGTCCATGACTCCATCCTGCCAGCCGCCAGCGGGCAGGGCTAGCGGAAATCGGACATGGCCGTGGAGGGGCTTCCGCTGCGCCGGGCCCTGACAACAGGCGCTTCGGTAAAGTCGGGGCATGACCACCAGCGGCCCTGTGCGGCAATTCCTGTCGGGCGATGCCCGAGAAGTAGCCCCGCTGCTCCTTGGCGCTGTCCTGACCCACGACAGCCAGGAAGGTCCCGTCGCCGTCCGGATCACAGAACTCGAGGCCTACATGGGCCCCGTCGATTCGCTGCACCCTGACCCCGGGTCCCACACCTACCGCGGCCCAACCCGCAGGAACGCCCCCATGTTCGGCCCGGCCGGCCACCTCTACGTCTATTTCACGTATGGCATGCACTACTGCGCCAACATCGTCTGCGGCCCGGCCGGCCACGCCTCCGCCGTCCTGCTGCGCGCGGGGGAAATCGTCGAGGGCCGGGAACTGGCCCTCGCCCGCCGGCCGACGTCGAAAGCCGCCAAGGATCTTGCCAGCGGTCCCGCCCGGCTGGCCACGGCGCTCGGACTGACCACCGAGGAGAGCGGCCGGGACGCCCTGGCCCCTCCGTTTGGCCTGGTTTTGCCGCCGGCACCCGCCGCGCACGTCAGCACCGGACCGCGGGTCGGCGTCGCCGGGCACGGCGGCACGCACGACTATCCATGGCGATTCTGGCTCACGGGCGACCCCACCGTGTCCCGCTACAAGGCAGCGAAGGCGCGTCCACCGCGGGCGTAGGCTGGACGGGTGAACCACAGCCAAGCAGCCCCCGCCCCCAGGCCCGTCCCCGTGGACGAACTCATTACCAGCCTCTGCGCGACCGTTCCGGACTACCCCAAGCCCGGAATCACCTTCAAGGACCTGACCCCCGTTTTCGCCGACGGCCCCGCGTTCCGGGCAGTTGTCGAAGCGCTCGTGGAACCGTTCAAGGGGCAGTTCGACGCCGTGGCCGGCGTTGAGGCACGGGGCTTCCTGCTTGCCGCCGCCGCGGCCTACGCCACCGGCACCGGCGTGGTGACAGTGCGGAAGGCCGGGAAGCTGCCGCGCGAGGTGTACTCCGAGGACTACGCCCTGGAATACGGCAATGCCACCCTGGAACTTCACACCACCGACCTGGCCCGCGGCAGCCGGGTCCTGATCCTCGACGACGTCCTCGCAACAGGCGGCACGCTCGGGGCAGCCGCCCGCCTCTTTGAACGCTGCGGTGTCCACGTCTCGGGCGTGGGCGTGGTGATGGAACTCGGCGAGCTGCGCGGCCGCTCCGCTCTCGCCGGGCACCGCGTGCGGTCGCTGCTGCGCCTCTGACCAGCGGACTTGTCGATGAGCGGCGGGGCCGCGCGGTCAGATAACCTGCCATAAGCAGCTCAACAGCCGCCACGTTTGCCGAAAAGGTTATAGAATGGACGGTCTGTCTTTTGCGATAGGGGAACGATGCTCGACGCCGATTTGGCCCACGAACGGGACTATGTAGCCGGTCTGTACACCCGGCTTGATGAACTGCGCGAGGAAAAGCGCGCCCAGCTGGCACAGGTGCGCCGCGCGGGAGCAGTCGGCACCATGCAGAACGTCTCCGAACGTGACGCCTTCGCGGCCCTCTACGAGGACCGCCTCGCCCAGCTCGACGCCGTCGACGACCGGTTGGTGTTCGGCCGGCTGGACCTGGACTCCGGCGAAGCCCAGTACATCGGCCGCATCGGGCTCACCACCGAGGACCTCGTCCGGCTCATGGTCGACTGGCGCGCGCCGGAGGCCGGCCACTTCTACCAGGCCACTGCATTTGACCGGCAGGGCGTGCGCCGGCGCCGGCACCTGATCCTCCAGGGCCGCGAGGTCAAGGCCATCGAGGACGATGTCCTGGACGCCGACATGCTTTCGGATACCGACTCGCTGCAGGGCGAAGGCGCGCTGCTGGCCGCCCTGAACTCCAAGCGCACGGGCCGGATGTCGGACATCGTGGGCACCATCCAGTCAGAGCAGGACCGCATCATCCGGTCCTCCATCTCCGGCGCCCTCGTGGTCCAGGGCGGGCCGGGCACGGGCAAAACCGCCGTGGCCCTGCACCGCGCCGCCTACCTGCTGTACACCCACCGCGACAGGCTGAAGTCCGCCGGCGTGCTGCTGGTGGGGCCGTCGTCGTCGTTCATGAAATACATCGAACGCGTCCTGCCGTCGCTGGGTGAAACCGGCGTGGTCATGGCCAGCCTCGGCAGGCTCATGCCTGGCATCAACGCGGTGCCGGAGCAGGAAGCGGACGTCGCCGCCATCAAGGGCAGGCTGGGGATGGCTGAGGTGATCGCCAACGCCGTGGCCAACCGGCAGCGCATTCCGGCTGAAAACCGGATCCTGGAAGTCGATGGCCGCAAGCTGACCCTCACGCCCCGGCAGGTCCGGCGGGCCCGCGAACGCGCACGATCCACGGGCAAGCCGCACAACGAGGCCCGCGTCACTTTCGTCAAGATCCTGCTCCGCGAGCTGACCGAGCAGCTGACCGAACTCGTCGAGGCCGGCAACATCGGCAACAACGCCGACCGCTCGTACCTCGCCGAGGACGTGCGGACGGCCCGCGACGTGCGCGTCGCGCTGAACCTGTGCTGGATGCCGATGACGCCCGAGAAGCTCGTGAGTGAGCTCCTCAGCAAGCCCGCCCTCCTCGAAGCCTGCACCCCCGGGCTGACCGCCAGGGAACGCGAGCTCCTGCTGCGGGCTCCCGATGCGCCCTGGACCGAGGCTGACGTCCCCCTGCTCGACGAGGCTGCCGAACTCCTCGGCGAACTGGATCCCGCCGCCGGCCGCGGGCTCGCCCAGCAGGAGCAGGACCGGGCCCGTGCCCTGGCCAACGCCCGGCAGACCCTCGTCAATATGGAGTCGGCCGGCGTTGACGTGCTGATGTCCGCGGAGGAACTCGTTGAACAGAACGAGGAACGCGAGGCCCGGCTGACGGCCGCCGAGCGCGCCACCAGTGACCGCACCTGGGCCTTCGGCCACATCGTCGTCGATGAGGCGCAGGAACTGTCGCCGATGCAGTGGCGCCTCCTGGTCCGGCGCTGCCCGCTCAAGTCCTTCACGATCGTGGGGGACATCGCCCAGACCAGTTCCGTGGCCGGCGCGAAGTCCTGGCAGGGAGCCCTCGCCCCGATGTTCGGCGACCGCTGGCAGCTGGAGGAGCTCACGGTGAACTACCGGACGCCGTCGCAAATCGCCGAGGCGGCCGCGCGCATGGCCAATGCTGCCGGCCTGGTGGTCTCCGCACCAAAGGCCGTGCGGGAAGGCCGCTGGTCACCCATCATCGACCGTGTGGAGCATGGCGGCCTGGTCGGCCGGCTCGTGGAGGTCCTCCCCGAGGAGCTCCAGGCGCTCGACGGCGGCCTGCTCGCCGTGATTGCCGACGGCGACCTGCTGCGGGAAGCCACGGCGGCGCTGCGTGCCGAGTACGGTTCGCGGCTGGGCACTGGTGCCGGCAGCTATGAACAGGACCTGGTGGTCATCAGCCCGCGGGAGGCCAAGGGACTTGAGTTCGACGGCGTCGTGGTCCTTGAACCGAGCGCCATGCTGAACCACGAGCATGGCAGGGTGGGCGATCTCTACGTCGCCATGACCCGCCCCACCCAGCGGCTTCGGCTGATCGCGGCCGCGGACGTTCCGGCGGGCATCGAGCGTTAGGCTTTCCGGCAGGCCCGGCCGTTCCCGGCCAGGCCCGCCTCTTGCCCTTCACGAGGGCCGGGGCGGCGCTGATCCTGCTAACTTAGAAGGCGTGTCACAACTAAACGACCTCGAATCCCAGCAGAACGACCCCAGCTTCGCCAACATCTGGCAGGAGCTCAAATGGCGCGGCCTTGTCCACGTATCCACCGATGAGGTGGAACTGGAAAAGCTCCTCGCCGGGGAACCGGTCACGTATTACTGCGGATTCGACCCCACGGCGCCGAGCCTCCACCTGGGAAACCTGGTCCAGCTCCTCCTCATGCGGCGGCTCCAGTTGGCCGGCCACAAGCCCTTGGGTCTCGTGGGCGGCTCCACCGGGCTGATCGGCGACCCGCGTCCGACGGCGGAACGCACCCTGAACACCAAGGACACCGTTTCGGAGTGGGTCGGTTACCTGCAGGCCCAGGTCCGCCGGTTCCTCAGCTTTGACGGCGCCAGCGCCGCCCGGATGGTCAACAACCTGGACTGGACGGCGCCGCTGAGCGCAATCGACTTCCTCCGCGAGGTCGGCAAGCACTTCCGTGTGGGTACGATGCTGCGCAAGGACGCCGTGGCTTCACGCCTCAGCTCCGAGGAGGGCATCAGCTACACGGAGTTCAGCTACCAGATCCTGCAGGGCATGGATTACCTCCAGCTGCACCGCGACTACGGCTGCATGCTGCAGACCGGCGGATCCGACCAGTGGGGCAACCTCACCAGCGGCACCGAACTCATCCGCAAGGTGGAGGGTAAGACGGTCCATGCACTGGGCACCCCGCTCATCACCAACGCCGACGGCACCAAGTTCGGCAAGAGCGAGGGCAACGCTATCTGGCTGGATTCGGCCATGGTCAGCCCGTACACCTTCTACCAGTTCTGGCTGAACACCGCCGACGCGGACGTTGTGGACCGGCTGAAGGTGTTTACCTTCCTGACCCGTGCCGAGATCGAGGAAATAGCCGTGTCTGTGGCAGAGCGCCCCTTCGCCCGCGAAGGACAGCGGAAGCTCGCCTACGAAGTGACGGCTCTGGTCCACGGAGCCGAAGCCACCGACAAGGTCATTGCCGCTTCCGCGGCTGTTTTCGGCAGCGGGGATCTGTCCGTGCTTGACGAGCAGACGCTTGCCGCGGCGACCGCAGAACTTCCGTCCGCTTCCGTGGACGGAACGGGTCTCGGCATCATCGAGCTGCTGGTTGCCTCGGGTCTGTCGGACAGCAAGTCCGCTGCGCGCCGCGTGGTCGGCGAGGGCGGCGCCTATGTCAACAACGCCAAAGTCACGGATCCGGACGCGGTCATCTCGCCGTCCCAGCTGTTGCACGGCAAGTACCTGCTGCTCCGCCGTGGCAAGAAGAACCTGGCCACCGTTCAGGTGTCCGGCGCCTAGCACTGCAGCAGACAAAATGCACGCTCCTCCGCAGCCGATTTGCACGGCCGCGGGGGAGCGTGTAATGTCTTCTGAGTCGCCGCCGCTGAGTGGTGACAAACCCCCTTCACTGAGAAGCAATTCTTCAACTTCAAGCATGAATGAAGAAAAGCTTCCCATAGTGCTGGGCGGATTCATTCATTGAAGTGAATACCGGGTGAATAACCCGGATTTGCAAAGTGAAAATGAATGAAATAAGCTAGAAACATCGCAGCGAAGAAATGCGAAACACAAATTCCCGTTATAGAAACTGGGAATTGTTTCGACGAGTATTCGAACGTGTCTGTTGTTTGAGAACTCAATAGTGTGCCAAGTTTATTGATACCGATTTTTTATGAATTGGTTGGATTGGCCGGGCTGTCCACCTCCGTGGGTGGTCTGGTTTTTACAGCTGGTTTCAAATTTTGTGCAGCCGGGTGTGGTGTTATTTCCACTGTGCCTGGTTGTGTCTGTTTGTTTTCAACGGAGAGTTTGATCCTGGCTCAGGATGAACGCTGGCGGCGTGCTTAACACATGCAAGTCGAACGATG
>NZ_JBHTXX010000045.1:0-39612 GCF_042791415.1 Arthrobacter sp. NPDC056691
TCCCTGGAGTGGGCCACGTCCTGCCCGCCGCCGCGGCACAACTTCACGTCCTTGCCGCGCATCCGCTCGGAGCGTCCGGCACTGGACCTGCACCATCCCGAGCTGCGCGTCCGCGAGCACGACGCCGTACACACCCCGGCGGCCGAGGTCCTGGGGGCGGCGGACATCGGCGAACGCGACGTGCGGGATCCGAATCCGGACCGCTAGCCCGGCGCGGAGCCTTCCTGAAAGCACAGGGGAAGCAACTCCGGCACAAGGCTGAGGCCCCGGACTCCATTGGGAGTCCGGGGCCTCAGTGCGTAGTCAGTTCAGCCAACTGCCCTCAAGCAGCCGCCGCCACCGGGACGCGGCCAGTTGCGGCGTCCATCCCGCCGTCGGCCGGGGCCAAAACGCGGAGGTTGCATTCGGACTGCTGCGGATCAATGGAACGCGGCAGGTGGTGCGTTTTGGAGCATTCCCGCAACTGTTCAAGTGCGACGGGTTCGACGCGGGCGTGGCTGACATCGACGACGAGCTGCAGGCCCTGCCGGAGGTGGTTGGCGCGCTTCATAACGACGTAAAGAGCCTGGATGCTTTGGGCGGTTACATGTCCCTGGGCGGCGACCTGAGCCTCACCGCAGTCGAGATCCACGCGGACCAGTACCTTGAGCTTCTGGTTCAAAAACTTCTCCCCTCATGCGCGGCCGCGACGCTGCGACCGGGTCTAACCCTAGCCTGCATGTGACTCAGGTAACAGGAAAATTCCGAATGTTGCAGAAATGCGACCTTTCGCGCATGAGCCCCGGATACGCATTTGCGCCCCCGGACACGCAAATGGTCCGGGGACGCGTGGATTCCAGCGTCCCCGGACCATTTGCGCGTCACATGTTCGACGACGGCGGACGGTCTGGCGGGCAGTTCAGCTGCGGGTGGGGTCGGGGCGCAGCGGCGCGGGCCCGGGATCGGGTACCGGAAGCGGTCCGGGCGGCTCGGGCGTGGGAACGGGGTTGGGCGGTGCGGGGCGGGACGGGTCGGGCCGCATGGGATCGGGCCCGGGCTCCGGCGGGAACGGCTCTGGTTCGTGCACTGGCGGGATGGTCATGCTTCCCCCTCGAAGGCTCGTGTGGGTTCGTTCTTGCTGACGCGAGTTCAGGATACGCCCGGCGCCGGAGCAGGGACAGGGCACGGGCCGGCGTGTGAGGAGCGTCAGAATGCCGGCCTCTCCCCCGGTAGCGAACGGCGGCCCAAATGTCAGAGCGGCTCTATATATTGAGGGAATGACCCACACTCCGCTGCAGCAACCCGAAAGCTCCTCCGCCGTTGCCCCGCCCCGGCCGCCTGTCGCCAAGAGGGTGCCCACCGAGCGCACGCACCACGGGGACACTTTCGTGGACCAGTACGAGTGGCTGCGGGACAAGGAGTCCGAGGAGGTCGTCTCGCACCTGAAGGCAGAGAACGCCTACCAGGAAGCCCTCACGGCGCACCAGGAACCGCTGCGCGAGGCCATTTTCCAGGAGATCAAGGGCCGGACCAAAGAGACAGACCTGTCCGTTCCGAACCGGAAGGACGGCTGGTGGTACTTCAGCCGGTCCGTCGAGGGCAAGGAGTATGGCATCCAGTGCCGGGTCCGCGCCCAAAATACCGGAGATCCGGTGGCGGACTGGACTCCCCCGGCGGTGGAGGCCGGCGTCGAAATTCCGGGCGAGGAAGTCCTGCTGGACGGCAACGTCGAAGCGGAAGGCAAGCCGTTCTTCTCGGTGGGCGGAACGGCGGTGACCATCGACGGAACCCTTTACGCCTACGCCGTGGACAACGCGGGCGACGAGCGGTTCACGCTGCGGATCAAGGACCTGCGGACCGGCGAACTGCTGCCCGATGTCATCGAGAATGTCTTCTACGGAGTCTCGTTCTCCCCGGACGGCACGCGCATCTTTTACACCGTGGTGGATGATTCCTGGCGGCCGTACCAGGTCAAGTCCCACGTCTTGGGCACTCCGGTCACCGACGATGAGGTGATCTACCAGGAGGACGACGCCGCCATGTGGCTGGGCTTCGAGCTCTCCTCCGACCGGCGCCACCTTGTGCTCGGCATCGGCTGCTCCGAGTACAGCGAGACGCGCCTGCTGCGCTTCGACGACCCCGGCTCCGGCCTGTCCACTGTCATCTCCCGCAACGAACGCGTGCTTTATGAGGCCGAGCCGTTCCTGCTCGAGGGCCCGGACGGGCAGAAAGCTGAACGCATCCTCATCACCCACAACCGGAACGCCGTGAACTCGATGGTCTCGCTGGCGGAGCCGGCCGAGTTTGCCAAGCCGCTGGCCGAGCAGCGCTGGAGCACCGTCGTCGAGCATTCCGACGACGTCCGGATCAACGGTGCTGGGGTCACCGCCACCCACCTTGTGGTCTCGATACGGAAGGACACCATCGAGCGGGTCCAGGTGATGTCCTTGGCCGGGCTGGGGACTGCCGGCCAGCAGGCTCCAGTGGAACCCGCCTTTGACGAAGAGCTGTACACCGCGGGAGTCGGCGGTTCGGACTACGAGGCGCCCGTGATCCGGCTGGGCTACACGTCATACTTCACGCCGTCGCGCGTCTACGACTTCGTGCTGCCCACCCCGAAGCAGCCGGCCGGTGAACTGCTGCTCCGCAAGGAAAGCCCCGTCCTGGGCGGCTACGACGGCTCGGACTACGTGGCAACCCGCGAGTGGGCCGAGGCCGCCGACGGCACCCGGGTTCCGCTGTCGGTGCTGCGGCACAAAGCCGTCAAGCAGGACTCGACGGCGGCCGGCCTGGTCTACGGCTACGGTTCCTACGAGCTGAGCATGGACCCGGGCTTCGGCATCGCCCGGCTTTCGCTGCTGGACCGCGGCGTTGTGTTCGTCATCGCCCACATCCGCGGCGGCGGCGAACTCGGCCGCCACTGGTACGAGGACGGCAAGAAGCTCAGCAAGAAAAACACGTTCACGGACTTCATCGCGGCCACGGACTGGCTGGCGCAGTCCGGCTGGGCGGCACCGGACCGGATCGCCGCGCTGGGCGGCTCCGCCGGCGGGCTGCTCATGGGCGCCGTGGCCAACCTCGCGCCGGAGAAGTACGCCGCCATTGTGGCGCAGGTTCCGTTCGTGGACCCGCTCACCAGCATCCTGGACCCGGAGCTGCCGCTGTCGGCCCTTGAGTGGGAGGAGTGGGGCAACCCCATCACCGATCCCGCCGTATATGAGTACATGAAGTCGTACACGCCGTACGAGAACGTCCGCGGGGTGGCGTACCCCAAGATCGCTGCTGTTACGTCGTTCAATGACACCCGGGTGCTCTACGTGGAGCCGGCCAAGTGGGTGCAGGAGCTTCGCAACAAGACCACGGGCAGCGAGCCGATCCTCATGAAGATCGAAATGGACGGCGGGCACGGCGGGGCCTCCGGCCGCTACGTGCAGTGGCGCGAGCGGGCCTGGGACTACGGCTTCATCGCCGATTCGCTGGGGGCCACGGAGCTGCTGCCCGGCGCCGGGCTGAAGTAGGCCATCGGCTGCGCCACAAGCGCCCGGGCTCACGGACGGCGTCGACCCGTTTCGTTGGCGTTCGCGCGTGAGACGTGACACCGTTTTGCCAAAAATGGCCGCCCGCCGCCCGCGCAGGCGGCCATTTTTGGCAAATCGGCGCGCATGGAGGGCCCTCGACGACGGCGGCGAGCACGTGGGCATCTCCGGCCCGGAGCATTGATGGCGGGAATTCGCTCCTTCGGGCGGGTATTTTCAGAAAATAGTAATCCTGCTTACTATTGACGGGCATACGGGCTCGGTGCACCTGTCCGCTGGGGGCTGGGAATCCGACGCCGGAACTGGAGCCTAGCGTGAGCAATGAACAGGGATTGACCCCGCTTTCCGACGACGAACTGGATGCGCAGGCAGGCACCGCCCTGCCGGACAAGGAAGTCGCGTCCGTACTCGACCTCAACGCCGACCTCGACCTCGGCATCAGTGCCGCCGCGCCGATCGACCTCGCAGTGGCCGCCAACGCCAACGTCGCCGCCCCCATTGATGCCGCGGCCTCGGCAAACGTCCTGTCCTTCGGTTCGGAATCGCAGGCCCTCGCCGACCAGGGCGTCATCATCGACCAGGGAATCACCGCGGATGCCGCCGCAGACTCCGTGCAGGACAGCACCATCACCCAGGGCACGGGCGCGGACGGCGGGACTGTTGACGGCGGGACGCCGGACAGCACCGCGGGCGCTGGAACCGAGGCGGCCGGGGCCGGCACTGCCGATGCCACCCCCGGGCCTGACGCCGCCACCCTGCCCGGCGGAACGCCTGACGCCCCCCTCCCGGACGGCACAGGTGTCGGCGCCCTTCCCGTAGATCCGTCCACGGCCCTCGACGGGGACCTGCTCAACGTCAACGTGGACCTTGCGGCCGACGCCGACATCGCCGCACCGATCAACGGCGCCGTGGCCGCCAACGCCAACGTCGCCGCGCCGATCGACGCCGCCGTTGCGGCCAACATCGGCTCGATCGACAGCGACGCCTTCGCCGTTGCCCAGCAGGACGCCATCATCACGCAGGACATCGACGGCGAGGCCACGGCATCGGCAGATCAGCAGTCCGATCTGCAGCAGTAGAACCTGAATGAGCGCCAAACACAGCGGGCCGTCCGGCGTGGACGGCCCGCCGGTCTCCACTACACCCGCACCCGGTGTAGCGCCCTCACCGGGAAGCCGGGCAGGAGTCTCGACGTCGGCGGGCTCGTTCCCCACCCAAGGCACCCGGGCCGCCGTCGTCATAAGCCCGGACACCAATCAAGGCCGGGTACCGGTACGGGCGGACGGAATCCAGCTCATTGGCGAGGCCAACGGGTCCGGCTACCGGGAGGCCCCCTCGCTGGTTCGCCGTGCCGACGGCCAGACCATCCAGCTCACCGGGCTGCTTTTTCAGGTCCTGGACTCCATCGATGGTGTGCGGGATGTCGATGAGATCGCCGAGACGGCCAGCTCGCGTTCCGGCCGGCTCATCAGCGCAGACAACGTCCGGACGCTGATTGAGGGGCAGTTACTGCCGCTCGGCCTCCTTCAACTGGCGGACGGGTCGCAGCCCGACGTGCGCAGGTCGAATCCGCTGCTGGGCATGCGGTTCCGGTACACCGTCACGGACCCCGAGCGCACCCGGAAGCTGACGGCTCCGTTCGCCGTGCTGTTCAATCCGCTGATCGTGGCAGTTGTGGCCGCGGGGTTCCTCGCCTCGTGCTGGTGGGTCCTGATGGTCAAAGGCCTGGCCTCCGCCACGCACGATGCCTTCGCAAACCCGTGGCTCCTCCTGCTGATCTTCGCCGTCACAGTCCTGTCGGCCGGCTTCCACGAATTCGGCCATGCGGCGGGAGCACGCCGGGGCGGCGCCACGCCAGGCGCGATGGGTGCCGGACTCTACCTCGTTTGGCCCGCCTTCTACACGGACGTTACCGATTCCTACCGGCTGGGGCGCGGAGGCAGGCTGCGCACAGATATTGGCGGGCTGTACTTCAACGCCATGGTTGCCGTCGCCACGATGGGTGTCTGGTGGGCCACGGGTTTCGATGCGCTGCTCCTGGTGGTGCTCACGCAGATCCTGCAGATGGTGCGCCAGCTCCTTCCCCTGGTCCGTTTCGACGGCTACCACATCCTGGCCGATGCCACGGGGGTGCCGGACCTGTTCCAGCGGATCCGCCCCACACTGCTCGGGCTCCTGCCGTGGCGATGGGGCAAGCCCGAAGCGGAGGCGCAGGCCCTCAAGCCGTGGGCGCGTGCCGTGATTACAGTCTGGGTCCTGGTCACTGTGCCCCTTCTGCTGGTCAGCCTTGTGCTGATGGTCGTTTCCTTCCCGCGGCTCCTGGCCACGGCGTGGGCGAGCCTGCAGCACCAGCAGGCCCTCCTCTCCGGCAGCCTGGCGGAGGGGAACTTTGCCGACGGCGCAGTGCGCCTCCTGGCGATTGCCGCCGTCGTCCTTCCCGTGATGGGCGTCGCCTACATGCTGCTCCGGCTGGCGCGGCAGCTCGTCACCGGGCTCTGGGCCAAGACCCGGGGCAAGGCGATGCAGCGCGTCACCGCCATTGCGGTGGCCGGCGCCACCGCCGCCGGGCTGGCCTGGGCCTGGTGGCCACTGCCCGACGCCTACCGCCCGGTGCAACCCTACGAACGCGGGACACTCGCCGATGCCACGGCCGCCGTCCTGCCCGCACTGGCTGGTGGCGACGGTGCTCTTAGGGAGGGCCGGACGGGGCAGACGGTGGCACTCTGGCCGGACGGCACGGCGCTGCCCACCCGGGAGCAGCCGCAGCTCAGCATGGTCCTCGTGCCGAGGCAGGGAGCGCAACCGGCTTCCACGCCCGGCAAGCCGGACCAGAACCCAACGGACCCGGGTCAAGGCCAGGGCCATGCGTCGGCACCTGCCGGCACGCCGCCATCATGGGTCTTTCCGTTCGACAGGCCCCCGGCACCGGAGGAGAACGGCACCCAGGCGCTTGCCGTCAACACCACGGACGGATCCGTCACCTACGACGTCGCGTTCGCGCTGGTGTGGGCCGAGGACGGACCCGTGGACACCCGCAACGAGGCCTATGCATTCGCCAGTTGCGCGGACTGCGCGGCGGTGGCCGTCGGGTTCCAGGTGGTGCTGATTGTGGGCCAGGCCGACGTTGTGGTGCCCGAGAACCTTTCGGCCGCCGCGAACTACAACTGCGTCCGGTGCCTGACGTACGCCCTGGCCAGCCAGCTGGTGCTCACGCTGGACGGGCCGCTCAGCTCGGACGGCATGGCCCGGCTCAATGCGCTATGGCAGGAGATCGCCGAGTTCGGACGCACATTGCAGGGTGTCCCCCTCTCCGAGATCGAGGGACGGCTGAGCGCCTACAAGGAACGGCTCATGGAGATCGTCCGGACCGATCCCAGTGGCAGGCCCCGGACCGGCACCACGCCAACGCCGGGTTCCTCGCCGTCGTCCGGGGCGAGTGACGGGGCTGACCCGGGCCCGGGATCCCGTCCGAAGGAGCCGACGCCGGGTGTTCAGTCGCCAGGTGCACCGTCGCCAGGCATGCCGCCTGGTGGGCGGTCGCCAGGTGAGCCCTCGCCAGGCACGACGGCGGATCCCGCGGCTCCGGCGCCCGGAACGGGAACGACGGCGGACCCCGCCGTTCCGGCCCCGACTCCCACCGGTGCGACCCCGGCCCCCACAACTACGGCTCCCGGCAGCGCAGCCTCTGCGTCGCCGACCCCGAAGGTGGCAGCCCCGTAGAGTCCTTGCGTCGTCGATTTACCTAAAATGGCCGCCTGAGCATCCGCCGGGCGGCCATTTTTGGCAATACGGGTCGACAGGCAGCCCGGCGGCACCATTGAACGGCGACGTGTCACAGGCAACATATATTTGAATGATGCTCTCGGCGCTCAAGAAATACCTGCTGCTTCCCAAACTGGTGAAGCTGTCCTCCAACGCGCCCAAGGACCCCAGAGTGGCCTGGGACCAGTACTGGGGCAGGGTCGGTGCCACGGGGGCGCGCGGCGACGTCCTCTGGGATTCAGGCAGCGACCACGAACTCCGGGCCTACCTGGAGCACCTGACGCGGCAGCTGGACCCCAGCCTTCCCATCGTCGATGTCGGGTGCGGCAGCGGCGTCTTCAGCCGCGCACTTGGCGCCTACTTTCCGCATGTTTTGGGGGTGGACGTGTCAGCCAACGCCGTCGCCCGCGCAGCCGCCGAATCCAACGGGCTCGAGCGGATCTCCTACGTGGCGGCCGACATGACGGCACCCGCGGGCTCCCGCACCGTGACCGCCGCCCTGGCCGCGGCCGGGTTCACCGGTGAAGCCAACGTCTTCATCCGGGGTGTCCTGCACGTACTCAAGAGACCTGCGCAGGCGGCCCTGGCCGCGCAACTGCACCCGCTCGTGGGCAACCGGGGCCGGGTGTTTCTGGCCGAGACCGACTTCCGCGGAAATCCCATCCAGTACGTCAGCCACCTCGGCGCCACGCTGCAGTCCATCCCTGAGCCACTCGAGAAGGCCATCCGAGGCCTGCCCATGCCCGGCCGTTTTGGCACCGAGCAGCGCAGGCGGGCGTTTCCCGAAGCCAGCTGGGATGTGGTGGAGGACGGCCCGGTGACCATTGAAACCCGGCCCCTCACATCAGTGGACCGCCCGGAACAGATCCCGGGCTACTTCGCCGTGCTCCAGGCGCGCTGAACACAAGAAGCCCCGCTGCGGGGCTAGTGGACATTCAGCCAGGAAAGGGCCTCGGACTCGGACGTGAAGAACTTCGTGGGGCATGGGAGCTTGTTCAGACCCAGGAAGAAGTTGGCAATCACCCGGTCCACCGGCGACGCACCGAGCAGCGCGATCCGTGAGGCCTGGCAGGGACGGCCGAACACGGCACGGGCTCCGCGGCTCACATCGGAGGTGGTGGCCATGTCCACGAGCATGGGGTGACGGTTGTCGCCACAGAGCGCGTTGACCTGCCCCATCGCAGCCTCGGCGTCCCCCTCGGTAATGCTGGCGTCCCTGGCCCAGGTCAGCCGAAGCAGGCCGTCGGCGTCCAATTCCAGGTTGAACAGCGTGTTCCGTCCGGTGCTGTTGGAATTCAAATCAAACCTCCGAAGTGGCTAAATAAGGACAACTAACAAGGTACATCCCTTCGGGACGCAGCCACGGGCCTGCCTACTGATAATGTGAGTCCAAATTCACGGTAGCCTCAAAAGGCACTCGCAACACAGGGGGCACATGGTCCAGGCACCGGCGGAGTACGCCTCCGCACCTCGCGAGGCGGTGGTCGCGCTTACCGATGCCGCCCGTCTCGACGCCGTGGCGTCTGTGCTCACCCATGCGGATTTTACCGTCCGCAAAGCCCCCGACGCCGGATCCCTCGCCCAGGAGCTGGAAGGCGACCGGGCCGCCGTCGTACTTCTTGATGCGGTGCTGACGGACGGCTACCGGTGGGAAGGCACGCCCGTGCTGCTCCTGGTGGACCTCGGCGGCGACTTCGATCTTGCCCGGCTTGAGTCCTGGGGCATCGCCGACTACATCTCCAGGGACGCCCCCGCCCGTGAACTCACGCGCCGGGTAGAAACCCTGATAGGCCGGGCGAGGGAACGCCGCCGCATCCGGGCAGAGGCCGAATTCCTGCGCGAAAGCCTCCGCAACGTCTCTGCCGCCATCCGCGGCACCAACAGCCCCCAGCAGATGGCCGGCCACCTGGCCCGCGGCTTCGGCGAATCCCTGGGCGTGGACCGCGTCTGGTTCACCACCTTCCAGGATTCGCGGGTGCCCCGGATCAGTTCCCAGTGGTCCCTGCCCGGCCACGCCAAGCTGCCGGACACGCTCGGAACGTTTGAGGACGAGGCCCGGGAGCAGACCACGTCGCTGTGGTCGGCCGCCGAGGCCCTGGCAGTTCCGGACCACCGGACGGACCAGCCGGCCGCCTTGGCCGAAGGTTTACTGGAGTGGTCCGGCTTGGCCTCCGTCCGCGCGTCAGTCGCCTTGCCGGTGGGAGAAGGCGAGTCGGCGCTGGGGATCATCTGGATCGCGCAGCTCGAAGAACCGCGCGACTGGACCAGGGCCGAGATCGCCCTCATCCAGCACGTCGCCGGCAACCTCGCCCACTCCCTCATCCAGGGCCACCTCATCAGCGCGCAGCTGCAGGTGCTGCAGCAGCTCCGCGAGCTGGACAAGGCCAAAACGGACTTCCTGGCCACGGTCAACCACGAGCTCCGCACGCCGCTCACCTCCATTACGGCCTACCTCGACATGATCCGTGACGGGGCGGGCGGCCCCGTTCCCCCGGGCATCCTGTCCATGATGGACGTCATCTCGCGGAACTCGGACCGCCTCCGGAGGCTGATCGAGGACATGCTCACGGTCTCCCAGCAGGACGCCGCCGGCAACCTGAACCTCAAGCAGGTGGAGCTTGGCCAGGTCCTGCGGATCGTCGTGGCTGCACTGCGCCCGCTCGCCGATTCGCGGAACGTCACCATCACCGGCGCCGATTCGCACGAGGACGTGAAAGTCCAGGCCGATGAGGCCCAGTTGGAACAGGTCTTCACCAATATCGTGGCAAACGCCATCAAGTTCACCCCGAAAGGCGGCCGGATCAGCATCAGTTTCATGTCGGCGGCCTCCGACGCCGGCAGCCCCTTCGCCGTCGTCAACGTCATGGACACCGGCGTCGGAATTCCGGAGCAGGAAATCGCGCAGGTGTTCACCCGTTTCTACCGGGCGTCCAACGCCTCCTCCGCGGCCATCCCGGGCAGCGGACTCGGCCTGGCCATTGCCCACGACATCATCCGGCGCCACGGCGGTTCGCTGGACCTGTCCTCGGTGCTGGGCGAAGGAACAACCGTTTCCGTGCACCTTCCGGTCGACGGCCCCCGGGCCGATGAAACGGACGACGACGGGGCCGACGGCGACGAAGCACCGGGCGCACCCCAAACCGACTGAGCCCCGCGCACCCCAACCGACTGAGCCCTCGTACTCCGACCGACTGACCGCCGTCGCCCGCCGACGGGCGCAACGAGCCGGCCGCCGTCGACCGTCCCACCCAAATGAAAACCGCCCCGGACCTGTGGGTCCGGAGCGGTTTCCGTAATTCTGGCCAGCTACTGCCAACCTCTAGTTGGGCCACCAGCCAATGGTGGCGTAGTTGACGTCGCTCTTCGAAGTGGAGGACGTGGTGGTGTCCTTGTCCTTCGGGGCGGCGTTGGCAGGAGCAGCGAAACCTGCCACTGCGAGGATGCCGGTCATAACAAGTGTTGCGGCAAGTTTCTTCATCCGCTGTCCCTTTCGTCGTTTGTAGCCGTGAGCCGAATTACACATTACGGGCGACAGTATACGGTCACCGGATCAAGGTTTGGTCAAGTCATTTCCTGTCAATTCCACAGGATTTGCCATGTTTTTCCGCCGGCGTCTTGCAATTGCCGTAACAAGCGGAGTTCAGCCCACTTCAGCGGCCTACCGTGCGCAGGATTATGGATAATTGGGAGCATGCCGATGCAGCGCGACTTGTCACCCTTCGTGATCGCGGAGTTGGCTGCGCGCGAAAGCTGGAAACGGCGGGACTACGCCGCCTGCCACGCCGAAGCCGGGCACGCCGCCGAACTGGCCCAGGAGGCCGGCGACGAGCTGCGCTGGTGGACGATGGTCCTGCTGCAGGCCGAATGCCTGCGGAACCAGGGATCCATCCAGGAATGCCAGGAACTCGCCGTTGAACTCGCCGCCCATCCCGTGGCAGCATCCGCCCCCGATCTGGGCGCCCGGGCGGCCATTCTCCTGGCGCATTCGCTGCAGGGCCTGGGCAGGCTCCCCGAAGCGGTTGATGCCGCCTCCACCGCCGCCCGGCTCGTGGCCGGAGACTCTGAAAACGTCTACCTGCACATCCAGGCCCAGCAGGCCCTCATCGCCGCCCTCGCGGAAAGCGGCCGGCACGAGGACGCCTGGGAGGAGTGCCTGGACCTGGAATCGCTGCTCACCGACCACGTGGACGAGGACACGGCCGGCAAGGCCTTCTGGGTGATGGGCAATGTCGCGTTCCTCAGCAACCGGGTCAATGAGGGCGGCCACTACCACGATCTGGCCGCGGGCAAACTCTCCCCCTCGCAGGACGTCGACCTGTGGGCCCGCTTCAACCGTGCCTCCGCGGAAATGCGCCTGCAGGCCAAGCTGGGCGACGCCGCAACGCTGCGCTGCATCGAGCGTGCGGAGCTCGCCACCGAGGTGGTGGGCGGCAGCGAACGGGACATTTTGGAGATGTCCCTGGTCCGCGCCCATTGGTACTACCTCACCGGCGACATGGAGACGGCGATCAGCCTCCTGACTCCGCTTCGGAGCAAGTTCCCCATCCTCGCAACCCAGACAGCGGCGGAAGCCACCTTCGTCCTCGGCAGGGCCCTGATGGCACAGGGACACGAACCGGAATCACTGCAGATGCTTGACGAGGCCGCTACGCTGTTCGATACAGCTGCTGCACCGGAGCGTAGCGCCACCGTCCGTGGTTTCATCGCCTCAGCGGAGCCTTCGGAGCGGCGGCAACAGCAATTTCTCCAGGGGGGGTAAATGCCAGAAGCTACTCTGTTTCCCGGTGCCGCACCGCTGCAGCCGGAGTCCTCGACGCGCCCTGCTCCCGCGCCAGTCGTCACCTTCACCGTGCTGCCCGACCTCGCCGTCAAAGCGGTACTCCCCCGCGGCGCCGACCTGAACGAGACCGCGGCCGCCCAGCTGTACCGCCGCCTGGGTGAGCTGGCTGGGGACCGGAGGGTCGCCGTCGTACTTGAACTGACCGGAGTGAAGTCCGTGAATCGCGCCGCACGGGCCGCCTACGCGGCGATCCCTTCGGTGTCCGCCTGGGCGATCCTGGGCGAAACCCCGGTGGACAGGCTGCTGGGGCACTTTCTGCTGGGCGGCGAATTCAGCTCGGTACCGGCCCGCTATTTCACTGCCGAAAACGACGCCCTCGACTGGTTGAGCCGCCTTGACGATGTTTTCTAACGACGATCCCCGGCTCGGGAAGCTGCTCGACGGCATTGTCCGCCTGGCGGCCGGGGAACTCCACTCTCGCATTGAAATTTCCGAGGCCAGGGACGAACTGGACGCGGTGATCATGGGCACCAACCTGCTCGCCGAGGACCTGCAGATCATTTACCAGGAGCTCGAGGAACGCGTGGAAACGCGCACCCGGATGCTCAATGCGGCACACAAAGAACTGCAGCAGATGGCGCTCACCGATTCCCTGACGGGACTCTATAACCGGTCGGCGCTGGTCAGCGCCGTCAACACGGCCCAAGCTGAAGCGGCCGACGGCGGGCTGCCGCCGGCGCTGGTGCTGCTGGACCTGGACGCCTTCAAGAGCATCAACGATTCATACGGCCACTCCATGGGCGATCAGGTGCTGGCCGCGGTGGGCGAACGAATCCGTTCGTGCGTGCGCGACGACGACATGGTGGCCCGGCTGGGCGGCGACGAGTTTGCCGTACTGCTTCCGGCAACGACCCCGGCCAAGGCAGCCGCCGTCGGAAACCGGATACTCGATTCGCTTAACGGCACCCTGGAGGTGGACGGCAAAACCATCCGCTGCGGCGCGAGCCTGGGGCTTCGGATTGCGGATCCCGGCGAGACGTCCGAGGAGCTGCTCATGGAGGCGGACATCGCGATGTACGCCTCCAAGGCCGACGCCCGCAACAAGCTGCGGATATTCGAACCGGCCATGCTGCACGCCCGGCAGCTCCGCAACCAGCTGGTGGGGGAATTGCGCGAGGCGATCGCCACCGACCAACTGGTGCTGTACTACCAGCCCGTCATCGAGCTAGCCTCAGGAAAAATCGAGGGCGTGGAGGCCCTGGTCCGCTGGAAACACCCCAAGCGCGGCCTGATCATGCCGGACGAATTCATCCCCATCGCCGAGGAGACGGGCCTCATCTCGGAGCTCGGCAACTGGGTGCTCAAGAATTCCGTGGAGCAGCTCCGGCGCTGGCGGAGCTCCCCGGGGACCAGCCGCCACAACTTCGACATGCGCATCAACGTCTCGGCCGCGGACCTGCAGCGGCTGGAGTTCATCGAGGACGTCAGGGACGCGCTCACCGGTGCAGACCTCGAGCCGGCATTGCTGGTGCTGGAGCTCACGGAGAGCGACATCATCAAGGGCAACGAGCTCGACCGGTACACGCTTGCCAGCCTGCGGAAGCTCGGAGTGGGCCTCGAAATCGACGACTTCGGCACCGGGTATTCGTCCATCAGCTACCTGAGGCGCCTGCCCGTGGACCGGGTCAAGGTGGACCGGACGCTACTCACCGCCCTCGGCAGCGATCCCGCGCAGCCCGCCCTGATCGCGGCCATCCTCCAGCTCATCCGGGCCTGCGGGCTCGAGGCCGTGTGGGAGGGCGTCGAAAACGCGGAGCAGGCCGAGCATCTGCGGAACACCGGCTGCGTCAGCGGGCAGGGCTACTACTTCAGCCGCCCGCTCCCCGCGGCCGAGTTCACCGAACGCCTCGCCTGGCAGGACATCTGGCCCGCCTGAGGGCCGCACCCGCGCTGCGTCGCAGGCTCAACGCCCGACGACGGCGGTTCCGGCAGGCTCAACGCCCGACGACGGCGGCTGTTGCCTCGGCGATGGCGCGCTCCTCGTCGGTGGGCACCACCAGCACAGGGATGGCGGACGCCTCGGTGGAAATCACCCGGGGTTCCCTGGACCGCTCACTGTTCAGGCCGGCGTCGAGCTCTATGCCCAGCGCACCCAGACGCTCGCCCACCAGGGAACGGAACTGGTGCGAGTTCTCGCCGATCCCGGCCGTGAACACCAGCGCCTTGGCCCCGCCGACCGCCACGTGGTAGCCGCCGATGTACTTGGCCAACCGGTAGGAGGTGACCGCCAGTGCGGTGGCCGCGCGGGAATCACCGGATTCGGCCGCCTCCACCACGGAGCGCATGTCGTTGTTGCCGGCGAGGCCCTTGAGCCCGGACTCGCGGTTGAGCATCGAATCGAGGTCCTCGGCGTTCCAGCCGGTGCGGGCCAGGAATACCAGGATGGACGGATCCAGGTCGCCGGAGCGGGTGCCCATGACCAGCCCTTCCAACGGAGTGAAACCCATGGAGGTGTCCACGGATTTGCCTCCCCGGATCGCCGTGACGGAGGCGCCGTTGCCGAGGTGGGCGATCACGCCGTCGAACTCCTCCACCGGGATGTCCAGCAGCGCGGCAGCACGGTTGGTGACGTATTCGTGCGAAGTTCCGTGGAAGCCGTACCGGCGGATCCCGTGGTTGGTGTAGAGCTCGTCGGGAACGGCGTAGCGCCAGGCGTGCTCGGGCAGGCTGCGGTGGAAGGCGGTGTCGAACACTGCCACCTGCGGCATGCCCGGCCATTTCTTCGTGATGGCGCGGATGCCCAGCACATTCGCGGGATTGTGCAGCGGCGCCAGCGGGTTGAGCCGCTCGATGGCGCGGGTGATCTCGTTGTCGATCAGCACGGGCTCGCCGAACCGCTCGCCACCGTGCACCACCCGGTGCCCCACCGCGTCGAGTTGCCTCTCGCCCAGCACCTCGTGGATGGCCGCGTCCACCTGCTCGAGCGCCTCGGCATGGTCCGCCGGGCCCACCACCTCGCCGTCGCCCTGGCCGCCGTTGGACACGCCGATCCGCTCGATCAGCCCCTCGGTGAGCACGCTGCCTTCGGCGACGTCGCGCACCTGGTACTTGAGCGAGGACGAGCCGGAGTTGATCACGAGCACGAGCATGGGGCCTCCTAAGCCTTGGCTGCTGAAACGGCGGACGGTTCGGCGGTGCCGGGGGTTTCCAACGGGGCGGCCAGGCTTTGCGCCTGGATGGCGGTGATGGCCACCGTGTTCACGATGTCCTCCACGGTGCAGCCGCGGGAGAGATCGTTGACGGGCTTGCGCAGCCCCTGCAGGACGGGCCCGACGGCGACCGCTCCCGAGCTCTGCTGTACCGCCTTGTACGTGTTGTTGCCGGTGTTCAGGTCCGGGAAGATGAACACCGTCGCCTGCCCGGCCACGGACGAGCCGGGCATCTTGGACTCGGCGATGGAGGCGTCCACGGCGGCGTCGTACTGGATGGGGCCTTCGACGGCGAGATCCGGGCGGCGTTCCCTGACCAGGTCGGTGGCCTGCCGGACTTCCTCCACGGCCTCGCCGGAGCCGGAGCCGCCGGTGGAGTAGGACAGCATGGCAACCCGGGGCTCCACCCCGAACTGGGCCGCGGTCTCCGCCGACGCCAGGGCAATGTCAGCGAGCTGCTCCACGTTGGGATCCGGGTTTACCGCACAGTCGCCGTACACGAGCACGCGGTCCGGCATCAGCATCAGGAACACCGAGGAGACGATCTTCACGCCCTGCCGGGTCTTCACGAACTCCAGGGCCGGACGGATGGTGTGGGCCGTGGTGTGCGCGGCGCCCGAGACCATGCCGTCCACCACCCCCAGTTGGACCATCATGGTGCCGAAGTAGCTTTCGTCCTGCATGACCTCCAGAGCCCGGGCCAGGTCAACGCCCTTGTGCGCCCTCAGCTCGGCGTACCTGGCAGCGAAGTCCTGACGCAGCTCCGAGGTGGCGGGGTCCACGATGTTGATGCCGGCGAGGTCGATGCCCCGGGTGGCGGCAAGCTCCCGCACGTCGGCTTCCCGGCCCAGCAGGGTGAGGTCGCAGACGTCCCGCCGGTGCAGGATCTCGGCGGCCTTCAGGATCCGGATGTCCTTGCCCTCCGGCAGCACGATGTGGCGGCGCTGCGAGCGGGCACGCTCGATGAGGTCGTGCAGGAACCGCAGCGGGGTCATCCGTTCGGCACGGGGCAGATGCAGGCGCTCGAGCATCTCAGCCTCGTCCACCTGACGGGACCACAGGCCCAGCGCGGACGCCACCTTGCGCCGGTGGCCGCTCCAGATCTCGCTGCGGACCTCGGACACGCGCCGGGCCGTGGTGTATGTGTCATCCTGGGTCGCGAACACCGGGAAAGGGGCGGAGGCCAGCAGCGGATAGATGTTGGCGTCCGGGGCCAGGCCGCCGGTGAGGATCAGCCCGGACGGCACCGGGAATTCGGGCGAGAACGACGACGCCAGGCAGGCCACCATCACGTCCGCCCGGTCTCCGGGCACGATCACCAGTGCCCCGTCGTCGAGCACGTTCAGGAAGTTGCCCACATTCATGGCGGCGACTTTGACGTCCCGGACGTCCCGCTCCATGTCCGCGCGGCCGGCGATCTGCCGGACGTTGAGGGCGGCAGCCACCTCCCCGGTGGTGGGCCGGGCAATGTCCTCCAGTTCCGGGAAAACGTACACCGGCCGGCCGGATGCGCCGGGCTTCACGGCGGCCACGATCGCGTCCACGTCCGCCGGGTCGGCCCGGTTCACCATCAAGGCCAGCAGCGAGCACTTCTCGGCGGCGAGTTCCTTGCGGGCGACGTCGACGGCGGCCGCGGCCTCCGCCACGCTGCGCCCCTTGGCGCCCACCACTGCCACGACGGGCGCCGCCAGGTTGTTGGCCAGCCGGGCGTTGAGGTCGAATTCGACGGCGGCGTCGTGGCCGGTCAGATCCGTGCCCTCCACGATGATGACGTCGCAGTGCCGGCCCATCTCGGCGAAGATCTCCACGCAGCGGGAGTCGATGTCCTCGCGCCTGCCTTCGGCGAGCAGGCCGCGGACCTCGGTGAACGTCAGACCGCCGCGGCAGCGCCGGTCGTCGAGGTCGAAGCGGGACTTCATGAGCGCCACCATGGGATCCGCGCCGGCGTCGTCGCCGTGAACCACGGGTTTGAAGAATCCGATCCGGTCCGCGTGCCGGTGGAGCGTGTCCGCCAGGCCCAGCGCTATGAGCGACTTCCCCGATCCCGGAGTGGTCGCACTGACATATATCCCCTTGGCCATGATCTGTCCTCTGGTTGGAAGCTCCTGGGTGGAACGTGCTGCATTGGACGCGCCGGTGTGCTGGCTGGGTGGACCGAAGCCCGCACTCCCCCATACTTTCACTTGTTGCCGCGCTTCCGGGGGCACACAATGGTGTTGATTGCCACGTCGGCGCACATTCGCCGTCCCGGACCCGGAGTGGGCCAGCGCCCCGGGACCGGTCCATCCGCAGCAAAGGCACCGATCGGCAGCCTCCGGGCTGCCAGGTCCTGAACGATGGTGGTCCCGATGAACCCCGCTGGCCCTGTTTCCGATCCGTCCGCCCGTCCCCTGCGCCGGCTCATCGCTGCCCGGCCGGTGGCAGCATTTCTGGTCATCGCCGTCGGACTGACGTGGCTGGCACTCATCCTGTCCATCGCACTGCTCGGCAACGCGGTGCCCGGCATCCTGGCCGAACTGCTCATCCTGCTGGGAACGGCCATCCTGGTGACCCGGGCAGCCGGCGGCAAATCCGGTGTGCGGGACCTTTTCCGCCAAACCATCCGCTGGCGCGTCGGTACGGGCTGGTACATCGCTGCGGTGCTCGCCCTGCCTGCGCTGACCGTCCTCATCGCGGCCGCCTCCGGCACGTTCCGTCAGCCAGCGGACGGGTGGGCCGCCGTTGCGGCGATGTACCTGCTGAACACGCTGGTCGTTGGCGCCCTGCTGGGGAACATCTGGGAGGAGCTGGCCTGGACGGGGGTGGTCCAGAGCCGGCTGATGGAGCGGCACGGCGTGGTGGCCGGCAGCCTGCTCACCGCCATACCCTTCGCGCTGATCCACCTGCCGCTGGCGTTCGGGGAGAAGGGCTTCGCCGGCACCCAGTGGCCTGACGTGGCGGTCGCGTGGGGCGTGCTTCTGGTCTTCGCCCCGCTGTTCCGGCTGCTGGTGGGCATCGCCTACCTCGGGACGGGCCAGAGCCTGCTGATCGTGGCCCTCCTCCACGCCTCGTTCAATGCCTCCTCGGCGGACAAGTTCACAGTGTTCGACGGCGCGTGGCAGCAGATTGCCGCGGCCACCCTTTTGCTGGTGGTGCTGGCACTTCTGCGGAGATTCCGCGTCCTGGCGGCGGAGGCGGGCCGTGGCGCAGCCGTCGCCCGCTGAGCAGCCCTCGTCTGCCAACCAGCCGCCGGTTAACAGGCCGTTGCCCGCTGGCGGCGGGGGCCGCCGTCGGGCCCGCCGTCGAGCCTGGGAGCAGGAGGCCCGGCGCGGAACCTATGCGCGGCGCTGGGTCCCAGGGCGGCGCTGGATCTCAGGGCGGCGTGCCGTGGCCTGGCCGACCGGCCACCGGCTGACGCTGTTCTTCGTTCTGGCCTTTGCGATTTCATGGCTGGTGTGGCCGCTGACCCTCCTCAACCCGAACAGCTCGCCCCTGATACCGTTCGGGCCGGCTGTGGCGGCGGCCATCACCGCCTTCCTGGCGGGCGGCAAGGCCGCGCTGCTGCAGCTACTGCGGCAGCTGGCCCGGTGGCGCGTGGCCGGCCGCTGGTACGTCGCCGCCGCGGGGCTGCCCTGCCTGCTCGTGACGATGGCGACTGGCCTCACGGTTTCCGGCGGCGCTCCCGCCCCGGAGCTCGGCCCGAATCCAGGCTGGTTCATGCTGCTGGGCACCTTCGCGTTCACGCTGGTGACCGTGGGCCTCTTCGAGGAGCTGGGCTGGCGCGGCTACGCCCTTCCGCTCATGCAGCAGAACCGCCCGGCCCTGTCTGCGGCACTGCTCCTGGGGCTGGTGTGGGCGGCATGGCACCTGCCCGAGCTCCTCTCGGATCCCACCGGGCAGCGGCCGCCGCTGCCCTTCCTGCTCATGGTCCTTGCGCAGTCCGTGCTGCTGGCCTGGCTCTACAACGGCAGCGGCAGCGTCCCCATCTGCATGGTGTTCCACGCCGCGTTCAACACCTCGGGTGCCCTGGTCTTTCCCGCTATGGCGGGCCCTGACTACCTCACGCTCTGGTGGACCGTGGCGCTCCTGCATGTCCTGGCCGCGCTGGTGGTCATCGCCGTCGCCGGACCGCTCCGGCTGGCCCGCACCCTTGACATGAAGCCCCCAAATGGGTTTACCTAATGAACGATCGGTAAATAAAGCTGGAGGCAACGACGCATGGCTGAAACGGCAATCCCCGGTGTGGCCCACCACATCCTTGAGAACGACTACGCCTCGGAATGGATGGGCATAGAAGTTCTCACCCTCAGCGACGGCCACGCAACCATCCGGATGACCCTCCGGCAGGAAATGCTCAATGGATTCGGGATGGCCCACGGCGGAATGATCTTCGCCTTCGCGGACTCCGCGTTCGCCCTCGCCTGCAACCCCGCGTCGCCTGCCGATCCTGACAGCATCACCGTTGCTGCCGGCGTCGACATCAACTTCCTCAAACCGGCCTACCGAGGCCAGGTGATCACCGCCGTCGCCGACCGCCGCTCAAGCGCGGGCCGCAGCGGCCTCTACGACATCCAGATCTTCGCTGCCGATCCCGGTGCCCAACTGCCGGGGGAACTCATCGCAGAGTTCCGCGGTCGCAGCCGTACCATCCCCAAGAAGTAGGAAGCAGACCATGACCCTCCACGCCCCTGAACCCGCTGTCGCCGCGCCCGCAGTAGCCACGCCCACCGACGCCGTGCTCGACCCTGAGGAGACCATGTCCCGGGACGAACTCGAGGCGCTCCAGCTCGGCCGGCTCCAGCACACCGTGGCCTATGCCTACGACCGCGTACCGCTGTACAAGCGCAAGTTTGACGACGCCGGTATCCACCCCTCGGACCTGCGCGAGCTCACCGACCTCGGCAACTTCCCCTTCACCACCAAGGAGGACCTCCGGCAGGAGTACCCGTTCGGGATGTTCGCAGTCCCGCAGAGCGAGGTGGCCCGCGTGCACGCCAGCTCGGGGACCACGGGCCGGCCCACCGTCGTCGGATATACCAAGCAGGACCTGGCCGACTGGGCCAAACTGGTGGCCCGCTGCCTCCGGGCCTCCGGCGTCCGCCCGGGCATGAAGGTCCACAACGCGTACGGCTACGGGCTGTTCACCGGCGGGCTGGGCGCCCACGCCGGCGCCGAAGCCCTGGGCTGCACCGTGATCCCGATGTCCGGCGGCCAGACCGAGCGCCAGATCCAGCTGATCCAGGACTTCGAGCCGGACGTCATCCTGGCGACGCCCACGTACCTGCTGACCATCGCCGATGCCATGGCCCACATGGGAATCGACCCGACGTCCACGTCGCTGAAGTACGCGGTGCTCGGCGCCGAGCCGTGGACGCAGGAAATGCGCCACGAGCTCGAAGTCACCATGAACATCAAGGCCTGCGACATCTACGGACTCTCCGAGGTCATGGGCCCCGGCGTCGCCGGCGAATGCGTGGAGACCCAGGACGGCAGCCACATCTGGGAGGACCACTTCCGGCCGGAAATCATCGACCCGTTCAACCCCGCCCCGGGCAAGGAAAACGTGCTGGGCGACGGCGAACACGGCGAGCTGGTGTTCACCTCGCTCACCAAGGAAGCCCTGCCGATCATCCGCTACCGCACCAAGGACCTCACCCGGCTGCTCCCCGGCACCGCCCGCCCGGCACACCGGCGGATGGGCCGCATCACCGGCCGCAGCGACGACATGATCATCCTCCGCGGCGTGAACCTTTTCCCCTCCCAGATCGAGGAAATCGCGCTGCGCATCCCCGAGCTCAGCCCGCACTTCCAGCTGGTGCTCACCCGGCCCGAGGGCCAGCGCATGGACCAGCTGACGGTGAAGATCGAGCGCCGTGAATCCGTCACCGCCCAGGACAGCACGACGGCGGCCCGCACCCTGCGCGAGCAGATCAAGATCCACGTGGGTTCTTCGTGCACGGTGGATGTGGTGGAGCCCGGGGCGCTCGAGCGTTCCAGCGGCAAGCTGCGCCGGATCTACGACCTGCGCCCGAAGGGGTAAGCCCAGCACTGCCCCGGCACCTGCGCTTGACCGGGGCCGGGCCCGCCTGCGCGGCGGACCCGGCCCGAGGGTTTCAAGGGGCTGTCACGGCGTGATCGACCAGCCGAACATCATGGCATGGTCCTCGTGCGCCAGGTTGTGGCAGTGCGCGACGTACGGGCCCACGAAGTCCCGGAATCCCCGGTAGATGATCACGGACTCGCCGGGATCGAGCGCTGCCAGGTCTTCCCTCGAGGCGTCATCGGGATGTCCCGGATCCACCGCCCGGCTCACGTCCCTGCCATTGCGCATGACGGTCCGGTGCTCCTCCATGTGCAGGTGGAACGGGTGCACCCAGCCGCCGCCCCCGTTTTTGAGCTCCCAGAGGTTGAAGCTCCCCTTCTTTTGCTGGGCAAGCGGTGTGCGGCCCGCCCGGTTTTTCAGGCTGGCAAGCACGTTGTTCGGGTCGAAGGGCTTGCCGTTGATGAGCCATTCTGTTTCCCCGCCCGCGCTGCCGCGTTTGACTTCGAAGATCATGCGGTTGTCCAGCATGCTCTGCCAGTTGCTGGGCAGCGGCGGAAGATCGCGCAGCTTCGGGGGGACCTGGCTGTTGTCCGGCGCGGTATCGCCGATCACGAACTTGAGCACCGGGACCTTGTACTTCGGGTCGGGCGAGAACCGGGACGAGTTGGACCACATCCTGCCGTTGGGCATCTTCATCACGTTGGTGAGGTAGACGACGTCGCCCTTGGTGGTCGGCGTTCCGTCCTGGTACCGCGTAAAGTCGACCACCACCTCGCGTCGCTTGGCCGGCCACAGCTCAAAGGAATCGCGCTTGAGCGGGAGCGGCAGCAGCCCGCCGTCGGCCGCGATCTGGGTGAACTGCATGCACTGCTGGCCGTCCTCGATACGGTACTGCCCCTCCAGCTCATCGCCCTGATATCCGAGCGATGCCGACGACTTGGGACCCTTCGCGGAACTCATCAGCTTGAACTCGTAGATCCTTGAGACCGAGGCGTCCAGGAACCGGAAGCGGTACTTGCGGCGCTTCACCTCCAGCACCGGGGAGGCGGTGCCGTTGACCGTGAAGATGTCGCCGACGAAGCCGTGGTTGGGGAAGTGCTTGTAGAAGGTCTTGCCCCACCATTCCGGGTGCTCGGCCGGGTTCTTCGCGTTGGGAAACTCGCCCTGCACGTCGTGGATGTCCTTGTGGATGGTGACGCCGTCATCCAGGCGGCAGTCGTAGAAGGCCAGCGGGATGTCGTATTTGACGTCGAAGGATCCGTTGGCGTTGTTGGTGCGGACGCCCGGCAGCCGCAGTCCCCGGGTCTCATCGCCCATGTCCATGCCGTTAGTGGTGTCGTAGATCGGGTACAGGCCCACCATGCCCTTGTAGACGTTCGAGCCGGTGTGGTCCATCGTGTGGTCGTGGAACCAGAAGAAGCTCTGCTTCTCGCGCTCGTCGTTGCCGGCAGGCCGGTTCAGGTACAGGTTGTCGACGAACATCCCCGGCCTGAAGCCCGGGTGCCTGGGCCCGGCCACCATCGAGTAGTGCGGGTTGCCGTCACTCTCGGGCGCCGTGTGGCCGTTGTGCAGGTGGGTCAGGAAGGACAAGTCCGGGGAGCCGAAGTCCTGCCGGTCCAGGTTCAGCGGGTTCTCGTCGAGGTGGTTTTCGAACCGCACCAGCACCGGCCTGCGGTACTCGGCGTTGATCATGGGCCCGGGGAAGGTCCCGTTGAAGCCGTAGATCGTGCTGAGCGGGAGCGTTCGTTTGGTGCCCGCGGGATATTTCCTGCGATTCGCATCGAAGGAGACCGTGGGCTCGCCGTCCCCGTCGATCGGCAGAACCTGCGACGTGGTGAACGCGTGCTGCCGCAGCAGGACGTCGATCTTGTAGACGATCGGGTCCGGCTCGCCGAATTGGCTCGGCCAGACCTGGTGCTGCTCGTTGCGCAGCGAGTTCTGCTGTCCTGGGCCGGGTCCCGGCGGATTCCGCCAGGCGCTGAACACCGATTTCGGCACCGGAGCCAGCGCCTTGGGGATCGGCAGCGGGTCGCTGAACGGCGAGATGATCAGCGGGCTCGTGGGGTACTTCTCTATGTAGAACAAGTTGTCACTCAGCGCTGTCGACGTGGCGCCGAAAGCGCCGTCGGGCGAGAGTAGTCCCCGCTGGGCAAGCAGTGGAGCGGCCCAGGTTTGTGCGGCTGCCAGTGCCGCTCCGGCACCTCCGGCAGCACTCAAACGCAGTAGCGTGCGGCGTCCGAGGCCGCTGGTGTTTGCAGATTCTTCAGGCATGGTCTGGCCTCCTGGCGTTGGGGGCACAAGCGCCTTTGCCGGCCCCGGTCGTCAACCCCTATGTGCGGTTTCGAGACCAAATCATGACCACGAGGACCTCCTTGTCCTGTGGCGTCAGCTGTTCCGCGGCGATTCCCCAATGAGAACCAACTATGGGTGCGGACCCTGCGAAAAACTGGTGCCCGTGGGGCGGAGACCCTCCAAATTGGCGGTCCGCCGGCAGCAGTTTGCTTCGATGACCGAACGTTCATGAGAAAATAGCCGGTATGCCTAGTACAGAAGCCAGCACAGCAGCCCCCACCAAACGCGGCCGTCCGGGCTACGACCAGCAGTCTGTGCTGCTGATCGCCGTCGATGTCTTCAACCGCCACGGTTACGATGCCACATCCATGGGCATCCTCGCCGAAAACCTGGGCATCTCCAAGTCGGCGATCTACCATCATGTGCCGTCCAAGGGCGACCTGTTGAAGCTCGCCCTGGACCACGCGCTCGGTGGCCTGGAGGCCATCCTGGACCAGCCGGGGGCCACCTCGGGGGCTGCGGACGCGCGGCTGGAGTTCGTGCTGCGCCAGACCATCGCCGTGCTGGTGGAGCGGCTGCCCTTCGTCACGCTGCTGCTGCGGCTGCGCGGCAACACGGACATCGAGCGCAACGCCATGGAACGCCGCCGCGCCTTCGACCACAAGGTGGCAGGGCTGATCTCCGCCGCCCGCGACGAGGGATCGCTGCGCCAGGACATCGACCCCCGCACCGTCACCCGGCTCCTGTTCGGAACCATCAACTCGATCGTTGAGTGGTACAAGCCGGGCGGGTCGCTCTCGCCGGAAAAGCTGGCCGACGACGTCATCACCATGGCCTTCGACGGCCTGCACGCCAAGCCCTGAGCCGGGCCCCGGCCATCAACAATTAGGCGTTGACGCCGGGCGTCCGGATGCCCACCCTGAATGCATGGCCACGAAACTGTCGGATCTTCTGTTCGGCGTATTCCCCGATCTCCGGTACCAGCCCACCTCCAAGAGGATCCGCGCGGGCATCGACGGAAGCCCCGTCGTCGACACCCAGGAAGCCCTGCTGGTGTGGGAACCGAAACGCGTCACCCCGGTGTACGCCGTTCCCGAGAAGGATTTGCTGGCGCGGCTCGAGCCGCCCGCGGCCGAGGGGGACGGCGGCCCTGACGAGTTTCCCGTCCGGCTGTCGGCCGATGCACCGCAGGCGCTGGACCCGCGGACCGGGTTCCGGCGGCATACGGCGGACGGCGAGGAGCTCGACGTCGTGGCATCCGCGTTCCATGTTCCCCGGGCAGCCTTCCGGCTCACCGATCCGGACCTGGAAGGGTACGTCATCCTTGATTTCGGCGCCTTCCACTGGCTTGAGGACCACGAGGAGATCATCGGCCACCCGCGGGACCCGTTCCACCGCGTGGACATCCGCGCCACCCTGCGGCACATCGAAGTGAAGCTCGACGGCGTGACGCTCGCCGGCACTGTAGGGGCCCAGCTGCTGTACGAAACGATGCTTCCCGTGCGGTACTACATCCCGGCCCAGGACGTCCGGCTGGACCTTCTCGAGGCCAGCCCGCACCGGACCGTCTGCCCTTACAAGGGCGAGGCCAGGTACTGGAGCTACCCGGAGTCATCCAAGGGCAGGAACATCGCCTGGGCCTACGACTCGCGGTTCATCGACGCGCGGCAAATCCACGGGCTGGTCTGCTTCTTCAACGAGCGCGCCGACGTGTATGTGGACGGCGAGCCGCAGGAGCATCCGATCACCCCCTGGTCCTGAACGCTCCCTCACCTTTCGCCGCCTTTCCCCCAACCCTCCCTCACCTTTCGCCGCCCAAAACCAAACCCTCCCTCACCTTTCGCCGCGTTTTCCCCCAACCCTTCCTCACCTTTCGCCGCCTTTCCCCAACCCTCCCTCACCTTTCGCGGCCCAAAACCAAACCCTCCCTCAGCTAGGTGAGGAAGGGTTTGGGGGCCTGCGACGGCAGGGCGGATCAGAGCTGGTACTCAGCCTGTGTTCCGAGCCTCTCGTGAACGCAGAGGATGTTGTTTTCGGTGTCCATGAACCAGGCGCATTTCTCGGCGTCGGTTGTACAGATGTGGTGGTCAGTCTTCAATTCCGGGAGGTCGTAGTCCTGGAACCGAACGCCCCTGGACTCCATGTCCTGGACGGTCCGTTCAATGTCAGTGACTTCGAAACTCAATGTGGTGTGATCGGAATGCTTTCCGTCTCTGACGGGCATCAACTGCAGCATGGGGCCGTCAGCGTTGCCGAATAAATCGCTTCCATCCTCAGCCTTGCCACGATGTGGGAGGCCCAACGTTTCCGCGTAGAATCCACGGGCGCGGTCCGGATCATCGACAGGCAGGATGGTTGTGGCTGTTCTTAGTGCTAGGGTCATTTCGCCACCTCCTACGGGGGTCATTTTACGCCCGGAAATCCCCGAAAGATCAGGGGAAATTCCACCATGCCGGCCACCATTGCGGACGCGTCCCGAAAAACCCGACAGGACCTGAGGACGCGTCCCGAAAAACCCGACAGGACCTGAGGACGCGTCCCGAAAAACCCGACAGGATGTGAGGACGCGTTACAGGAAACCCGGCAAGACCTGAGGACGCGTCCCGAAAAACCCGGCAGGATGTGAGGACGCGTCCGGAAAAACCCGACAGGATGTGAGGGAGCGTCCCAAATGACGGTCAGGATCGGGTTACTTTTCCACCAGGGTGAGGACGTCGTAGGTGGCCACGATTTCGTCGTTCTGGTTGGTCAGGACGGCGTCCCAGGCCACCTCGCCGTACTCGTCGGTCTCGCGCGGGGTGATCTTCTTGGCGGTCAGGGTCACCCGGATGGAGTCGCCCGCAGCCACAGGGGTGATGAAGCGCAGGTTCTCCAGGCCGTAGTTGGCCAGGACCGGGCCCGGCGCAGGCTCCACGAACAGCCCCGCGGCCCAGCTCAGCAGCAGGTAGCCGTGCGCCACGATGCCGGGGAAGAACGGGTTGGCCTCCGCGGCCTCCTGGTTGGTGTGGGCGTAGAAGGTGTCGCCGGTCGAACTGGCGAAGGCCGAGATGTCCTCGAGGGCCACCTGCCGAAGGCCGGAGCGGACGGCGTCACCGATGCGGAGCGTCTCCAGCGACTTGCGGAACGGGTGCGTGCCCTCGGTTTCCACCGTGAAGTTGCGGTCGGCGCCGGTGTGCCAGATCCCGGTCACTGCGGTGAGCATGTTCGGCGAGCCCTGGATGGCCGTGCGCTGCATGTGGTGCATCACCGAGCGGATGCCACCCAGCTCCTCACCGCCGCCGGCACGTCCCGGGCCGCCGTGCACCAGGTGCGGGACGGGCGAACCATGGCCTGTCGACGAACGTGCGTCCTCGCGGTTCAGCATGAGCACGCGGCCATGGTGGGCTGCGATGCCCGTCACCAGTTCCTGCGCCACGGACGGATCGTTGGTGCAAACCGAGGCGACCAGGGAGCCGCCGCCGCGGGCGGCGAGCCGGACGGCGTCGGGAATGTCCTTGTACCCGATCACGGACGACACCGGGCCGAACGCCTCCAGCGAATGCACCGGCTCCGCCTCCGCGTCGGCCCAGCTAAGCACCACCGGGGACATGAAGGCGCCGCCTTCGACGACGCCGGTGGCGCCGTCCGCGCTGGTGACCGACGGCGAATCGAGCGTTCCGTACGCCAGCTCGCCGCCGGCGTCGAGCATGGACTGCACCGCTGCCCGGACGTCGGCGAGCTGCTCAAGGGAGGCGAGCGCGCCCATGGTGACGCCCTCAGCGCGCGGATCGCCGAGCACCACGCGCTGCTCCACCCGGGCGCCGATGGCGGCAACGACGGCGGGCACCAGGTCCTGCGGCACGATGGCGCGGCGGATCGCGGTGCACTTCTGCCCGGCCTTGACCGTTATCTCGGTGACCACGGACTTGATGAAGGCGTCGAACTCCGGCGTGCCTTCCACGGCGTCCGGGCCCAGGATGGCGGCGTTGAGCGAGTCGGTCTCGGAGGTGAACCGCACGCCGCCAAGCACCACGTTCGGGTGCGACTTCAGCGACTGTGCGGTGGACGCCGAACCCGTGAAGGCCACGAGGTCGCGGTAGTCGAGCACGTCCAGCAGCCCGCGGACAGAGCCCGAAATCAGCTGCAGCGAGCCCTTGGGCAGGATGTTGGATTCGATCATGGCCTTCACCACGGCGGCCGCAACGTAGCCCGTGGGGGTGGCGGGCTTGACGATGGTGGGCACGCCGGCGATAAATGCGGGGGCGAGCTTTTCCAGCATGCCCCAGACCGGGAAGTTGAAGGCGTTGATCTGCACGGCGACGCCCGGGATGCGGGTGTAGATGTGCTCGCCGGCGAACGAGCCGTCCTTGGACAGCACCTCCATGGGCCCGTCCACCACAACCTGCGAGTTGGGAAGCTCGCGCCGGCCCTTGGAGCCGAAGGTGAACAGCACGCCGATGCCGCCGTCGATGTCGATCATCGAGTCGATCTTGGTGGCGCCGGTCTGGGCGGAGAACGCGTAGAAGTGCTCGCGGCGCGCGTTCAGGTACTGCGCCAGCTCTTTGAGCTTGAGGGCACGCTGGTGGAAGGTCAGCTTGCCGAGTTCCGTTTGGCCGGTGGTCCGGCCGTAATCCACGACGGCGGCCAGGTCCAGGCCGTCGGTGCTCACCTTGGCCAGGATCTCCCCCGTACTGGCATCCCGGACGGGAACAGCGGAAGCCGCCGAGCCGGCGTCGGGAGTCCACCAGGAATCCTGCACGAAACTGGGGACGGTTTCCACGGTGTCCAGGGTGGCTTCGGGGGCAGTGGCGGTGGTGGTCATCGTTGACGGGTCCTTCCAACGGGGGACAAATCTGATCCGGCCAGAACATTACTGACCGTCCGTTCGGTAATATGTCTACAGTACATGAATGTGCCCCGCTGCACACTAGTGGCAACTTCCCACCGGCCACGGGGGAACCGACGCGATCGAACACCAAAACCGAGGAGAGCACGTGACGCCCGAAACCCGCGACACCAGACTGACCGCAGAAGCACCTGCACGGCCGACGCCCGGGGAGCTGTGGAAGATCACCCTCGGCGAGCTCGACGAAAAGATGGGCGTGAAGATCGTGGAGGAGTCGGTCGAGCGCGTCGTGGCGACCATGCCGGTGGAGGGGAACCGGCAGTCGTTCGGCCTCCTGCACGGCGGCGCTTCGCTGGCCGTGGGCGAGGCCGTGGGATCGTGGGCGGCGGTGATCCACGCCAGCACGCTGGGTAAGACCGCCGTCGGCGTGGACGTCTCCGCCACCCATCACCGGTCCGCCCGGACCGGACTCATCACCATCACGGCCACCCCCATCCACCTCGGCGGCACCCTGACCACGCACGAGGTTCTGATCACCAACGAGGCGGGTCAGCGCCTGTGCACCCTGAGAATCACCAACCTGCTGCTTGCTCCGAGGGCCTGACGCTCGCCAGCAGCGTCCCCACGGCTTTGGCTGCCAGCTGGCCCCGGCTGGACCCGGCTAGGCTGATCTGGTGACCCAGCTTGGCAGCCTGACCCCCACCCTGATCGCCGTGGGCCTCCTGATGGCGCTGACGGCCGCCGTACTCCGCTCTTTCCGCGTTCCGCACGCCTTCGCGCCGGCCATCGCCATCCTCCGCGGCGCGGCGCAGCTCGCCGCCGTCAGCCTGATCCTCGGTGCCGTGATCGCCAGCGCCGAATGGGTGGCCGTGGCGCTGGGCGTCATGTTCACCGTCGCCGCCGTTACCGCCGCACGGCGCCTCGCCTGGTCCTGGCGCCGCCTTGCTGTCGTGGCCGGCTCGATGGCCGCCGGCATCGTCGCGGCGCTGGTCATCGTGTTCGGCACCGGCGCCATCGAGTTCACCTCCCGCTACGCGCTGGCGATCGGCGGGATCGTCGTCGGCAATTCCATGGCGATTGCCGGGCTCGCGGGCCGCAGGTTCAACGAGGCGGTGATCGACCGCTGGGACCAGGTGGAGGGCTGGCTCGCCCTGGGTGCCTCTCCCCGGCAGGCCACCCGCGAGATGGCGCGCGGCGCCGTATATTCCGCCCTCATTCCGACCGTGGACCAGACCAAGACGACAGGCCTGGTCACGCTGCCTGGAGCCTTCGTCGGGGCGATCTTCGGCGGGCTCTCACCGCTGGAGGCGGGCCGGTTCCAGATCGTGGTGCTGGCCTCGATCATGGCCGCGGGGTCGGTCACCGCCATCCTGCTCATCAGCCTGTTGGCCCCGGTCCGCGTACGCCCCGCGCCGCACGCGTAGGAGGCTGCGGTCCGGGTGGACGACGACGGCCCCTCCCGGGTGCCACCGCCCGCCCTGGGAGCAGGCCCGGAAGCCCGCCCGGGAAGCACGCCCCATTCCGTTGACATTGCGCCGGGCGCTTTATACTCTGGCCGCTCCGGACCAGAGGGAGCGGCCCTGCTGGGCCGGGCCCTATTGTCCGCCTCCCGGCAGGTGCAATCATGAGCTCACGTACCACCAGAAAGACTGTCGCCGCCGCACTGGCGGCTGTCCTCCTGCCGGTCCTGCTGGTGGGCTGCGTCTCGACGACGAACCCTACGGCGCCGTCCACCCACTACTACGTGAGTGCAGTGGGAAGCGACACCAACTCCGGGACGTCCCCGGATTCGCCGTGGCAGTCGCTGCAGAAAATCAACGACACGGCCTTCAACCCCGGCGATACCCTCAGTTTCCGCAGGGGTGACGAGTGGATCGGGAATGTCGCCTTGGACGAGAGCGGAACACCGGCGTCGGCCATCAGACTGAACGGCTACGGGAAGGGGAACCTGCCCACCATAACCAGCGGGGAAGGCGGAAACTGCTTCCGGCTGAACGGCAGCTACATCGAGGTGGACGGGCTGCGGGCCACAAACTGCGGGTACGCGGGCTTCAACGTCTACGGCGACCACGTGGTGGTGAAGAATTCCGAGGCCTCCGACAACACCGCAGGAATCAAAGTCGGCACGGGCTCCGACTTCGGAAACTACTCGAACAATGTCCTGACGGACAACAACGTCATGAACGTCAACACGCCCGGAGACCAATGCGGCACTCCGAAGGCGGCCAACTGCACCGACGATTCCGGCGCGTTCGGCGTTCTCATCAACGGCAATGACAACGAGTTTTCCGGCAACACCGTCACCGGTTCCACAGCGTCCTCCTACGACTTCAGCCGGGACGGAAGCGCCTTCGAGATCTACAACGGCAGCCGCAACAACATCCATCACAACAAGGCCATCAACAACAACGTGTTCTCCGAGATCGGGCGCTCCGAGGGGGCGGCCGACGGCAACGTTTTCCGCTACAACCTCATCCGTTCCTCGTGCGGCGCCGAATGCGCGGAAGCCGCCGGCCTGATCATCCGCGGCCCGGACACAAAGTTCGGCCCCACGAACGGCACCATTTTCGAGTTCAACACGGTGTGGCTGAACGGCAGCCATTCGCGCGGTGTTGTCTGCCATGCACACTGCCCCTCCTCGACGGTCATCCGCGCCAACATCCTCGTGGCCGTGCGGGACGCGCTGTGGATGGACGGGTCCGGCTGGACGGAGCAGGCCAACGTGGTCAACGGCCCCAGCAACGTCCCTCTGGACAACAGCTCGACGACGGCTCCCGCAGAGTTCGTCAATCCCCCCGAAGACCTCCACCTCACCAGCGGCAGCCCGGCGATAGACCGTGCGGGCAGCAGCCCCTCCGGGGTGGACCTGGACCAGGCTTCCGTTCCGCAAAACGGCCAATGCTCGGGATCCGGACAGGCCGACGCCGGCGCTTATGAATACAAGCCGTCCAACTGTTAGCGGGGGCTAAGCCGGCCCCGCTGGCCCGGCAGCCGCCGCACACGGCCGTGGGAACCGCCGTCGACGCCGGCACTTCTGTTTGCGTCTTCCGCGGGCCGCGGCGCCGGAAGATAATCAGGTATCCGCACTTCGCCAATGGAGGTGATGCAACGTGCAGGTTTACACGTTGGGAATTTGGCTCATCAGACCGGGCCACGAGGATGACTTTGTGAAGGCCTGGAAGGACATGGCCGATCGAACGCACAAGGAGTTTCCGGGTGGGCGAGGCCTGCTGATGCGTGACCGCGACGTGCCCAACCGGTTCATCAGTACCGGGCCGTGGGCGTCCCTTGAGCAGATCGAACACTGGCGCTCATCGGCGACTTACACCGAGGGCCTCGCGTCGGTCCGCGACATTGTGGAACACTTCGAGCCGCACACCCTGGACGAAGCCGCCACCATCGGCTAACGCTTGCCGCGCCGCCGCACCACTGCCAGCAGCAGGCCACCCAATACCAGCGCCGCGCCTGCGATAGCTGCGGCGAGCGTCAGGCCTGACACCCCCGTGTCCGCGAGCAGTGCGGGGGCCGCTGCGGCGGTGTCCGGGCCAGGGTCAGTCGTGCCGCCGGCAGGTAGCACGGCCACAACCGTCGGCTGGGGCGCAGGCACTAGCACTGCCGGTTCGGGGCCCTGTGCGGCCGCCGCCGGTGGGGACGCAACCGGTGGTGCAGTCGCCTCTGGCGCTGTCGGCTTCGGCGCCGGGGTCTGTGCCGCAGGCTCCGGCGCAGTGCGGAACGTGCTCAGCCCGGAGCGGCTGAAGCCGTTCACCGTCTGCGCGGTGAACTCCGGAGCGGGGCCGGGCGCGCTGAAGGCCCAATTGCCCGCGGCGTCGACGTCCACGTCGAACGGGTCGCTGCCCGGGAAGGTGACCCGGACCTGTGTTCCCGCCGGCACATCGGTGGCCGGGGCCGTGGCCAGCCGGCCGGTGATCCGCTGACCCGGGGCGATCGGCCCTGCCGGCAGGGACCCGGCCAGGACCGGCTTGTTCAGGAACAGCCTCAGCTGGACGCCCGGGAGGACGCCCATCGAATCCTGGAGCGTGGCCGCCACGGCGAAGTTCTCTGCGGAGTCGCTGGAGTTTCCCGCGGAGTGCGTGCCTACGGCGTAGTTTCCGCTGATCCACGGCCCGCCGGAATCACCGCCGCTGGATTGCACGGACGTGGAAAGGAATCCGCTGAAGGATCTCACGTCGGCGGGGTCCCCCGAGCCTCCGCCCACAATGTAGATCCCCACCTCGTCCACGGTGCCGCATGACCATCCCGCGGCCCGCCCGGAACGGCAAACGGCCTGCCCCACAAACGGCGGCGCCATGCCCACGATCTTCACGGAGCCGGTTCCGAGGCGGGCAGCGTCCTCCCACGTGGTGGCGGCCGGGAGCGGGTCGAGGTCCGGCCGGATGGACTCGATGACCGCGATGTCGTTGCCCGGCCTGCCGGGATTCTCCGGATCAGTGACCCTCGAGTTCCCCGGACCGCCGAACTGGCTGAAACCGAATGTCCCGAGTTCTCCGGTGACCGCATTTTCGGCCGCGAATCCTCCGGCTGGGTCCCCGGCCGGAAGGGTCACCTCTGCGAGCCGCGCGGCGCCGTCGTCGGCACAGTGGCCGGCGGTGAGGACCAAAGGCTTGCCATCGGGGCTGAAGGCGCTGAAGCCCGCGGAACAGACCACCCCGCCGTCGATCCGGTACCCCTGCCCGCCGAAGAAGTCCTCCTCCGGGGCCAGCGGTTCGCCGGACTCGAGGACTACGTTGGCATACTGCTGCACGAATTCCGACGGCGATAGTCGCCCGCCGCTGGCCCGGTCCGCCGACGCCGGAGCCTGGCTGGCCGTGGATTCGGCACCGTCCGCCGGGGTGTGGTTCGCCACTGTGCCGCTCGCCATTGTGCCGTTCGCTACTGTGCCGTTCGCCTCTGTTGCGGGCGGCGGCTCCGACTGCGGCTCGTTGACCCCGCCCGTGCGGATGATGAACTTGCCATCCGCCTCGGCGACGGCCTGGAGCCCCGCCGGTCCGACCTCGCGGAGGTACGCCTGGTAGAGCTGCCGGACGCTGGCGGCCCGGAGGTCCTTCCCGGTTTGCCCCGTCGCGGTGTTCCCGGCAGCTGGGTCCGGGGCAGTCGTTTCCCGGGCAGCGGTGTTCGGCAAAGCGGTTTTCGCGGCCGCGGTATCCGGCAAAGCGGTTTTCGCAGCCGCGGCCGCACGTTTCCCCCGCTCCCCTGCGGCGTTGAATTCCGCCAGGGTCATGCCCAGGTCCCGCTGAACGGCTTCGGCAAGACCCTCACCGGAAACTCCCGACGCAGCCGGGTCTGACGGGGTCGCAGCCGGGGACGGCACCGCCGGCGAGGTGTCCGCGCCGCTGGCCACCGCCGTCGTCGTGCTTTCCAGGGCGGCGTGAGCGGGCACTGAGGTAAGCGGGGCGCCCAGCGCCACCGCCACCGCGAGGGCAAGTGCGCGCCGGAGTGCGGTGCCGTATACGGGAGAAGTCACAGGGCAACCCTGGCGCCGAGGGCCGCGAGCACTGCTTCCAGTTCCGGCTCCGTGACGCCGCTCCGCAGCAGGAACTCGCGCGTGTTGAGCTCGCGCACGAAGTCCAGGACCCGGGCGCCCCGGTTTTCCAGAAGCGGGGCCAGGGTCTCCTCGTCGAGGTAGCGTTCATGCGGATGCGGCGGCCACATGGTCCGGTGGCGCTCGTTGATGCTGCGCATGGCGGCCTGGTAGCTGGCCACGATCTCGGCATCGCCGGCGCCGGCCAGGTCCTGGAGCATGGCCGCGATCATGCCGCTGCGGTCCCGGCCGGCCGAGCAGTGGATCACGACGCCGCCCGGCGCTGCGGCCACGGCCTTGAACACGGCGGCCAGCCTGTCCGGAAAGAGCCGGGCATTGGCGGCATAGTGCGCGGGATCGTTCAGGTAGGGATCGCACAGGGCCTTGAACTCAGGATTTTCCGGGTCCTCGGTGGGGGCAAGGACCACGTCGAACGCGGCGAGCGCCTCGCCCACCTCCGGATCGCTGGGCCGGCGCTGCCGTTCGCCGGGGTTGCGGAGGTCGATGATCGTGCGGATGCCGTCGCGGTAGGCCTCCTTCCACCCCGCCTCCGTGAGCCATTCCCGCCGCCCCATCCGGTAGACGGAGCCAGCCACAAGCCAGGCGTTCACCGCCCCGTCCCAGCCGATTTGTCCCCTCGCGTTCACGGAGCCAGCTAACCACACCTGCCCCGGCGGCCGCACGGGGTCCGGTCCAAGTTGCGGCAGATGGCGGGCTGCCGGACGCCTGATTGCCGGGCCGGGGCGTTGACGGCGGGCGTACTCTTGGACAACGGGGGCGCCGCTCCACGGCCTGAGCGAATATGGGGATTCAGATGACAGCCAAACAGTCTTTGCCACGGCGATTCGCCCGCCTCACCGGGGTCATCGCGGCATTTGTCCTGGCCGGCCTGACCGCCGCGCCGGCATCCGCGGACCGGTTCGATACCTACGTCGCCCTGGGCGATTCCTATGCCGCAGGCCAAGGCGCCGGACCGTACGCGGACGCCTGCCTGCGGAGCGGCCACAGCTATCCGGCGCTGCTGGACGCGGCGCGCAAGATCAGCCTGACCGGGAATGAGGCCTGCAGCGGCGCCACAACAAGCACCGTGCGGGCGGACCAGATTCCCTCGCTGAGTAAGAAGGTGGACCTGGTGACCATCACCGCCGGAGGCAACGACCTGGACTCCATTGGGGCCCTGGTGATCTGTTCTCAGGACTCCGGTCCGGCATGCACCGCCGCCCTGTCCCAGCGGGCGGCCGTCCTCCAGACCGCCCTGAACAATCCGGCGGCAAGCCCGTTCTTCCAGGATCTTCTGGCCATGCTGAACGACGTCAAGGCAAAGGCACCGCGGGCTGACATCTACGTGACCGGGTACCCGTTGCTGTTCGAGCCCGGCGCTGGCCCGGCCGCCGGCCCGGTGAACGGGCTGACGCAGCAACTGAACGCGGTCATCGCCAACGCCGCCCACACAGCCGACGGCGGTCGATCGAAGGTTAGCTATGTGGACGTGTCGGGCGCGTTTGCCGGGCACGGGGTCGGATCGGCGCAGCCGTGGATCGTGGGGCTGCCGCCGCTCTGCACCGCCTCTTCCACCTGCGGCACGTCGTCCGCCGATATCTTCCACCCCACGGCCGACGGCTACGCCAAGGGCTACGCCGCCTCCATCCGGGCGGCGATCGGGTAGTTCCCGCACGGTCCGGGGCGGCCCGCCCGGACCCCGTCGGCGCGGCCCGCACTGGGGGCGGCGCGGCCCTCACTGGGGGCGGCGCGGGACTGACCAACCCGGTGTGCCAGGCGGCGCGCGTGACTAGGCTGGTGTCATGATCACAGTCTCGGGCACTGTCGCTTCGTCCCTGCCGGCGCGGACTGCGTTCGCCTACCTCTCCGCGTTCGAACACACCAGCGAGTGGGACCCGGGCACGGCGGTCATGGAGAAGCTGACCGAGGGACCCGTCGCCGTCGGCCATCGATACCATGCCGAGGCGCTGTTCCGGGACAAGCGCCAGCCCATCGAGTACGAGGTCATCGAACTGTTCGACAACCACATCAAGCTCCGGGGAGAACACCGGAATCTCGTGGCCTTCGACTCGATCGACGTGCGGTCACTCACTTCCGGATCCGAGGTGCTGTACACGGCCCAGTTCAGCATCAACTGGCCCTACAAGCTGCTGCAGCCGTTCCTCACGCCGCAGTTCATGAAGCTCCGCGACCCGGCCCTGAACGGGCTCCGGCAGAAACTCGAATCCCTGTAGGCCTGCCGCAAAACTGCAGCAGTCCACACATCGGCAAAGGAGGACTCCGTGAGCAGCCAAAACCCCGATCCCCTGGAAGACCACCTCACCGGGCTGGAGCCGGGCGGCGGAGTGCCGCCCGGGGAAACACCTCCCGCTGAAGGCTCCACCGGCGGTCCGCAAGGGCACGACGAGGGCGGACCGCCACGCGGAACGCAGGTGGCCGTGCTGGTGGCTCTCGGCATCGTCGTACTGCTGTGCCTGCTGTTCTTCGTCGGCTACATGATCGTTGTAGGCGGCCTGTTTTAGGCGCCCTTGGGTTATTCCGCGGGTCACTCCGCCCAGTCGAAGAACCCCTTGCCGGTCTTGCGCCCCAGTTCGCCGCGGGCCACCTTGTCCCTGAGGATCTGCGGCGGCGCGAAGCGTTCCCCCAGCGTCGAGTGCAGGTATTCGGCGATGCCCAGGCGGACGTCCAGGCCAACGATGTCAGTGGTCTTCAGCGGGCCGGTGGGGTGCTTGTAGCCCAGCACCATGGCGGCGTCGATGTCTTCCGCGGAGGCCACGCCCTCCTCCACCATGCGCATCGCCTCCAGCGCAATCGCCACGCCCAGCCGGGAGGACGCGAATCCCGGGGCATCATTGACGACGACGGCGGTCTTGCCCAGTGCTTCCGTCCAGCCTTTCGCTGCGGCCGCCAGCTCGGATGACGTCTCCTTGGCCACCACCACCTCGATCAGGGTGGAGGCCGGCACGGGATTGAAAAAGTGCAGCCCCACGAAGCTGGCAGGCCGCTGCAGCTGGGCGGCGAGATCGGTCACCGAGAGCGACGACGTGTTCGAGGCCAGGAACGCCCCGGGCGCCAGCTGTTCTTCCACGGCTTTCAGGGCGCTGACCTTCAGCCCGAAGTCCTCCGGGACGGCCTCCACCACCAGGCCGCAGCCGGCGAATGCCGAATAGTCGGTGGACGTGCTGAACCTCGCCAGAACATCCTCCGGGGTTCCCTCCAGGGCGCCGCGGGAAGCGGACTTGGCGACGGCATCGGCGACCCGGGTGCGGGCGCCGGCGGCAGCATCGCCGTCGCGCTCCACCACCACGACGGTGGCGCCTTTGATGAGGAAGGCGTGGGCGATTCCTGCGCCCATCCGGCCGCCGCCGAGGACTCCGACGTGCTGGGGAATGGCGGTCATGATTTGGTCCCGTCTGTGGTGTTCTTTTTGGCTGAGTTCTTCTTGTCCAGGAAGGCCTGCATCCGGTCGAACTTGGCCTGCGACTCGAACAGGATTCCCTGGGCCAGCTGGTCGATCAGCGGGTGCGCCTCCGCCGGGGCGTGGAACACAGATTTGGTGATCCGGACGGCCAGCGGGTCCTGCCGGGCGATGCGGTCAGCCAGCCGGTGGGCCGCGTCCATGAGCTCGGCCGGCTCGTGGAGCTCGGTGACCAGGTTGACGGCCAGGGCCTCGTCAGCCTTCAGCACCCGGCCGGCCAGCAGGATTTCCTTGGCCACCGGCTCCCCCACGAGTTCCTTCAACCGCCAGCTGGCACCGGCAGCGGCCAGGATGCCGAGGCCTGTTTCCGGGTTGCCGATCCGCACCGCGGGGGTGCCGATCCGGAAGTCGGCAGCGTAGGCCAGTTCGGCTCCGCCGCCCAGGCAGTAGCCGTCCAGCGCGGCGATCACCGGCATGGGCAGTTTGGCGATCCGCACAAAGATGGTGGAGTTGATGCCCTGCAGCGCGTCGTCGCGGCGCCGCTCCCGCAACTGCGCGATGTCTGCGCCCGACGCAAAAACGCCGCCGGTGCCGGCGATGATGAGGACCTTGGGGTCCTTTTCCAGCGCGGCGCACACCGCATGGAGCTCGTCCACCATCTGCTGGTCGATCGCGTTGCGGACGTCCGGGCGGTTGAGGAGCACCACCACCCGGTCATCGCGCTCTTCGACCAGGAGGGTGCTGAACTCGTGCGTGCTCAAGTGTCCGTTCGCGCTGTCCGGGCCGTTCGCGCTGTCCTGGCCGTTCGCGCTGTCATGGCCCGGCACTAGACGCGCTCCAGCAGCATGGCCGTGCCCTGGCCCACGCCGATGCACATGGTGGCCAGGCCGATCCGCGCGTCTTCGCGCTCCATCCGGCCCAGCAGGGTGATGGCGATCCTGGAGCCGCTGGAACCCAGCGGGTGTCCCAAAGCGATCGCGCCGCCGTCGTTGTTCACAATGCCGGGGTCCAGCCCAAGGCGCCGCACGCTGGCAAGGGACTGGGTGGCGAAAGCTTCATTAAGTTCGACGGCGCCAAGGTCACCGACGCTGAGCCCGCTCCGTTTGAGCACCTTCTGGGTTGCCGGAACCGGACCGATGCCCATGATTTCCGGCTCACAGCCGGCGGACGCGCCGTCGATGATGCGTGCGCGGGGCGTGAGGCCCAGCCGCTGGACTGCGGCTTCGGAGGCCACGATGACGGCGGAGGCGCCGTCGTTGAGGGAGGACGAGTTGCCGGCCGTGACCACCGAGCCGCCCGGAACCACGGGGCGGAGGCCGGCCAGCACGTCCATGGAGGTGCCCGCGCGCGGACCCTCATCGGTGTCCACCACGGTCTCGGCCTTGCGGGTCTTGACCGTCACCGGGACGATTTCGTCCTTGAAGCGGCCCGCCTCGATGGCCGCGAGTGCCCTGTCGTGGGAACGGACGGCGAAGGCGTCGGCGTCCTCGCGGGAAATATTGTCCACGCGGCCCACTTCCTCGGCGGTTTCCGGCATGGAGAACGTCATTTTGCCGTCCCGCGACAGCTCGCCCTTCGTGAACAGCGGGTTCACGAACCGCCAGCCGATGGAGGTGTCGAAGATGTCGCCGGGCTTCGCGAAGGCGGTCTGTGGCTTCTCCTGGACCCAGGGCGCGCGGCTCATGGACTCGACGCCGCCGGCCACCACGATGTCCGCAGCCCCGGACTTGATCATCTGGCTGGCCATGATGATGGCGCTCAGGCCGGACGAGCAGAGCCGGTTCACGGTGATGCCCGGGATGTGCAGAGGAAGGCCGGCGAGGATAGTGGCCATGCGCGCCACGTTCCGGTTCTCCTCGCCTGCGCCGTTGGCGTTGCCCAGGATGACCTCGTCGATCGCGTCCGGATCCACGCCAGCCCGGGCCACGGCCTCGCGGACCACCAGCGCCGCCAGATCATCGGGCCGGACCGCCGAGAGCGCTCCGCCGTATCGTCCTACCGGGGTGCGGGCACCGCCGACCAGAAAAGCCTCGACCATGAGAACATCCTTTTCGCAGAAGCTGGGCCGGAAGCTGAATAAATTACCGACCGTTCGTTCTATAAAGATTACACGGTGCGGGCACCCGGTCAACGGGACCGGAGTTTTTGTCCAGTTGCGCAGGTTGTCAAGCTGTGTGGAGTCACTGGGCTGGTTGTTTGGTTGTTTCGGGTAGGTTGATTCCGGCGTGGCTGGGTGGGGCTGGTGTGGTG
>NZ_JBHTXX010000046.1:0-38578 GCF_042791415.1 Arthrobacter sp. NPDC056691
CAAAGCCCGCGGTCCGGAACTGCCCGGCGATAATGGACGAATCAGAAGGGCCAGCACCCCAGCCCCGGCCACAACCCCTCAGACATATCGTCTAGACCCGCGGACAGGTGCGTCGGCAGAGGAAATCAGCACGGTCGAGTCGCTGAAGGCCGCGGCCATGACCCAACTCAAGGGGCTTGCCGAGCAGGGGATCCTGACCATCGACACCCATTTCCGGGTACCTCCTGCCCTGGTCCGGTGCATAGCTACCACCTATGAGGACGCAACGGTCCTGGAGGATCTGGGACTGCTGGACCTGCCGGACTTCGATCTGGATTCCGAGGATGCCTAGCACCTGGAATTGAGGCCCTGCGCTCCGGAAGGCCAACGACGCCGCCATAAGGGAAGGCTCGCGGGGACTGAGCCTACGCTTCTTTGGGGCGGAAGTAGGAGGATCCCGATGGCGTCCGCTCCAGCACGCCGAAATCGATCAGGTAGCGGCGCAGCAGCACCACATCGTCGGTGTAGCTGAGGAGCCGTTCATTGACCCTTCGCTCGGTGAGCTCCTCGCCCGGCTCGAAGGCATCGCCGGCAATCCAGGCCAGGAGTTCCCGCCGTTCCGCCTGGTTTGCCGGATACCTGTCGATCCGGCCCAGACGCATGAACCGGGCCACTCCAGTCTGCGGCTGGCGTTTGGGCTGCTGCGTAAGAAGGTCGCGGAAGATCGACTCGGATGCCTCCAATTCATTGCCCGCGGTCCGTTCGACCAGGCCTGCATCGAGCAGGGCGGCGATGGCCCGGTCGCGGCGTTGGCCCGCCAGCCGGAAAGACACGTCTTCGGGCGTTGCCCCAAGCACTATATGTGCGTAGGCGGTCCGCGCGTCGTGGTTGGCGAGGGCAGCCATCACCCGCCGCCAGTGCGGCCCGCTCTGCCTGGTCTCCCTATTCACCGCGATTCCCCTCTGCTCTGGGCCTGCCGGACCCGTGCAGGCTAGCGTTGGCCCGTACACCACGCAAATCGTAGTCTTGGGCAGTTCAGGCCGGTAGGCGTACTCGCCGTGGAACCGATGTGGCGCGGCCGAGGTGGCGCAGCCGAAAGCATCTGGCGCCAGCCGGCGTCGTGATGTGAAATGGTCCCGGGGACAACCGTGAGTGAGCGGGCCCGAAACGGCAGAGAACAACCTGGGCTATTGCGCTGGCCGTGTTGGGCGCATGGCTTCCGAAGTCATACCAATGGTCCAGGTGGCCCGCTCGCGCGCAGGTTCCTCCGCCGCCGCCCGGCGGGAGGCATACTTAGGGTGACCCGCCGCAGCGACAGAGGGATTTCATGATGCCGAAGCAGACAGTACCGAATGTCACCCTGAACAACGGCGTACAAATCCCGCAACTGGGCTTCGGCGTTTTCCAGGTGCCGCCGGAAGAGACCCAGCGCATCGTGGAGGACGCCCTGGAAGCCGGCTACCGCCACATCGACACCGCGGCGGCATACGGCAACGAGGCCGCCGTTGGCGCCGCGATCGCTGCCTCGGGAATCCCCCGTGCGGACATCTTCCTCACCACCAAGCTGCGCAACGGCGAGCAGGGCACGGCCCGGGAAGCCTTCGGGCACAGCCGCCGTGAATTGGGCGTCGACTACGTTGACCTGTACCTGATCCACTGGCCGGTGCCATCCCGAAACCTTTTTGCCGAGGCATGGAAAGCAATGGAGGAGCTGCACGCAGGCGGCGAGATCCGCGCGATCGGCGTGTCAAACTTCCTGGCAAACCATCTGGACACGCTCCTCCAGTCGGCGGACGTGGTTCCGGCGGTCAACCAGTTTGAGCTGCACCCCACGTTCCAGCAACCTGAACTGGCGGCGAAGAGCCGCTCCCGGGGCATTGCCGTGGAGGCGTACAGCCCCCTGGGCCAGGGTGCTGACCTGGACGCTGCGGCGGTCACATCCGTAGCCGACGGGCACGGCGTCACCCCGGCCCAGGTTGTGCTGGCCTGGCACCTTGCCCAGAGCACCATCGTCATTCCCAAGTCGGCAAACAGCGGCCGGATGCGGGACAACCTGGCGGCCGTCGACGTCGTCCTGACGCCTGAAGAGATTGGCGGGATCACCGCCCTCGAAGCCGGTGCCCGCATCGGTTCCGATCCAGCCGTTGCCGCGCACAGCCAAATGTAAAGGGGACCTGATGAAATCCAACGAAGTCTTTCTGGACGCCTTTGGCCGCATCCGCGAAATCGTGGAGGCCACGCTCGAGGGGCTTGACGACGAAACCCTGACCCGCCGTCCCGCCGGCAACGGCAACTCCATCGCCTGGCTGGTCTGGCACCTCAGCCGGGTGGAGGACGCGCAGGTTGCCTCCGCGGCCGGGCTGCAGCAGGTGTGGACTTCGCAGGGCTTCGCCGGGCGCTTCCACCTGCCGCTTTCCGAGCGGGACACCGGCTACGGCCACTCCTCAGACAAGGTCGACGCCGTTCGGGCGCCGCGGGAGCTGCTCGCTGCGTACTACGGGGCGGTCCACCGGCAGACAGCGGAGGTGCTGGGCGGACTCGGCGACGACGACCTTGACCGGGTCGTGGATACCCGATGGGACCCGCCGGTCACCTTCGGCGTCCGGCTGGTCAGCACGATTGCCGACTGCCTTCAGCACGCGGGGCAGGCCGCCTACGCCAAGGGCCTGAAAGGCGGCACTTAACCCTGGCCGTCCGGGTGCACCCGGTTCCCTTGCCCGGCAGTGGGGTTCAGAGGAGGATAAGCGGCAAAAACTCCAGGAGGCCGTGATGACCCAGCTTGGCAAGTTTGAGAAGTACCTGATCGAGGAATTTTTCGACGACTACCGTGCCGGGGCCATGAGCCAGCACACCTTCACCCGCCGGGTCGCGTTCATCACCGGCAGCATGGCTGCCGCGTCAGCGGCGATGCTCCTGGTCGGGTGCACGCCCCAGGAAGTTCCGCGCAGCACCGATCCCATGCCCACTCCCAACCCGACGTCGGGCTCCGCCACGGGCACAGCCACCGGCGGCGCCGTTCCGGGTGCGAAGAGCCCGCTGTCCGTTCCCGAGGGTGCAGCCGGAATTACGACGTCGACGGTGAAGTTTGCGTCCGGCGGCACCGAGATCAGTGGTTACCTCGCCAGGCCCGACGGCGGGAAGCCCGGCCCCGCCGTCCTGGTCTGCCACGAGAACCGCGGGCTGACTCCCCACATCCAGGACGTGGCCCGGCGCTTCGCCAAGGAAGGATACGCGGCCCTGGCGATTGACCTGCTGAGCAGGGAAGGCGGCACGGCGAGCCTGGACCGGGACGCCGTCCCGGGTGCCCTGACGCAAGCCGGGGCGAAGCGGCACGTGGCGGACTTTGCGGCCGGTTTCGACTACCTGCAGAAGCAGGACTTCGTGGAGCAGGGCCGGATCGCCATGACCGGCTACTGCTTCGGCGGCGGCATCACCTGGCAGTCGGCGGTGGAGATTAGCGGCCTCAAGGCGACGTCAGCCTTCTACGGGCCGGCACCTGACCTGGACAAGGTGCCGTCCATCAAGCCAGCTGTGTTCGGCGTCTACGCCGAACTGGATGACCGGATCACCGGACCCATGCCGCAACTTCGGGACGCCCTGGCGGCCACCAGTGTGCGCAACGAGCTCAAGGTCTACCCTGGCGTCGACCACGCCTTCCACAACGACACCGGCGAGCGCTACAACGAGCAGCAGGCAACGGCCGCCTGGAAAGACACGCTGGCGTGGTTCAAGAAGTACGTCTAGTAGGCGATTAGCTCGTGGCGCCCGGGATCTCTTCGGCGATCTCGGCCGCGTCCGGACCGCTTGCGTCGCGGGCCAGGGCCTTCTGGCGGCGGTAGACCTGGAACGCGATGGCCGTGGGAATGACGGCCAGGGCGACGGCCCGCATCCAGGGCCGGTCCAGGACATGGCCGGTGATGGAATCGAGGGAGACGCTGCCTGGCCCGCCAATGGTGAAGGACGCGGCGGCAAGTCCGAGGACGGCCGGGTATTCAAGGCCGCCTTCCTGGGCGAAGAAGCCGTTGGGGGCGTGCACGCTGGCGGCAACGCCCATGGTGGTGGCCGCGGCTGCCCCGGCAGCCGGAGTGCCCAGCCCCAGCGCGAGGGCCAGGCCGGCGCCCGCTTCGCCGAGGCCGGCGAGGACCGCGCTTGGCTTCGCAGGCCGGAACCCCATGGCGTGCATCCCCTTGCTGGTGCCCTCGATCCCGCCGCCGCCGAACCAGCCGAAGAGCTTCTGTGTGCCATGCGCAATGAGGACGCCGCCCAGCCCCACGCGGAAAATGGTCTGTGCAATTGTGGCGGCGACTGGCGCGACTGGGCTGGTGCTCGTGCGGCTCATGGAATCCTCCTGTAAACGGTTCAGCCGTTCGGCTGCTCTTCAGGCGATCTTGTCCGTCGATTCTACGTCCGCCTGATCGTGGGGATTCAGGAACTATCCGTTCGGCGCCCCCGGCGCCGGGGACCCGCCGTCGTACTCAGTCCTGGCCCTTGGGCCTTGACGGCGGGAGGTGCCCCTGGCGGCCGGCTTCGCGCACCAGCAGCCGGATGTTCGCGTACAGTACTGCCCTGACCGCATCGGGCTCCAGCCGCTGCCCGCGCCGGATGCGTGATTCCAGTTCCTTGCAGCACCGCTCCAGCCGCAGGGCTCCTGCCATGGCAGAGGTGGCCCTCAGGCTGACGACGGCGTCCGCCGCCATCCGCGGGTCGCCGCCGGCAAGGGCGCGAAGGATCCTCGACGCCCGGTCCGGCAACATCTGCAGGTAGTCATCGATGAAGGCTTCTGCGAAAGCGGGACCCACCTCGGTGGCAAGGGTCTGCAACGGGCCGGCGTCCAGGACGGGGATGTCCTCTGTGCCGGTCACCGTGTACCGCCTGCTGCTGTCCCCTGCATGCCCCGCCCATCGGCCCATGCCGCGACCTTGCTGCGCGGCTTACCGGCCACTGTCCCGCGGGGACCTCAAGACGGGAGAAACTTTTGCTGATGTTCGGATCAAGAATGCCGGGGCGTGGCTAGGCCCGTTCGAGCAGCACCATCACTTCGTAGTGCGTGGTCTGCGGGAACATGTCCAGGACCCGGGCCCGCCGCGCGGTGAACGAGGGGAGTGCCGCCAGGTCACGGGCCAGTGACTGCGCATTGCAGCTGGAGTACACCACATGCTGCACCGAGGAAGCCTCCAGCCAGCCGCATAGGTCCTTGCCGATGCCACGCCGTGGCGGGTTGACGATAACCAGTTCGGGCGCCTGGTCCGCGGCGACGGCAAAGGCCGTGGCATCGCCCGCCTGGAAGTTCATGCGCGGCAGGCGTGCTTCGTCGCTGCTGAGTTTGGCCGAAACGATGGCTTCGCGGCTGGTTTCAATGCCGGTGACGTCGCGGGACGGATCAGCGCAGTGCAGGGCAAAACCACCGACGCCGCAGTACAGGTCCCAGACCGACGCCGGCGCCAGTTCGTTGACCCACTCGCGCCCCTGCCGGTACAGGGCCGCCGCCATGTCGCTGTTCGTCTGGAAGAAGCTCTGTGGCCGGAGGTGGAGGTCTAGGTCATTGACGTGCATGCGCAGCGTGGACTGTCCGGTGAGCAGAATCTCGCGGTCGCCTTCCAGGACTGCCTTGTGTTCCGGGTGCAGGTTAGCCGAGACAACCTTCACCTGCGGCAGGGCCGCCAGGAGAGTGGGGAGGTGTTCCCGGATGCGCGGCACGAGCTTTTCCGAACGCAGGACCAGGCGCAGCATGATCTCGCCGTCGGGGGATTCGGTGATGATCAGGTGCTTGAGCTCGCCGCTGCGACGCGGGACATCGTAGGGCGTCAGGTGGGCCCGGCTGATGAAGGCCGCCAGGACGGGAAAGCACGCGAGCAATCCGGGCGAGCAGACGCCGCATTCCCGCAGGTCGACGCCGCGGCCCTCGGCGTCAAGGATCCCGATGGTGGGATTCTTGGCCGTGCCGGCCACCACCATCTTGGCCTTGTTGCGGAAGCCGGACTCGCGGCTCGCCACAGGCGGCAGCCACTCTACGGACGCGTGGTCGGAGAGGAGCGTCTGGCAGTGGAGCTGCTTGCCGGCCAGCTGTTCGTTGTAGGGCCTGCCCATGTGGGTGCAGGAGAGGCAGCGGGCGGCATCGAAGTAGGAACATTGCATGTCTGGTTAATTCTACTTTTTCTGCGGACCTCCTCCGGCCGCCGGTCAGGAAGGCGGCCGCTGCCGCTTGGGGAGGCTGATCCGGTCCAGGTCATTGGCAGGTACGACGGCGGTCCCTCCTGAGCGTGCCCGTGCCTGTTGGGCCAGGATATCGACGTCGCCGTACCGGGAGGAAAAGTGGGTAAGGACCAGGGTTCCGGCGCCGCCGTTGGCGGCCAGATCACCGGCCTGCCCGGCCGTGAGGTGCGCGTACTGCGCCGCCAACGCGGCGTCGTCGTCGCTGAAGGTGGATTCCGTGACCAGGAGGTCCACGCCGTCGGCCAGGCCCTCGGCTCCCTCGCACGGGGCAGTGTCCATGATGAACGCGAAGCCCTGGCCGGCGCGCGGAACGCTAACGTCCTCAAGCCGCACTCCCCGCAGGACCCCTTCCCGCTGCAGGCGGCCCGCGTCCGGGCCCGTAATGCCCGCCGCCGCCAGCCGCTCGGGCAGCATGGTTCGGCCATCCGGCTCGGTCAGCCGGTAGCCGTAGGTTTCAATCCGGTGGCGGAGGGGCCGTACCTCGAGCCCCGGGGCGATTTCGCCGGCATCCGAGTGGGGTTGCAGGCGAAGGTCGATGCCGGGCGACGCCACGGAGACGAGCGCCCGGACAACGTCCTCTCCGGACGCGGGATAGTGCAGGTGCACCGGGTGCTTCACACCGTCGAGGGCCATACGTGACAGCACGCCGGGAAGCCCGTAGCAATGGTCACCGTGGACATGGGTCAGGCAGATGCGGGTGATCTGGTTGGCGGAAACACCGGCATGGATCATCTGCCGCTGGGTGCCCTCGCCGGGGTCGAAGAGGAGGCCCTCGCCATCCCAGCGCAGCATGTAGCCGTTGTGGTTTCGCGTCCGCGTCGGGACCTGCGAAGCGGTTCCAAGGACGACGAGTTCACGCATGACACCGAGTGTCTCACAGGGAGGGCGCCGGCAAGCGGGCACTTCAGTACCGGCGGTGTCCGGCGCTCGCAGGCACCATTGCCGGTTACTGTGGTGGGCGTTTCAGACTGGCCGGACTGGTGCTTTTTCGCTCAGGCTCCCTCCGGGCGGAGCGGATTCACTCAGCCCGGTCCAGTCGGGTTGGTTTCGCTCAGCCCGTTCCGGACAGCCCGGTCCCCGGGCTCCGGTCCCCGGTAGTGGGGGTGCGGTGGATTGGTAGGTGTGGTGATGTCGATGGTGTGCGGTGGTGATTTCGATGGTGTGTCGTGGTCCGGGTCTGGGTTGGGCTTTCCAGCCGGGGAGTTCTTTGGTGTGGTTGCAGGCTTCGCAGAGGCCTGCGCCGTTGGCGAGGCTGGTTGGGCCGTTGTTGTGCCAGGGGATGATGTGGTCGTGGTGGCGGATGGGTGCGTCGCAGTAGGGGGGTCGGCAGGTGTTGTCGCGGATTTGGATGAAGCGGCGCAGCGGTGGCGGGAAGAGCCGGCGCCGGGAGTCCATGGCCACGAGGTCGCCGGTTTCCGGGGCAGTGTAGAGCCGGCGGAGCCAGATCTTCAGTTCCTGCACGGCTTTCTGGCCTGCGTCCTTCTGGCCTGCGTCCTTCTGGCCGGTGGTTGGGTCGGGCGTGTTTGAGCCTCCGGCCCGAGGTTCTTGTCCCTGCACCTGTCGGTGTTCTGGTGTTTGTTCTGGTGCTTCTGCATGGGTGAGGAGGTTGCGGGCCCAGGGTGCGGGGACGACGCCGTAGCCGGTGAGGCGTGCGGGTTCGGTGTCGCCTTGGAGGAGGGTGCGGTCGGTCATGACGAGGCTGATGTCGATGCCGGTGATGCCGCCGGGCGTGCCGGTGGTCCATTCGACGAGGGTGTCGGCCTTGATCTGTCCCAGGCTGCGGGGGTCCCCGGCGGACTTAAGTGTGTCGGCGTGCCGGGTCAGGGCCGCATACACGGCGACGCCCTGGTGGGCGGGCAGCAACGCGGTCAGGTAGGTCATGCAGTCCGGAGCGGGGCGCAGGCTCACAGACCGCTCCGACGCGGCGTGGCTGGCGCGCTGCGTGACGGAGCGGGAGTCCCGCCGGGTGGCGGCGGCCTTGACAGCGGCGATGACGGCCCGGGTCCCGGCGCCATTGAACGTCCCCGTATCAGCAGCCAGCTCCTCATCGACCGCCGAGCGGTCTTCCACGGTCAGGCAGGCTGTTTCCTTCACGACATACATGGCGCGCTCTTCGTTCAGCTGCCCGGTGTCCAGGGCGGCCAGGCTGTGCGGCATCTCGGTCACCAGGGCCTTGCCCATGCCAAGCAGCCGGCCGCCGCGGTGCGGGGACTCGCCTCGGGCAAGTGCGATCTGCTCGGCCACCCCAAGGTTCTGTTCTTTGGGCCTTTTCTTGCCCAGGTCCTCGGCCGACAGAGTGCTGCGGTTGCCATGACCTGGACTGCTTTCGGCTTCGAGTTCAGCTTGTTCCTGACGCTGTTTCGCTTCGAAAGTGACGGCAAGCCGGGCCTGCTGACCAGTAGCCCAGCGTTTGAATTTTTCCAGCGCCTGGGTCTGGTCGATCAGTCCGGGACCGTCGGCGGTGAGGTCGGCCTTCAAGATGACCTCGGCCGCCGCCAGCCTTGCGTCGAGACTCAGCCAAGGCGCATCAACCACGGAGGGCGCACCGCCGGCGAACACCGCGTCGTAAAACAGTGCCTCGGGAAACGGATCCTCCGGAAAAGACTCCGGATACGCGGTGTCGAGGTCATCGTCGTATGGAATGACCTCGTCGAGGAACCCGTCGTTCCCGAACGCGTCGTCGGGAATCGCGTCGTAGGTGAACTCAAGGATGGGGATCCCGGCATCACAGAGGTCGCCGGGAAACGTGGCAGCACGCAGCCCGCCGCCGTGCGGCGCCGCTCCCGTCAGTACTGAATTCCCGCTGCCTTCCATGAACACAGTCTCCCAAGGGGGACTGACATTAAAGGGCTGGCCAGACGACAGATGTGGACATGATCTGAGAATCCTTTTGAATCCACCCGAGACGGGATCCAGGTAGCAGGTCAGGGCGTTCTGAGCCTTGGGAACGCCCTGACCTGCTACCCAGTTGACCGCTCGGATCCGGGAAACCGCGGACCGGAAGGCGCAAGCCGTGCCAACACCGCAGGGTGCCCGCTCACTGCGGACACCCTGCGGTGCACTATGGCTGGCTTGTACGCTGCCGTGGCCACCGTCGTCGTGACCTGGCCGGAGGACGTCCTCAAGAGCGGAACAAGCCGTCTCTACTTGTAGACGCGTACCCAGTCGACCTGCATCTGGGAAGGCGTGGTGCGGGAGCCGTCGGGGAACCAGTCGAGCTGCAGCGTCTGGTGCATGCTGCCGGAAGGCTGGTGGGCCGGGTTGGTGTCGGTAAACGTCTTTACACCGTCGATGTAGCCCGTGATGCCGGCAGGAGTCCATTCCACGGCGTAGTTGTGCCACTGCGTGGTGTCGACGGCTTTCGAGGAGTAGGTCTGCTTGCTGCTGCCGCTGCATGCATAGTGCAGGAAGAACTTCACCAGAGCAGTGTCAGACGTGCTCTCGGAGTAGTCGATCTCTGCGCACGTCGACGATTTGGTGTCGGGCCAGAGGATGAGGACCGGGTGGTATTCGGGGTCACGCTGGTTGGTCTTCATGCGCGTTTCCCAGCGGCCGTACTTCTGCTTTGCAAACTTGGCCGACATGCCGCCGGTGGTTCCCGCCGAGTCACCGCTGACGGTTGCCACGCCGTTTGCCACGGACCAGGCTTTGGGACTGCGCAGACCTTTGCCCGCATGGCCGGAGCTGTTGTACACGCTCCACTTTGTACCGTCCGGTGCGCCGGTGTAGTTGAATTCATCGCCGGCGACGACGGATCCCCAGCCCAACGCCGAGGCGGCCTGGGTGCCGCTTCCGGCCGGGGCCGTTGCAGCGGTTGCAGCTAGGGCCGGGGCAACGACGGCGGAAGCCGCATTCGCCGGGGCAGCCGCCGGAGCGGGGGCAGCCGTTGCGGGAGCAACGACGGCGGGCGCGGCTTGAACCGGAGCAGCCGCAGCCTGTGCCGCAGTGGTTGTCGCGGCAGCCGTCTTCGCCGTTGCGGCCTTCGCCGCAGCGGCCCTGGCAGCAGCAGTTTTGGCAGCTGCCGCCTTGGCCGAAGCGGCCTTCGCTGCAGCGGCTTTGCTGGCAGTGGCCGACGACGGTGTGGTGTAAGCGGCCCGGGCGGCAGCGGGCGCGGCGGACTGGCTGGTGGACGTATTGCCTCCCGCAGCGGCCGGCGAGTGAGCCTGCTGGCCGGTGGGCGCGAGACCGCAGCCGGTCAGGGACAGCGCGCCGACGCTAATGGCTATGGCGATGTTCTTCTTAAACAAAAAGACCCCTCCGGGCATAGGACCGCCGAGCAAAAGGCAGCCACAACTTAGGTGGTGAAGAAAAGCACGAGGCGTTTCTGGGCCCCGATCGACGGGGCCGGGGCGGCCGTAGAACCACCCTGCGCATCCGGGCCCAGCAATAGGGCACGTGGTCCGCGTTCGGACCGATCCTCTAGGATTGGCGTCAACGTTACCTGACCGTGATCTTTGCCTGCAAACGCCGACAGCGCAAAAACCCGCGGCTTTCCGGCATTTTTCCGGCGCATGAGCGGCCTGACCTGCGCGAACAGTGGATCCGGATTCTGCGAAAATTCCAGCCCTGTGGCTCCCGCTGGCGTAACAGGCGTTGGACTGCCGGCCACCTTGCCGGAAAGAATGAACGGGTGAGTGCTGCCGGCGAATTTGTGGATGACACCTTGCAGCGCGAGGCTTCGTGGCACCGGGCCGAGGAGATGCGTCACCGGTTCGGCAGCGGGATGCGGTACTACGGCGCGTCGGTGGGTGCCGTGCGCGGAACAGTCCGCGACGCCCTTCGCCGTCACGCCGGATTGGGCCACGATGAGGTCACCGCCCTAAGTTCCGAACTATGGGAGGTGCCTGTTTACGAGCGGCGCCTGGCCGGCGTCGTTCTTCTGCAGTCCAAGGTGGAGCTGCTGACCAACTCCGACCTGACGCGCATTGAGGGCTTTGTGCGGGACGCGCAATTGCCGACGCTCGTCGACCCGATCGCCGTCGACGTCGTTGGTCCTCTGGTGGAGGGGCTTGCGGGCCAGTCACGTGCGCGTGCGGACGCGGTGCTGGACAGGTGGGCGGGGGACCCCGATGTCTGGCTCCGCCGCGCGTCGCTGATGGCACCCCTGCGGGCGCTCAGGTCGGGCGGCGGTGACTGGGATGGTTTCGTACGCCGCGTCAAAATGGCTGCAGATGCACGGGCCGTAACGGCGACAGCGGAAAACAACGCGGACCAGGAGGCCGTTGACGCCGTTCTGGACGCCGTGGCGGAGCGAAGGCCGGAGCTCCGGCTCGCCTTCCGCCGCTAGGACCCGGATCCCGTGAACAGCGGAAGTACTAGACGGAGGCCGCTGCGGGCTGCAGTTCCTCCGCCGCCTGGGAGGAGGAACTGTCGACGGCGTCTTCCGCGGCGGGACCGGCGGGCGCGCCCGCGGGGCTGGCGGACGGAGCTGCGTAGTGCTGGCGAAGCGGGTGGAACTGGCTGTGGCCCATGCTGCCGAATTCATAGGCGCTCTCGGCGTGCTCGGAGCGGTCGACGCCGGCGACTTCGGCCTCATGGCTGACCCGGAAGCCAATGGTCTTGTGAATCGCGAGACCGATGATCGCGGTCATCAGCCCGGAGAGTGCGAGCGTGATGAGAACGGCAACCGTCTGCGCGATGAGCTGCTGGACGCCTCCGCCGTAGAAGAGGCCGCCGCCTTCGCCGTTGACGGGGAGGGCAATGAAGCCGAGGGCCAGGGTGCCCACCAGGCCGGAGCCGAGGTGAACGCCGACGACGTCCAGGGAGTCGTCAAAGCCGTACTTGAACTTCAGTTCGACGAAGAGCGCCGACGCCACGCCGGAAACCAGGCCCAGGCCGATGGCGGCCACTGGGCTGATGTTGGCGCACGACGGCGTGATGGCGACGAGGCCGGCGACTGCTCCGGACGCGGCGCCCAGGGACGTGGGGTGGCCATGGCGGACCTTCTCGGTGAGGAGCCAGCTCAGCATGGCGGCGCACGGCGTCACCAGGGTGTTGACCCAGATCAGTCCGGCCTGCTCGGCCGTGGTGGCGGCGCCGGCGTTGAAGCCGAACCATCCGAACCAAAGGAGGCCGGCGCCGAGCATGATGAACGGGATGTTGTGCGGGCGGTGCCCCGGATCCTTGCCGAAACCGTGGCGCTTGCCGACGATCACGGCCAGCACCAGGGCGGCGATGCCGGAGCTGATTTCGACGACGGCGCCGCCGGCGAAGTCGATGACCTGGCCGAAGATGGCGCTCACTGCTCCGCCCTGGCTCATGAGGCCGCCGCCCCAGATCATGAATGCGAGCGGGCAGTAGACGGCCGTGATCCAGATCGGCACGAAAAGAACCCAGGCGGTGAACTTGGCGCGGTCGGCGATCGCGCCGCTGATGAGGGCCACGGTAAGGATCGCGAAGGTTCCAGCGAATCCGGCCTTGATCAGGTCGGGGGTGCCCATGAGGCCGCCTAGGCCGAAGCTGGCAAACGGGTTGCCGAACAGGCCCAGCACGCCTTCGCCGGTGCTCATCGAGTAGCCCCAGAGTACCCAGACGACGCCCACAATGCCGGCGGACACGAAGCTCATCAGGATCATGTTGAGGGATGCCTTGGCACGGGTCATGCCGCCATAGAAGAGCCCCAGTGCCGGGGTCATGAGCAGCACCAGTGCCGCCGACACCATCATCCAAACGTTCGCCGCAGTGATTTCCACGCGTTTTCCCTTCCCAGGAAACTCATCCTTTCCGCGGCCCGCTGATGCCGGCGCCACGCCCCTCATTGATATTGGTGGATTTATGTTTCGGGTCAGGGCGTGGGAAGTTTCACGGGGGTTTCAAAAATCGCGCCAACGTAAAGCCCGCGTGACTGCCGTGTTTCGGATTTGTTAACGAACCCTGATGCCTGGGGTGCTTTTATGCTGACACTGCCGCTTTTTGGCCGGAAACTCGGGCGAATCCGTTGAGCCGCAGTGAAAGCTGCCTCCGGGAGGCCGCGTTACAAGCGCATGAATGAAACATATCCATGTCCGGGGGCCCGGCCCGGCGCCGGAGTTGGGCGCCGGATGGTTTCCTGCGCGGACTGTTGACCGGATCTGACTGGCGCCGCCACCATGGGATATGACTGAATCTGCAGCTACCGGCGATGACTATTTCACTGAGAATCCGCACGCGGATGTTGCGGCGGAGGCCGCTCATTCCGCGGCAGGGGCGGAGAACCCCGGTACCGTCGAAGATATCGCCGAGGAGGTGCGCGACGAGATCCGGCTGGGCCACGTGGAGGACGATGTGAGCCATGTTCTCAAGGAACGGTTGGACGGCGCCGGCATCAGCATGCGGCCCGAAGACGTGGATGAACTTGCCGAGGACATCGAACGGGACGTGTCCAGTTAGGACCGCCATGAACGACCCGTATGACTTGGAGCGGTTCGTCGCGGCGCAGAATGACGGTGCCACCTACGCCCAGGCCCTGGAGGAGCTCCGCGCAGGCAGCAAGGGAACCCACTGGATGTGGTTCGTCTTTCCCCAGGTCTCGGGTCTGGGGCAAAGTGCCACCTCCAGGCGGTACGCCATCGCGTCCCTGGACGAAGCGCGCGCCTACCTGCAGCATCCTGTATTGGGACCGCGACTGATCGAGTGCGCCACCGCAGTCGATGACGTGGGCGACCGCGGCGCGGCCGAGATATTCGGCGGCATCGATGCCCGGAAGCTGCAGTCGTCCATGACGCTGTTCCTGCGGGCGGCACCTGGCGAACTGGTGTTCCGGCGCGTTCTGGAGCACTACTTCGACGGGGAGGCCGACGCCGCCACCGACCGACTGCTGGCAAGCCCGCGCCCGTAAGTGGTAGTTGCCCTTCACCCGGCCAGTTGGCGCACCTAGACTGGGGGGACGAGCCGGCCTGCACCCAGCGGGCTGCGCAGACGGAAGGACAGTGGCATGGGTCTGGACGACAAAATCGACAATGCGGCAGAGAAACTTGGCGGCAAAGCCAAGGAAGGCGCCGGCAAGGCCAAGGACGACCCGGGCCTTGAGGCCGAGGGCAAAGCTGACCAGTCCGCAGCCGATCTGAAACAGGCTGGCGAGAAGGTCAAGGACGCGTTCAAGAAGGACTGACCAAACAGGACCACCACGTTCTGGCTCTCCGTCTGCAGCGGAGATTACAGGGGAGTCCCGCCCGGGCAACCGCGGCAGGGCTCCCTTTCCCGTTGGGACAGTCACGGGCTGGTGACGACCTCCACCAGTTGGACGTCGTCCAAACGGCCATTCACGACGGCGGCGGTCATGTACGTGCACATTGGTTGCCGGCGGCGGTCCGTGGGGGAGCCGGGGTTGAGCAGGCGCATCCCGCCGGGCGCCACCGTGTCCCAGGGAATATGCGAATGGCCGAAAACCAGGACATCGACGTCAGGAAAGAGGGCCTCGCAGCGCTTTTCCCGGCCCTTCGCCTGACCGGTCTCATGGATCATGCTGAACCGGACGCCGTCGAGCGTCACACTGGCCGTCTCCGGCAAGCGCTGCCGTAGCTCGTCACCGTCGTTGTTGCCGTAGACACCGATCAGGCGCCTGCTGCGGCGTTCGAACTCATCGAGCAGGCGCGCGCCCACCCAGTCACCCGCGTGAAATACCACGTCAGCGTCCTCGACGGCGGCCCACACCTGTTCAGGCAGCGCCCGGGCGCGCTTTGGGACGTGGGTGTCGGCAACCAGGACCAGGCGCAGGCTCATCGAAGCATCTTCCCATGAGGCAGACTGGGACGATGGAGAAAATCGTCCCGCCCTCACCCGGTGATCCCCGCCGTCCCCTTGGCCTCCGCGACCCGGGTGACGCCTGGGTGGAGGGCGACCGGGGGAAGTTCTGGGGGCGCTTCGGATCGGCTGGCCTGCTGGCCCACGATGTGGAGAAGGGCGTGCTGCTGCAGCACCGCGCCACCTGGAGCCACCACGGCGGAACCTGGGGACTCCCCGGAGGAGCCCTGCACCAGGGCGAGGACGCCGTGACCGGCGCACTGCGCGAGGCCCACGAGGAGGCGGCCGTCCCCGAACAGAGCGTCAAACTGCTCTTCACGTCAGTGTTCGACGTCGGCTACTGGTCCTACACCACCGTGGCAGTGCGGGTGCTCGAACCGTTCGAGCCGGCCATCAATGACCCCGAGAGCATCGAACTGCTGTGGATTCCCGTCGAGGAGGTGGCCGGCATCAACCTGCATCCTTCCTTTGCCGCGTCCTGGCCGGAGCTTCGCGGCAGGCTGCTGGCCGGCTCCGGCAGTGGACATTGATTAGCGATGGACACTGAGAAGTTCCGGCTGCTGCTGGAAGAGGAACGGGACAGGAAGCTTGCCCTCCTGCCGGCCCTCCGTGCAGACATAGCCTCGGCCAACGCTGCCCGGCACAACTCGAACGTCGACGACGAACACGACCCCGAGGGTGCCACCATCGCCTTTGAACTTTCGCAGGCATCGGCGCTCCTGGACCAAAGCCGCTCCGGACTGGCGGAGGTGGATGCCGCGCTCGGGCGCATCGCGTCCGGCACCTACGGAATATGCGCGGTGTGCGGGGAGCAGATCGCCGAAGGGCGGCTGGAGGCCCGGCCCTGGACCCCCTTCTGCATCCGCCACACGGGCGGCAGGGCTTAATCCCAGCCCCATCCCGGACCATGCCCGCGGGGCTGTTCCGCCGGAGGGAAGAGCATCGTACTCTAGGGCTGGGAGGTGATTGCCATGCAGGCAACCCAGGGAGACCGCATCATCATCCGGGGCAGGACAGTGGAGTCCTCGGACCGGCACGGTGAGATTCTGGAAGTCAAGGGCGCCAACGGAGCGCCGCCGTACCATGTCCGTTTTGACGATGGTCACGAGACCATCCTCTACCCCGGCGGCGACTTCACCGTCGAGCACCACACCACCTAGCTGCCCGGATGACCGCACCTCCACGGCCCGACCGGACCCTGATCGCAGTCCTTGCCATCATTGCCGTTCTTGTCGCCGTGGCGCTCGCTGTGGTCCTTTTCCGGGGCCAGCCGGAACCGCTGGCCGAGAACACTCCGGCGGGAGTGGTCCAGCGGTATGCGGCGGCCGTCCTCAACAACGACGGCGCGGCAGCCGCCCGCTATTCGACGGACGGACGCCTCGGGACCTCGTACCCGGACAAGCCGTGCGTCCCGGCGGACCGTCCTGCGGCGGGCACGCTCCGGGTCACGCTGGCCTCCACCGTGGAGCATGCCGACACGGCGGAAGTGCACGTCGTCCTGACCACGTCCAGCGGCAGCGGTCCGTTCGGGAACCCCGAGTACGAGACCGAGGCAGTGTTCGGCCTGCAAAGGGTCAACGGCAACTGGCTCGTTGCGACCGCCCCGTGGCAACTCACCATCTGCCCGGTTCCGGCGGCGACGCCGTGAGTGCCGTCCGGTCCGCCACCCCCGGGGCATCATCGCGGGCAGTGCCGGCCGTGCGGCGGCTGGTGGTCTTTGTGCTGCTCTTCGTCCTCGTGCTGATCGCCGCGTCCGGTGTGGCCGGACTTTTGGAGCGGCTGTTGACCGCTAACACGGCGCTCGCCGGCAGCGACATCGGGAGCCTCGCCCGGTCCCTCGCGTTCGGCCTGGTCGGCGGGTGCATGGCGGCCGTCCTCTGGTGGCTCGTGTGGCGCCGGCAGGCGGAGGAGGCGGAGCGCTCCTCAGTCGCTTGGGGGCTCTACATCGCAGGCGTCTACACCATCGCCCTCGTCACTGCTGTTACCGCGTTGCTCGGCGCATCAGCTCAACTGGTCGGGCTGTTGGCCCGCGCCGCGGCGGGCGCGCGGGGTGCCGATTCCGTGGCTGAAGCAACAGAATGGCGTTCCTCCCTGGCCACTGGTGTGGTGTGGGCGGCTGTCTGGGCGTGGCACCGGTGGATGTGGCAGCACCGCGGCAAGGGGCCACGCCGGCTGGACACCGTCCCGGCGCTCGCAGGGTCGGTACTGGGGCTGCTCATATTTGCCGGCGGAGCCATTACCGCGCTCGGCAGTCTTCTCGATGCGGCGCTGCGGGGATTGGCAGATACACACGACGTGGGATCGCCCTGGTGGGTTTCGGTGCTGCAGCCGCTCATTTGGGCCAGCGGCGGATTCCTCGTGTGGTGGTGGCATTGGCTCCGCGGCGAAGCACGGCGCCTGTCCTCACCGCTGGCCAACGTGGCCGCGGCGGTCTTCGGTGTGCTTGGCGGCTGCATCACGGCAATGGCCGGCGCCATCACTGCGGTGTTCGTCCTGCTGCGGCTGGTACTGGACCGCACCGAAGAGATGATCCGGCTCGTGGATCCCCTCGGCCCAGCGCTGGCCGCGGCAGTGGTTGGTTCCCTCGTCTGGCGCTACCACTCGGTGCCGACGGCCACGCGGTCCGCGAAGATGCGGGAGACGGGGCAGTTGTTGGCGTCCGGAGTGGCACTGGTCGCTGCGGCCTCAGGTGTGGGCGTCGTTGTCAACGCCGCCCTGGGCTTTGCCGAAACAACCCTGGCGGGAACGGGCACGCGCACGCTGCTGCTGGGCGGCATCAGTGCACTGGCCGTGGGCGGGGCCGTCTGGTGGAGGGCGTGGCAGCCGATGAACCTGCGGGAACCGGCGAGCGCCGACCCTGCGGACGGCATGACATCCCGCCGCGCTGCCGGACGGCGCATCTATTTGGTGGCTATTTTTGGGATCAGCGCCGTGGTGGCACTGATCGCCCTGCTGGTGGTGGGCTACCAGGCCTTCGAGTATCTGCTGGACCCGGCGAGCGCTGGAAACCTGGTGGGACGGATCCGGGCGCCGCTCGGACTGCTGACCGCCACCGCGCTCGTGGCCGCCTATCACTACAGCGTCTGGCGACGGGAGCGTGCTGTGCTGCCGGCGGACGCTGGCCCCCAGCGGCAAGAGAACGTTCCGCTGCAGGAGGCCGGTCCGGACGGGGCCGGGCCACGGGCTATTGGCCAGGTCATTTTGGTGTCCGGTTCTGACCCGCTTCCGCTGTCGCGCGCGATCCGTGAGGCCACCGGGGCCGATGTGACGGTATGGCAACGGTCCGGCCCACCTGCCGGTTCCCAGCCAGAGTCCGACGGCGGTGCTGCCGCCTCCTCCGGACGCAGGGGACTGGATCCCGGAGAAGTTGTGGCGGCGCTGGAGGGTGTGAGCGGTGAGCGGGTGCTGGTGGTCGTCGGACCCGGCGCCCGGATTGACGTCATCCCGGTGCGGCAACTGGGTAGCACTTCAGGGCGTTCCCAGCCCTGAGAACGCCCTGAACTGTTACCCAGTTGGGCGCTCGGCCGGGCAGGGGCGGCACTGCTTCAGGAAACCGGCTGCGCCTTGATCGGAGCCCGGTCTGCGCCGTATTCGGCCGTCACCAGGATGGGCAGGTGGTCCGACTTCCCCCGGGGGAGTGTCTCCACGCTTTCAATGTCCAGGCCCAGTGACGTGGCAAAGTCGAAGTGGCCCTTGAAGACCTTGTACCGGGTGTAGGTCCTGCGGTTGCTCAGGGACAGCGCGTAGCCGGAGTTTTTCATGTGCGCGTCAAGGCTTTTGGTAAAGAACGGATAGTTGAAGTCGCCCACCATCAGTGTCATGAGCCCGGTGCCCATGCTCAGAAGTTCGGCGTGCGCCGCGTGGATTTGCTTGCGCCGCAGCGAGTTCGACGCCGTGAGCGGGGCTGCGTGGAACGAACCCACCACCAGCTCATGGTCAGTTTCGTTGTCCACCATCCGGGTGCCGATCAGCCGCTCATGGGCCGGTGCCATCACACGGTCGTGCATGGATTTCTTCAGCGCGAAAGTTTGGGTGTCGAGGGCCGTGAACCTGTCTGTCCGGTAATAAATGGCCAGGCCCAGCCGGTTGCCTTTGGTGTAGTCGGCCAGGTGGAGCGGGCCGAGCGTGTCGGGCAGATCGGATGAGTCACATTCCTGAAGGCACAGGACGTCTATCCCAAAGTTGCGGGCCAGACTCATCAGTTCGCCACTCGCCTTGTGCTTGCGGAGGTTGTAGCTAATTACTCGCATCAGTGGAACACCTCTTCCGAGGGCTGCTAGAAGGACCAGTCTCCGAGTCTACCCAGATCATCATATGGAGATCCGGACATTAAGCGCGCGTCCGGCGGGGCAAAATGTGCCGCGCCGGACGTGCGCCGGATTCCGCCGGGTGCCGCGGCCCGCTGACCTGCCGCTTGCCAGATTCCCCGGTTACCGTCCGCCGGGGCCGTGTCCCTGCGTGTATTCTCCTGCCGTGACCGTGCCAAGCTTCGTGGCGCCGTCGAGGGAGCCGCCGCCCAGTCCTGAGTCCACCTTCGCCGTGCCTCCGGTGTACACCGTGTACTGCTTCCCTGCCTCGATGGCCGACGACGAAAAGACGAGCGAACCCGTGGCCTTGGTGGTCACAAACGTGGCCACGAGCTTGCCGTCGGCGTCTGCCAGCTGCACGGCGGTGCCGGCCGGTGCAGTCGTGGCGAAAGTGACCTGCACACCCGACTGGGTGGAGCTGGTTCCCGGGGTGACCGCCATGCCGGCGCTTCCTGCAGCCGCCACAGTTCCACCGCTGACCGCCAGCTCACCGTTGACGTCCAGTGCGCCGTTGCCGTTGCTTTCGGGCCCATTGACCACCACGGTGCCGCCCGAGATGGAGGCGTTGCCGTTGGAGTCCAGGCCGTCACCCTCGGAATTGATGGTGATGGTGCCGCCGGAGATGTCTGCGGAGTAGTCACCCACCGATTCTCCGCCGCCGGGTCCGCCGCCCATGCCGCCGCCTGGCTGGGCTGCGGTGGAGGCGCCGCCGGAGGCGTTCACGCCGTCGTCGGAGGCAGTCACCGAGACCGTGCCGCCGCTGATGGCGATGTGCTGGGACTCGAGGCCCTCCGAGGACTCGGCCACGGTCACGGTGCCGTTCGCGATGGCAAGCTGGTTCTGCGCCTTGACACCGTCGTCTCCGGCGCTGACGGTGAGTTTGCCGCCGTTGACCAGGAGCCAGCCGCGGCCGTCGTCGGTGTCGTTGTCCGATTTGAAGCCGTCGCCGCCGGCGGTGATCTGATACGTGCCGTCCAGCAGCACGGCGTAGTCCTTGCCGCGGATGCCGTCGTCGGCGGCTTTCACGGTGACATTGCCGGCGGCCAGGACCAGCCCGTCCTTCGACACGATTCCGTCGTTGTACTGGCCGGTGACGTCCAGTGAGCCTGTCCCGGCCAGTGTCAGGTCGGCCAGGGAGTAGAGTGCAGCGTTCGGAGCGTCGGTGCCCTGGTCCGCGTACGTTGCGGCGTCCTTGATGGAGTTGGTGGTGCCTTCCTCGAGGAACAGGATGGCCTCGTTGGCGCTTTCGACGACGAACGGTGAGCCGGTTGAGCTGGTGAGCGTCACGCCGTCGAGGATCACGCGTACCACGTCCTCTTTGCCGGCGGCGATGACCACCTTGCCGTCGCTGAGGGAACCTGACAGCCGGTAAGTGCCGGCGGCGCTAATGGTGACGGTGTCGCCGTCGATCTTCACTCCGGCGGCTGAGCCTGCCACCGTGGTGGCGCCGTCCTTGAGCGTGACGGCCACTTCCTTGGCCGCATCCCAGGTGAGGTCGTCGGCGTCATAATGCGTGTCCTCGGAAATCGAGGCTGCCGTCACCATCTGGGTGCCGGACGATGAAGTGGTGCCGGACGTTCCGTTGGACGCGGTGCTTCCCGAGGCGGAGCAGCCGGCGAGGGTGAGGGCCAGGGCGAAGGCGGCCACGGAGAATGTCTTGCTGAATTTGCGCATGGTGGTTCCTTTGGAGGTCTTGGGTGGAATGCAGGGCGGTGGATCAGGCTGCCGGTGCCAAATGCAGGCTGTGCCGGAGGGCCCGGTTCCAGCGGTTGGCGGGCAGATGCGGGTGCAGCGCCGCCATGCCGGTGGCGAACTTGGAGATCCTGGAGGGCCGGATACCGTGCTGCCAGAGGTGCCTGTCCAGCGGCCCGGCGGCCGATCCGGACTTGGTCTCGAGCACTACGCTGCCGGCGAGAACCCACGGCCGGCCGTCCCCGGCCTGCCACGTGACGTTTGAATCGATGGTTGCGCGGCTGCCGGACTCCGGGAGGTAGAGGGTGGTCCGGCGGTAGCGGGTTTCCAGCACGGGACCGAGGGCGCCGTCCGGAACGCCCCCAACGGCCGTGGCCAGGGTTTCGCTGATGTATAGCAGGCCCTCTGCGGTGAGCCGGGAGCGGTCCGCGATGCCATAGGGGATGCGCTCCTTGACGGTGGCCGCACGTGTCCCCTCGGTCTTGACCTCAAGGAAACTGGCTCCGGTGTCCGCGTAGGTCCGGGTGCGGATCTTGTAGCGCCGGCGGCGGCCGCGCGCCGCGAGCATGTAGCTGTGCAGTTGCGGGGTGTCGAAGTAGACGGAGTCGTAGGCGAAGGACCGGAGGCCGTCCATTTCGAGGACGCGGGCCCGGCTGCTAAAGGTCGCCAGCACCTGCCGGGCGGTCGCGGCGGGTACCACGTACTTCCGGTCCACCCGGGTCTGCAGGGCGGCTTCGGCGTTGAGCTCCTCGAGGCCGATCGGCGGCAGTGCGGCAAGGTTGGGGAGCATTGCCTCCCCGGTCCCGGGTGTTGGGCTCATGCCGCCGCTCCGTCCAGACTGGTCAGACTGTTCAGCCGGGTTCCGCGGGCGGGGAGGCAGGCGAAGCGGACGTCAACGGTGGTCTTGTCGTTCACGAGGTCCAGTTCCTGCACGGTGACGGTGTGGACCTTCGCGGCGAGGAGATCCTCAAGCCGGGCGGTGAGTTCGTCCTCGCGGAAGATGGCGCGGTCCAGGACAACGGTCTGGTGGCGGTAGGCCGGAAGGACCCGCTCGTGGTCGCCGACGAACATCACGCCAAGCACCAGGCACATGAGGGACAGGGTCAGCCAGACCGGTTCAACGCCTATGCCTGAGATCAGGCCCAGGGCCAGGGCAGAGAAGTAGTAGGCCACCTCGTGCTGCGCCAGTTCGGTGGAGCGCAGCCGGATGATGGAGAGAACCCCGAAAAGGCCCAGCCCCAGTCCCAGGCCGGCGGCGGAACCGGAGAGTGCTGTGGCCACGGCCAGGACGCCGATGTTCATCCCGAGGTAGGAGACGGCCAGGTCCCTGCGCCGATGGCGCCGGACGTAAAGGGCGAAGGTGAGCACGCAGATGGCGATGACGTCTGCGGCGATAAGTATCAGGTGGTTCATGGGGTTCTCCGGAGTCTCGTGGTGGGCTACTTGTTACGATTCACGGCCAAGCTGTGGCGGGGCTGTGCCGGAACAAGGTCTGGTTTATGACCTGCGGGGAACAGGAACCGCTGCTGGATGGCGTAGCTCGCGGCGAGCAGGGCGATCTCGGTGAGCAGCTTGGCCGGCAGGTCCGCGACGCCGGCGCCTGCGAGCGCCGTCAGGACTGCGTAGTTGGCCGCCAGCAGGGCGAGCGCCAGGGCGAAGTACCGCGCTGCAGTGGCGCCGGCAGGCTTCTCGCGTCCGTGTTTGAACACCAGCCTGCGGTTGATCAGGAAGTTGGCCGTGGCGCTCAGGCCCCGGGCGCCGACGACGGCCGCCAGGACCGAGTCGGTGGCTGCGCTGAGGGCCAGGAAGGCGACCGTGTCGATCAGGAAACCGGCAAAGGACGACAGCAGGAACTTCAGCAGCGGGGCATAGATGCGCACCGAATCCGCGAGTGGCCGGAAATGGGATCCGGAGTTGTGGTCCAGATAGATGGTGGCGATGCCCACGCTGGCTATGCGGTACCCGGCCGCCTTGGCCTCGAGCAGGAGGTTCAGCTCATATTCGTAGCGCTCGCCGCTGACGGTCAGGAGCCACGGCAGCATCGATGCCGGGTAGCCGCGGAGGCCTGTTTGCGTGTCGGCGATGCGCTCGCCGGTGGCCAGCCGGAACAGCAGCCTGGTGGCGGCATTCCCGAGACGGCTGCGTGCGGGAACGTCGCCGGCGAAGGTGCGGGCGCCGAGCACCATGGCGGTGGCGTCCGTGCCGGCGAGCTCTGCGACGCGCAGGATGTCCACAACGCGGTGCTGGCCGTCGCTGTCCGCGCACACCACGGCCTGGCCGGGGAAACGGTCCAGGATGAAGTGGAAGCCGGTTTTCAGCGCAGCGCCCTTGCCCCGGTTCGCTGCATGGCTGATGACGTGGGCGCCCGCCCGGCGGGCGCCGTCGAAAATCTGCCCGTAGGCCGGCCCGCTGCCGTCATCCATGACGACCAGGGTGAGGGCGGGGTCTGCCGCGCGGATCGCGCCGATCACTTCGAGGAGCTGGGTGTCCGGCTCGTAGGCGGGGATCAGGATGATCATGGCGGGACCTCACTTGCCGATGTACAGGATGTCCGAGGTGCCGCGCTCGCGGTTTGCGCCGAGCGGGTTGTTGACCAGTCCGCCGTTGAAATACATGGTGGAGGAGCCGCCGCCGTCAAGGTTGTACGCCGTCTCCGCGCCGAGGTCCTTCATGATCTGTGCCATGCCCGTCATGGTCACGCCGGCGCTGTAGCCAGGGCTGCGGCCGTCGACCACCACGAAGACCAGGTGGTTGGTGCCGATGAGACCTACGGCGGTGCGTGGCTGCTCGCCCTGGATGGAGTGGTTGCCGAAGTTGGTATCCACCTCGACGTCCTCGATGCCGTCCACAATCTCGCTCGCTTGGACGATTGCCGGCCCGAAGGACAGCGTGTTCCAGACGCCGTCGGAGACCAGCTGCTCAGCGGTGGTGGCGGTTTCGTCGTAGACCTTCACGGTTCCGTCCCGGTAGAAAGCCAGCCCCTGGCGGGCGCCCTCGTCCCGGTAGACAACACCGTTGCGGATGACGATGCCGGTGTCGCGGAAGCCGTAGTAGTCGCCGTTGATGGCGAAGACTGCATCGTGGGCCGCCGCTATTTCAGAGGTGGTCTGGGTGATGTTCTCGCCGAAACTGTCGTTGGCGAACGCGGACTTGAGCGTCGTCGCATCGTCAAGGACGACGTCGGCAACGTAGTAGGTGACCTTGCTGTCACCGCTGCCGGTCACCACCGTGGAGATGTTGATGTTGGCGCCGTCGGCCGTGTACGAGGTGTCGCTGACGGAGGCGGACGATCCTACCGTCGTGGCGTCGGAGGACGCGCCCTGGGCTGCCTCGTAGGCGGAAACATCGGAGATTTCCACGTGCTGAACCACGAACCGGTCCAGCGCCCAAGCGGTTGCGCCGCCAGCGGAAAGCGTCAGCGCCAGTGCGCCGGCCAGAATGGCCCGGCGCGTCGGCCTGGCCTTGCCGCGCTTGCGGGCTGGGCCGGGCGGCCCGGGCTCACCGGGGCAGCGCGCTTCGCCGGGTTGGTTGGTTTCGCCTTGTGGATGGGCTCCGCCTGGCTGGACTTCTTCGGTGGGAGAGTTCTGCTGTGAGGTCATGCATCATTTGTATGGACCTGACTTATGCCGGCCGTGAGCCGGGCATTTGAGGAAGCTGTGAAAGCGTCCGGGGCGGGGCCTGTGGCCGCTCTGTACGCCTGAAGCGATAGAGTGAACCGGGATTAACCGACCACGCTTTGAAGGAGTCAACGTTGACTGCTGAACCGCCTAAACTGCCGGAACTCGCCGACGGCGACTTCTACTACCTGGACCTGGGCGGTGGCCGCTTCCGCTCCACCATCCACGCCCAGGGGGCCTGGAACGCCCACGAACAGCACATGGCCCCGGCATCGGGACTCCTGGCCGACCGGCTGGACCGGCACGAACCCCGGGACGACATGCGGATGGCCAGGCTCAGCTACGAGATTCTCGGACTGATCCCCGGCGGTGAATTTGACGTCGTCACCACGACCCTTCGCCCGGGTCGCACCATCGAGCTGCTGCAGGCTGAGCTGGTGGCGGCCGGGCGCGTTGCCATCAGGGTGACAGCCTGGCGCATGATCACCAGCGACACCTCCGCGGTGGCCGCCGTCGAGGATGGCAGTATCCCGTCACCGGACGAATGCAAGCCCTACGACGGCGCGAGCGTGTGGCCGGGAGGGTACATCCGCTCCCTGGAAATGAGGGTGGCAGAAGGTCACCGGCCCGGCGCCGGGAAAGTATGGCTGCGCACGGACCATCCGCTGACGGACGGTAACGACAGCACGGACACGGCACGGCTGATGGGGCTGGTGGACACCGCCAACGGCATTGCCGCGCGGGTTCCTCCGGGCAAGGACAGCTACGCGTTCCCCAACCTCGACCTCCAGATCCACATGTACCGGCGGCCGGAAGGCGAGTGGCTGGGACTGGACAACGCCGTGTCCTTCGGCGCTGACGGCATCGGCCTCACCTCGACCGTGCTCCACGACCTGTCCGGCCCCTTCGGACGGGCGGAACAGATCCTCACGCTGCGGAAGAGCTGACCGCTGGCTGCCTGGTGACCGCTGGCTGCCTAGTGGAAGACCAGCCAGCCCGCCAGCGTGGCCAGGGCGGTCAGGAGGGCGCCCCACGCAATGTCCACGACGATGAGCTGCAGCGGCCACGTCTTGAGCGTCGCCGCGTTGGTGAGGTCGTACGTTGCGTAGGCGAAGGCGCCCAGCGCCGCCCCGTGGCCGACGGCGGTCAGCCAGGTGCCGCCGTCGAGCGCGGGCCGCAGGGCAAAGAAAACGATGCCCGCAATGTAAATCAAATAGAACGCCACGGCGTACCCTAGATTGGGCCGGTCAGCCAGCAATTCACCGATGTGGCTGCGGTAGAACGGGTTCATGAACTTCAGCCACAGGGCGTCGATCACGGCGAAGGCAGCCGCGACGACCAGGAATTGCAACATGACCATAAGGGAGCTTAGCAACATGCAGCAGGCCGGGGCTGATTCACGGACTCTGACCCTCGTCCGGCAGGAGCAGTCCCTCGGCGCCGTCCGGGACCTTGATTTCGGGATCGAGCTCCTCGGCAAGGCCAGGGCCGGGGACATCGGGCCAACCCTTAGGCTGTACCGGCCAGCGCCCAGTGTTGCCTTCGGCCAGCGGGACACCCGCCTGCCCGGCTTCGGCGCCGCCGCCCAGGCGTGCCGCGACCTGGGGTTCGAACCGCTGATCCGCAAGGCGGGAGGCCGCGCCGCCGCGTACCACGAAGGCACCCTCATCATTGACCACGTAGAGCCGCACAGCGATGCGATCGCCGGAGCCAAAGGCCGTTTCGCCTTTTTCGGTGAAATGCTGGCGGGGGCCCTGCAGGGCGTGGGCGTGCGCGCCGCCGTCGGAGAGATCCCGGGGGAGTACTGCCCGGGTGAGTACAGCGTCCACGGGTTCGCCCCGGACGCCCCTGCGCACCGGGTCAAGCTGGTGGGCACAGCCCAGCGTGTGGTGTCCGGCGCCTGGCTGTTCAGCTCCGTCGTCGTGGTGGAGAACTCGGGGCCTATCCGCGAGGTGCTCACGGCCAGTTATGCGGCCCTCGGGCTCGACTGGGATCCTGCGACGGCCGGTGCGGTCAACGACCTCGTGCCCGGCCTTGACGTGCAGGCTATCGAGGACGCGGTGGTCCGCACCTACGCGGACTACGCCACGATGGGCCAGGCGGACTTCAGCAGCCTTAGCGCGTAGCGGCTGCACGGGTCTCTTCGGCGCGCTCCGTCCGCGGCCGATCAGGTGGTCTGCTATTCCGTGGCTGCAGGGATCTGGCAGATCATGAGGACGTTGCCGTCCGGGTCCCGGAAGTTGAACCACTGGTCGTCGTTGACGTCCGTGAGTTCCACGCCCCGGGTTGTCATGAACGCGTGGGCCTCGTGGATATCAGCGGCGTTGAAGTGGAATGCAGGAACCTGGAAGACGGCGCCGGGGGAGTAGATCCTGCTGTCCAGGACGAGGCCGGCCCCCTCCATGGGGAGGATGTACAGATGGTCCAGCAGGACCTTCCCATCGGCGGGCACGCCCAATATGCCGCAATACCAGTCGCGGGCTTCCTCGATATCGCTGACGGGGACAAAGACGGTGCCGATCTGCGGGGAAACTGGATTCACAGCAATCCTTTGGAACGCGGGAAGGAGCTCGGACTGGAACGCGCCGGACCGGCTATCGCCGGAAGCGCCGCCGGGCCCGGATTTTTCGTACCCTGACGTGTCGATTTCAAACGCTGAGGAGAGGACGATTAAGGAACAGCCGCTGAAAAGGAGGTCGGTGATGTGCTATTCATCGCGGGCGGATTTTGGCTGGGACACCCGAAAGGATACCGTCCGAAAGCCTGAGGCGCACCGGGAACCGGTGCCGCCGGAAGCTGCGCCCGGGAAGCCGCTGTCTGTGGACCATCCGGAACACCGGAGCCACGCGGACGAGACCAGGCTGTGGGCCTTCCTGGCCCGCCGCAAGGAACCCCGCCGCAAGGAAGCCCACGCCCCCACGCCGATGCAGGACCGGATCGGCGAAAAGGTCTGATTCGCCGGTGGGCGTGAAGCCGCCGGAAGCCTGCGACAGCAACGGCACGGAAACAGTGAAGGCACCGGTCTCCGGTGCCTTCGCTGTTGAATCTTCCTGCTGTGAATCTTGCTGGGGCGTCAACCCTACGCCGCGAGCCTGCTCTTGACCTCGGCTGCGGACGGGTTCGTCGCAGCGGTACCGTCCGGGAACAGAACGGTGGGGACCGTACGGTTGCCGCCGTTGATCTGCTCCACGAGCTCGGCCGTGCCGTCGACCTCTTCGATGTTGATCTCGGTGTAGCCGATGCCCTGGGCGTCCAGCTGTTTCTTCAGCCGGTTGCAGTAGCCGCACCAGGTGGTCGAGAACATGGTGATGGTGCCGTCTTCGGGGGTAAAGTCCACGGGCTCTCCTCGGATTGATATGGTCCTGTCGGTTTCCTTCCCCACAACCGTAACCCGGGCACCGGTATTCCCCAGCCTCTGTTGCAATGGCATGCTGGTGCCATGTGTGGACGTTACGTCATGGCCCGGGCAGTGGGGGACCTGCTGGCCGAATTCGACGCCGAACTTGAGAACGAAACCGAAATCCCGCCGTCGTGGAACGTTGCGCCCACGGACGGCGCGCCCATCGTCCTGGAACGGCTCATCGACGGCGACACGGTCCGCCAGTTGCACGTCGCACGCTGGGGTCTTGTGCCGTCCTGGGCGAAAAGCCCGGCGATCGGCGCGAAGATGATCAATGCCAGGAGCGAGTCGGTCCTCGAAAAGCCGGCGTTCCGCAAGGCGGTGCAGTCACGGCGCTGCGCAGTCCCGGCCGACGGCTACTACGAATGGAAGCAGGGCGAGGGCCGCAGCAAGCAGCCGTACTACGTCCACCCCCGGGACGAGTCCGCCATTGCCTTCGCCGGACTGTACGAGTGGTGGAAGGACCCGTCCGTGCCGCCGGGTGAACCCGGCCGGTGGATGCTGTCGATGTCCATCATGACGGCGGACTCGCCGCCGGCGGGAACAGAAGGCACGGTGTTCGCCGAACTTACGGCGCTCCACGACCGCGTCCCGCTGCCGATGAGCCGCGACACGCTGGCAGCCTGGCTGGACCCGCAGGTCGATGACGCCGCCGGCCTGGTGGACCTCGTCCGGTCCGGCGTGAAGGAGGTTGCCGCCGGCTGGCGGGTGGACTCCGTGGGCAAGGCCGTGGGAAACGTCCGCAACAACTCGCCCGAGCTCATCGAGCCCGTGGAGGCGCTTTTCTGACGCTGCAATCAGACGGTGACCCGGCCGCCGTCGTCCACTCTCCAGGTGGGGTTGAACGCAATCTCCCAGCGGAAGCCGTCCGGATCGGCGAAGTATCCGGTGTAGCCGCCCCAGGGCTGGGTCTTGGGAGGGGCCACGACGGCGGCGCCGGCGGACTCTGCCTGTGCCATCACCTGGTCCACCTGCTCGGAGCCGCCCACGTTGTGGCTGAGCGTGATGCAGGGAACGGCGGCGGGAGCGTCGACGGCGGCCTCGGACTGCATCTGTCCGGCATCCCACAGGGAGAGGATCAGGCCGTGGTTGGCCTGGATAAAGATCACCTCGCCGGGAACCTCGCGGTGGACCGGCCAGCCCAGACCGTCCACATAGAAGCGCCGGGAGGCGGCCACGCTGCGCACTCCCAATGAAATAAAATCGACTCTGGGCTGCATGGTTCGATACTGTCATGATCATGCCCACAAATCACGGAGACGAGAAAAATGCCCAGGCTGACCGGGAACAGCTCGCCGCCGTGCGGGTCGCGGTGGATGAGGTGGACGAGCAGATCGTCACGCTGATTGCCCGCCGTGAGCGCCTGATCCGCATCGCGGGAACGCTGAAGGGCGACGACGCCGAAGTGCGGGCCCCGGGGCGCGTGGAGCGGGTCATCGAGCACGTGCGCCTGGCCGCCGAAAAAAAAGAAATCGACCCGGACATCGTGGAAACCACGTACCGGGCCATGATCTCGAAGTTCATCGAGCTTGAGATGAAAATCCACAACGACAACAGCTGATCAGTTGTCTCTGGCCGTAGCTGTTTCTGGCTGTAGCCGTTTTCTGGCGGCGGCCGGTTTCGGGTCGCAGACAGGCGCGCCGAGGCGCGGGGCCGGCTGATCGGGCTGCTGCCCGGTGCCGCTCGCGGGGGCGCTGACCCTCTAGAGCTTCTCCTCAACGGGCACGCCGGACTGGAATTCCCGCCCGTCGGCCTCGCTGAACGCGGACATGAGGTGGCTCTTGTCGAGCCCCAGTACCGTGCTCATGGGGAAGTTGCCTGTGATGGTGTTGCCCGAGTGCTCAACGCTGCTGAGGTCGAAGTTCTCCTCCGTGCCGTCATGGCTGAAGGAGTAGATCGAGACCGCCTCGCCGTTCATGAACTCGATTCCCAGCCTCCGTTGATGTGAATAATCCGGGGTGGCAGCCACGAGCCCCACCACGAAGGCGCCCGATGCTGGAATGTTGCCGTCGATATCGAACTTGGCCACCAATGTGCTTTCTTTGGCGGCGATGCTTACCTGCTTCAGGAGCGCGTCATTGGAACTCATGGGACCATCCTGCCCTGTGAGCCGCCGTCCGTCCACACCCATCTAGGTTTTGTCTGCGGCCCGGCGTAGACTGGAACTATTCGAATACATATTCGAATCACTGAGTAAATTCTGCTGCGTATTTTCTGCAGGATGAGATTGGTATTCGGAGGCACCCATGGGAACGTTCAGCGAGTCTGTTGACGTCGTCTGCGCGCCTACCGGTGAGCCGGCGGAGCTTCGGTGGGGCGGCAGGGAGTACCGGGTCTGTGCTGAACCCTTGCGCTGGTACGAGCGCCGCCAGTGGTGGGCCGAAGAACGGCGTGCACCACTGGGGAGCGGCCCCGGGCTTGTAGACCATGAGATCTGGCGGGTGCAGGTCATGCCTGCGGGCAGAAGTACCCCGACTGAAGCTCCGGCTGCAGAACCGACGGAACCACTAACCCTTGACCTGGTGCGGCATACCGGCAGCGGACGCTGGCGGCTGCTCCGCATCCACGACGCCCTCCGGCCAAAAGACGCACTCCAACACAAATCAGCATGAGCTTCACTCACCTACACGTTTCCACCGCCTTCAGTGCCCACTATGGTGTCTCCTGGCCAGATGAACTCGCCCAGGCTGCAGCCGCCCAGGGCGCAACCGCCCTCGGGTGCACGGACCGGGACGGCCTGTATGGCACCGTCAAACACCTCAAGGCATGCATGGCCGCAGGGATTGACCCAGTGGTCGGCGTGGACCTGTCGGTGTTCGACGACGACGGGGACCACGAGGGCGGGTTGCCTGATGCCCGGGTTTCCAAAACCCGGTTCTCGGCAGACCGCGTCACCGGGCGTGTCGTGGTGCTTGCGCACGGACGCAATAACGGCGCAGGATACAAGGCACTGTGCCGGCTGATCTCCGACGCCCATGCCCGCACCACGGGCAAGGCCGGGGGAACGGTGCCCGTTGCCGTCACCAGGGCGGAACTCGCCTCCCGCGTCCTGGACCCGGAAACCCTGAAACCGGTGCTCACCGTTCTGTTGGGCCCGGATTCCGACGTCGGCCTGGCACTCGGCGGCCGGCGGTACCTCCGGCCACGCACCCTGTTCAAGGGTTGGCTGGACGCCATGCCGGCAGGAAGCATCGCAGCAGAGATCGTCACCCACCTCAGTGCACCTGGGGAGCCCCTAAGCACGGCCCATGCGGTCCGCATGCTCAAACTGGCCCAGGAGTACAGCGTGCCGGCCGTACTTACCAACGCAGTCCGCTACTGCGAAGAGGACGGGGCTGCCACCGCCGACGTCTTGGATTCCGCCCGCACGCTGAAGTCTCTTCCCGAGCTCTGCGCCGCGCCGCTGCTCCAGCCGAATGGGCAGGGGTGGCTGAAAACCCCGGACCAAATGGTGGAGCTGGGCAAGGAAATTATCCACGCCGCCGGCTACGGGACCGCCGATCTCCAGGTGCTGCTCGCGCAGACAGAGGCGCTCGCGGACCGTTGCCGCATGGACCCCGAGTCTGACATGGGCTGGAAGCAGCCGGTGGTCCCCGAGGCCGCCGTCATCGGCATTGAAGGGGATCCGCTGGCGGAACTGGCCCAACGCTGCGAGGCCGGAATTGCGCGGCGATTCCCCGGCATCTCCGGGAAGGCGGAAGCCGACATGCGCGCCCGGCTGCAGCATGAGCTGAAGATCATCGCCCGCCTTGGCTTTGCCTCCTACTTCCTCACCGTGGCCGAGGTATCCCGCATGATCCTGGACATGGGCGTGCGGGCGGCGGCACGGGGATCGGGGGCCTCCAGCCTGGTCAACTACCTGATCGACATCAGCCAGGTAAACCCCCTCCAGCATGACCTGATCTTCGAACGCTTCCTCTCCGGCGACCGGTCCACGCTGCCTGACATCGACATTGACGTGGAAAGTGCGGAGCGGCACAACGTCTACCGGAAGATCTTTGACCGGTTCGGCTCCCAGCGCGTCACGCTGATGAGCATGCAGAACGGCTACCGCGCTCGCGGTGCGGTGCGTGACGCCGGCATGGCTTTGGGGATGGACGACGGCGATGTCGGCGAGATTGCCAAACAGCTGTGGCGCTTCTCGGCGCGGAAGTTCCGGGAGGCACTGGAGGAAAAACCGGAACTCCGCGAGTTCGCCGGACGGGTGGAACAGCGGAACTTCTCCGAGAACCAGCAGTTGGACCTGCTGGTGGACCTCACCGAACGGCTGGACCGCTTGCCGCGCCACATCTCCATGCACCCCTGCGGGGTGATCCTCGGAGATGCCACCCTGCTGGACCGGACCCCCGTCCAGCCCAGCGGCCTTGGCCTGCCCATGAGCCAGTTCGACAAACATGACATGGACCCCATGGGCATGCTGAAACTGGATGTCCTGGGAGTCAGGATGCAAAGCGCCATGGCCTTTGCCGTGCGGGAGATCATCCGCATCCATCCCTCCAAGGCAGAAGTAGTGGCTGCCGGAGCCCATCCCGTCGGCCCTGCCGGCAACGGACCGGACTACATCAACGAAGGCGGCCTGATCGACCTCAATGCCGTGCCCCTGGATGATGAGCCGACGTATGAGCTGATCAGAAGCACCCATACGCTGGGATGCTTCCAGATCGAGTCACCGGGCCAGCGGGAACTGGTGGGCAAGATGGCCCCGCGTGAATTCAACGACCTCATCATCGACATCTCACTGTTCCGCCCCGGCCCCATGAAATCGGACATGGTGCGGCCCTTCCTCGAACACAGGCACGGCTTCGCGCCGGAGACCTACCCGCACCCGGACCTGAAACCGGTACTTCAGGAAACCCACGGGGTGACGGTCTTCCATGAGCAGATCCTGCGGACCTTTGACGTGATGACAGGCTGCGGGCTGGCAAAAGCCGACGAGTTCCGCAGGGCCCTGGGCAACGAAGTGAAGGAAGGCCAGGTTGAGGAGTTTTTCCGCCGCGAGGCAAAAGCCAGGGGGTATGAGCCGGACATCGTGGACAAGGTCTGGGGCACCCTGAAATCGTTCGCCAGTTTCGGGTTCTGCAAAGCCCACGGCGCCGCCTTCGCCGTGCCCACTTACCAGTCGGCCTGGCTGAAGGCCCACCATCCGGAGGCGTTTCTCGCGGGCCTGTGGGAACACGATCCCGGGATGTACCCCAAGCGCCTTCTCGTTGCCGAAGCCCGCCGCATGGGCATCCCCATCCTTCCGCTGGACATCAACCGCAGCGGGGCTGAGTACAGGGTGGAGCGGGTCGCGGACGGCCCCGGCCAGGGAAAGCTGGGCATCCGGCTGAGCCTCAATGGCATTTTCGGGCTGTCCGGTTCTGAACTGAAGCGGATCGTTGCCGGCCAACCCTATGACTCCCTGGCGGACCTGCGGGCACGCTCCAGGCTGAGCAAACCCAGCATCAAGCGGCTCGCCCAACTGGGTGCCTTTGACGCACTGCACCGGGAATCAGGCGGGACAGCCAACCGGGCAGACCTTGTCCACCACCTGCAGAGCCTGCAGAGCAAGCCGGCAAAGAAAGGCGCCGACATCATTGAGGGTCAGCTCGCGCTGCCGCTTGGGGATGTCGAACTGCGGAACGTTAAGGCAGGGCTGCCGGAGCCCACCACTGTGGAGAACGTCCGGGCGGAACTTGACCTGATGGCGGTTGACGTCAGCGAACACCTGATGTCCAGCCACCGGCCGCTCCTGGACCGGCTTGGCGTCACCACGGCCGACAAACTGCTGGGGCTGCGCAACGGCACGGAGGTCCTGGTGGCCGGCGTCCGGATCGCCACCCAGACCCCGCCCATGCGCGGCGGCAGGCGGGTGGTCTTCATCAGCATCGACGACGGCACCGGATGTGTGGATTCAGTGTTCTTCCACGAGGCGCAGGAACATGCCGGTCCGCTGCTGTTCGGCACCCGGCTGCTGCTGATCAGGGGAACCACCCGGCGGACCGGTCCGCGCGGCATCAGCCTCAGCGCCAGCATGGCCTGGGACCTCAGCCAGGTGGACACCCTGCCGTTCCCTGAAGGCGGCGGTGAGCCTGCCGGCCAGGAGGACATCAGGCAGCCGGGACCCCTGGAAGGCATCAGCAGGAACCTGGCCATCACAGGCCTGGGAAGCTGACCCGCCATCCCGGTTTCCATTTAGTGTCCGCGGTGTTCCACCTGGCCGCCGCCGTGGCGCTTTGGCTCGCCACTTGAGCAACAGATAACATTGACGAGGCTGGCTGTGGTCCCCGTACGCCACAAGCTACGAAGCCTGAACTTTGAATAGGAGACACCCGTGTCAGATGCCCAGCAGATCACCCTCATCGTCGATGGCGAAGAAATGAAGGTGACTACCGGGACCACCGGCGCGGAACTCTTCTTTGAGCGCCGCGACGTCGTTGTGGCCCGTGTCGACGGCGAACTCAAGGACCTGGACCAGCCCCTTCCCGAGGGTGCCGAGGTTGAGGGCGTCACCATCGATTCCCCCGACGGGCTCAATGTGCTGCGCCACTCCACCGCCCACGTCATGGCCCAGGCCGTGCAGCAGCTGCGCCCGGATGCAAAACTCGGCATCGGTCCCTACATCACTGACGGGTTCTACTTCGATTTCGACGTCGAGGAGCCCTTCACCCCGGAAGACCTGAAGACCCTGGAAAAGATGATGCTCAAGATCATCAACCAGAACCAGAAGTTCGTCCGCCGCGTGGTGTCCGAGGAGGAGGCCCGCGAGGCGATGAAGGACGAGCCGTACAAGCTCGAACTCCTGGGCAAGAAGAACGACGCCGCAGACGCCGGTGAAGGCGTCAATGTCGAAGTGGGCGCCGGCGACATCACCATCTATGACAACGTCGACCGCAAGAGCGGGGACAGCGTCTGGTGCGACCTGTGCCGCGGCCCCCACCTGCCCAACACCAAGCTCATCTCCAACGCCTTCGCGCTGACCCGGTCCTCGGCCGCGTACTGGCTGGGAAACCAGAACAACCAGCAGCTGCAGCGCATCTACGGCACCGCTTGGCCCACCAAGGACGCCCTGAAGGCCTACCAGGAGCGCATCGCCGAGGCCGAGCGCCGGGACCACCGGAAGCTCGGCGCCGAGCTGGATCTGTTCTCCTTCCCTGACGAGCTGGGCTCGGGCCTGCCGGTCTTCCACCCCAAGGGCGGCATTATCCGCAAGGCCATGGAGGACTATTCCAGGCAGCGCCACGTGGACGCCGGCTACGAGTTCGTCTACACGCCGCACATCACCAAGGGGCACCTCTACGAGGTATCCGGCCACCTCGACTGGTACCGGGACGGCATGTTCCCCGCGATGCACATTGACGCGGAACTGAACGAGGACGGCACCGTGCGCAAGCCCGGCCAGGACTACTACCTGAAGCCGATGAACTGCCCCATGCACAACCTGATCTTCCGTTCCCGAGGCCGGTCCTACCGCGAACTGCCGCTGCGGCTGTTCGAATTCGGCTCCGTCTACCGCTACGAGAAGTCCGGCGTGGTCCACGGCCTGACCCGCGTGCGGGGAATGACACAGGACGACGCCCACATCTACTGCACCCGCGAGCAGATGAAGGACGAGCTCACCACCACGCTGAACTTCGTCCTCGGCCTGCTCAAGGACTACGGCCTGGACGACTTCTACCTCGAGCTGTCCACCAAGAACGAGGACAAGTTCGTCGGCGACGACGCCACCTGGGAGGAAGCCACCCGCACCCTGGCCGAAGTGGCAGAGGCCTCCGGGCTGGAGCTCGTTCCGGACCCGGGCGGAGCCGCGTTCTACGGGCCCAAGATCTCGGTCCAGGCGAAGGATGCCCTGGGACGGACCTGGCAGATGTCCACGATCCAGCTCGACTTCAACCTGCCTGAGCGCTTCGAACTGGAGTTCCAGGCCGCCGACGGCACCCGCCAGCGCCCGGTCATGATCCACCGGGCCCTGTTCGGCTCAGTGGAGCGGTTCATGGGCGTCCTCACCGAGCATTACGCCGGTGCCTTCCCGGCCTGGCTTGCTCCCGTGCAGGTGGTGGGCATCCCGGTGGCGGAGGCCTTCAACGACTACATGTTCGACGTCGTCGACAAGCTCAAGGCTGCCGGCATCCGCGCCGAGGTGGACATCTCCTCGGACCGCTTCCCCAAGAAGATCCGCACGGCCAGCAAGGACAAGATCCCGTTCGTGCTGATCGCCGGCGGTGAGGACGCCGAAGCCGGTGCCGTCTCCTTCCGGTTCCGGGACGGCAGCCAGGACAACGGCGTGCCCGTTGCCGAGGCTGTCCAGCGGATCGTGGACGCCGTCCGCAACCGGACCAGCTAGCCGCGGCGGAGGGGGCACACGTGCAGGAGAACACAGGGTCGGGCTATCCGGGCGACGCGGAAGTAACGGACGATTTTGGCCTCGCCGGCGTTCCGGATGCCTTCCAGCGGCTGTGGACTCCGCACCGTATGGCCTACATCAAGGGCGGGCAGCACCAGTTCAAGGACCAGGACGACTGCCCGTTCTGCATTGCGCCCGCGCGCAGCGATGAGGAATCGCTCATCGTCTGCCGCGGACGCACGAGTTATGTGGTGCTCAACCTGTTCCCCTACAACCCCGGCCACCTGCTGGTGTGCCCGTACCGCCACGTCCCCGATTACACGGACCTGACGGTGGAGGAGACGGCCGAATTCGCCGAGCTGACGCAGACCGCCATGCGGGTGCTGCGTAAGGTGGCGAATCCCGGCGGCTTCAACCTGGGCATGAACCAGGGGGTCGTGGGCGGGGCCGGCATCGCGGGCCACCTGCATCAGCACATTGTGCCGCGCTGGGGCGGGGATGGAAACTTTTTCCCGATCATCGCCCAGACCAAGGCGATCACCCAGACCCTCGACGAGGTCCGCCAGCAGGTCGCCGACGCGTGGCCCGGGGAGACGCATGCTGAATAGGCATGCCCGCGGGTTCTTCACCGCACTGTTCACCCCCCTTGCACGCTGGCTTCTGAAAATGGGCGTCTCGCCGGACGCCATCACCATTGTGGGAACTGCCGGCGTGGTGGTCGGGGCCCTGGTGTTCTATCCGTTGGGCCAGCTGTTCTGGGGAACCGTCTTCATTACGGCGTTCATCTTCTCCGACGTCATCGACGGCATCATGGCCCGGATGCAGAACCTTGGCGGCCGCTGGGGCAACTTCCTGGACTCCAGCCTGGACCGGCTGGCGGACGGTGCCCTCTTTGCCGGCCTGGCCATCTGGTTTTTCACCGGCGGTGCGGATACCCCCATAGCCATTGCCGCCGTCGTCTGCCTTGTCCTTGGCATGGTGGTCTCCTACGTCCGGGCGAAGGCCGAATCCCTCGGCTTCAAGGCGAACGTGGGCATTGCCGAACGTGCCGAACGGCTGGTTTCCGTCCTGGTGATCACCGGCCTGACCGGTGCCGGACTGCCGCCCGTGGTGCTGCTGGCGACCCTGGTGCTGCTGGCCGCGGCGAGCCTGGTCACGGTGGTCCAGCGCGTCCTGGCCGTGCGCGTCCAGTCGCTGGAAGACTCCGAACAAACCTGATTAAGCCGGGCCGCCGCGGTGGGACTAGTATTAGGACTGCCCGGTCAATGGATCCGGTAATCCGGTGTGTGCAAAAACGGCATGTCCGTGCCGCCTGCACTGCCGGCGAAGGTCATCTAGCTACCCATAGGGGTTTTTGTGTCTACACCTGATGTAAGCAACGAAGCCGGCTCGTCCGCCAACAGCGTGACGGGCAGCAACCGCGTCAAGCGCGGCATGGCGGAGATGCTCAAGGGCGGCGTCATCATGGACGTCGTCAACGTCGAGCAGGCCCGCATCGCCGAAGACGCCGGTGCCGTTGCCGTCATGGCGCTCGAACGCGTCCCGGCCGACATCCGCGCCCAGGGCGGCGTGTCCCGCATGTCCGATCCGGACATGATCGATCAGATCATCGACGCCGTGTCCATCCCGGTCATGGCCAAGGCCCGCATCGGCCACTTCGTCGAGGCCCAGATCCTGCAGTCCCTCGGCGTCGACTACATCGACGAGTCCGAGGTCCTGACCCCGGCCGACTACACGAACCACATCGACAAGTGGAACTTCACCGTTCCCTTCGTCTGCGGCGCCACCAACCTCGGTGAGGCCCTGCGCCGCATCAACGAGGGCGCGGCCATGATCCGCTCCAAGGGCGAGGCCGGCACCGGCGACGTCTCCAACGCCACCACGCACATGCGCCAGATCCGCGCCGAGATCAAGAAGCTCGCCGCCCTGCCCGAGGACGAGCTGTACGTCGCGGCCAAGGAACTGCAGGCCCCGTACGAACTGGTCAAGGAAGTTGCCGCCACCGGCAAGCTCCCGGTGGTGCTGTTCACCGCCGGCGGCATCGCCACCCCGGCTGACGCCGCGATGATGATGCAGCTCGGCGCCGACGGCGTGTTCGTTGGTTCCGGCATCTTCAAGTCCGGCAACCCGGCCCAGCGTGCCGCTGCCGTTGTGAAGGCCACCACCTTCTTCGATGACCCGGACGTCATCGCCAAGGCCTCCCGCGGCCTGGGCGAGGCCATGGTCGGCATCAACGTCGACGAGATCCCCCAGCCGCACCGCCTCGCCGAACGCGGCTGGTAACAGCACGTAATTAATAACGACGGCGGCCGGTCACCTTCCAAGG
>NZ_JBHTXX010000047.1:0-1484 GCF_042791415.1 Arthrobacter sp. NPDC056691
CCCCACCTTTATGGTGGGGCCCGCCGTCGTTCTGTGCTTAAGTCGTTCTGCGCTTAAGTTGCTCCGCTGCTTTCGGCCGGCGCTAGCTGGCCTTCTGCGACGCCAGCAGCTCGACGAGACCCGAGAGCGCCGCCTCGGCTTCACCGAGGCTTCTGCCCACCGGCAGGGCTGATTCCTTTACCGCCAGCTCTACCTCGCAGCCACAGTTGAAGTCAGCAGTCATGACCTCGAGCAGGGAGCGGGCGTCTACGGCGTCAATGCCGTTCTTGCGGATGGTCACCGGCAAGCCTGTCTCTGTGACCGCGCGGACGAACACCGCTGCCGGCCTGGCGTGCAGGCCGATGGCCGCAGAAACTATTGCCTTACGAACGGGCAACTGGACTCCTTCGTCTTGGACGGGATGGCACATTTGGGGGGAAGCCGCCGTCGTCTTTCTAAATTGTTCGCCTTTAAGAATATCGGCCCCGGTGAGGTCAACCTGCCGCTTGCTGGCCTGGTCTAGACCTGTGGCCGCGTAGGCTTACCCTTGAACTGTGATACTGCAATACAGGAGTGGCCGCCGTGCCAGCTAACGTGGCCGGCATTGCCGGTGAAATCGACAGATCCAGCGGGACACCGATTTACGTCCAGCTCCGTGAGATCCTCAGGACCTACATCGCGACGTCCTGCCCGCCGGGCTCGGCGCTACCCTCCGAACGGGACCTCGCCGAGCGGTTCGGCCTCGCCCGGATGACCGTCCGCCAGGCCATCGACGCCCTGGTGGGGGAAGAGGTCATCGAACGGGTGGTGGGCCTGGGCACCTTCGTCCGGAAGCCGAAGCTCGATCTCCAGGTCAAGCTGACCTCCTACAGCGAGGAAATGCAGCGCCGCGGCATGGTCCCGGCCGCGAAGGTACTGAGCTTTGAGCAGATCGCCGCCAGCGCCTTCCTGGCACGGGAACTCCAGCTGGAGGAGGGAACACCCCTGGTGCGTTTCCGGCGCCTTCTGCTGGCCGATAACGAGCCAATGAGCGTGGATGAGAACTTCATCCCCGCCCACCGGGTGCCGGGGCTGCTCGACGGCGAGCCGCCCACCTCGCTCTACAACGTCCTCAGCGAACAGTTCGGCCTGGTCATGGAATGGGGCGAGGACATGATCGAGGCCACGGCTGCGTCACCCTCAACCGCACGGCTGCTCAACGTTGAAATCGGCGCGCCACTGCTGAAGATCCAGCGGCATGCCTTTGTCGCCCGCTCGATGGTGGACTACTCGGTGTCCTACTACCGGGCAGACCGGTACAAGCTGTGGGTTCCGCTGCAGCGGCCCGGCGTTCGGCCAACCCGGAACTACGCGTCGGGTTACCGTCAGCAGTAGCCGGGCTGGCTTCCTGCCCGCAAAGGGGTTCTGTTCGGAGCACAGAGAAGGGGCCCGCGGCGGGGGACGGGCCGACAGAGTGTAGAAGGGGTGCGGCAGGCGAGAGTGTAGCGGTGTTTTTTAAAAAAACA
>NZ_JBHTXX010000047.1:1494-26188 GCF_042791415.1 Arthrobacter sp. NPDC056691
CTTTGGGGTTGGGTTCGTCCCACTGTTACGGCGCGGTGGTGGGGGCCGGGCCCTTCTCTGTGTACTGCTTGGGGCGCTGCCTAGTGGCTGAGGGTTTTCTGTCCCTCGCCGGCTTCAACAGCTTCGTGGTGGCCGTGGCCGGCTTCCAGCTCGGCAGGCGTTGCCGGAGCAACCCTGTCCTCGAAGAACCAGCGGGACAGCTTGGCGCGGCGGTTTTCGTTGCGGGTCACCACACCGTGCTCGTTCGGCTGTGCGGGCAGCGGTGCAAGTGATTCAAAGCCAACCAGCTTGTAGCGCTTGTACTCGTCCAGCGGGGCGTGCACCTCGATGAACTCACCGTGCGGGAGGCGGACGATGCGTCCGGTCTCGCGGCCGTGGAGGGCGATTTCGCGGTCCTTGCGCTGCAGGGCCAGGGCGACGCGCTTGGTGACGACGAACGCGATGATCGGTCCGAGGAAGAACAGTGCGCGCAGCCAGTACGTGACGTCGTTCAGTGCCACGTGGAAGTGCGTTGCAATGAGGTCGGAGCTTGCCGCGGCCCACATGACGCAGTAGAACGTGAAGCCCGCCATGCCGATTGCCGTACGCGTGGGGGCGTTGCGGGGACGGTCCAGGACGTGGTGCTCGCGGTTGTCCTTCGTGATCCAGCGTTCGATCCACGGGTAGGTGAACAGCACGGTGAACACTGCGCCTGCCGGAACGAGTGCCGGGAGCAGGACGTTCAGCGTCAGGACGTGGCCGAAGATGATGTATTCGAAGTGGAAGCCGCTGACCACACCGGGCATCAGGCGCAGGGCGCCGTCAACCCAACCGATGTACCAGTCAGGCTGGGTGCCTGCGGACACGGGGGAGGGGTCGTACGGGCCGTAGTTCCAGATCGGGTTGATGGTGAAGAACGCAGCCATGAGTGCGATGACACCGAACACGATGAAGAAGAAGCCGCCTGCCTTCGCAGCGTAGACCGGGCCCAGCGGGTAGCCGACGACGTTGCGGTCGTTCCGGCCCGGGCCGGGGTACTGCGTGTGCTTGTGGACAACCACCATGAAGAGGTGGATGACGATCATGAGCAGGATCAGTGCCGGCACGAGCAGGATGTGCAGCGTGTAGAGGCGGCTGATGATGACCGTGCCGGGGAACTCTCCACCGAAGAGGAAGAACGAGATGTAGGTGCCGATCACCGGGATCGACTTGATCACGCCGTCGATGATGCGCAGGCCGTTACCGGACAGCAGGTCGTCGGGGAGGGAGTAGCCGGTGAAGCCGGCAGCCATGGCCAGGATCAGCAGGACGCCGCCCACAACCCAGTTCATTTCACGGGGCTTGCGGAATGCGCCGGTGAAGAACACGCGGAGCATGTGCACTGCCACGGAGGCCACGAACAGCAGTGCTGCCCAGTGGTGGACCTGGCGCATGAACAGGCCGCCGCGGACGTCGAAGGAGATGTCCAGCGAAGAGCTGTAGGCCACGGACATTTCGACGTTCTTCAGCGGCGTGTAAGAGCCGGCGTAGTGCGTCTCCGCCATGGACGGATCGAAGAAGAACGTCAGGAACGTTCCCGACATGAGCAGGATGACGAAGGAGTACAGCGCCACCTCGCCAAACATGAAGGACCAGTGGTCCGGGAATACCTTGCGGCCGAATTCGCGGAGGATTCCCGAACCGCCGACGCGCTCGTCGACGAAGTCAGTAAAGCGTCCGACTTTGGTGTTGGCTACGTAGGCGGGGGCTTCAGCTGTTGGTGCTGCGCTCATGCTCATCACGCTCCCAGTAACTTGGTCCTACAGGTTCTTTGAAGTCGCTGGTGGCGACCAGGTAGCCCTCATCATCAACTGCGATGGGCAGCTGGGGGAGCGGGCGGCTGGCCGGGCCGAAGATAACCTTGCATTCCTGGGTCAGGTCGAAGGTTGACTGGTGGCACGGGCACAGCAGGTGGTGCGTCTGCTGCTCGTAGAGGGCAACAGGGCAACCGACGTGGGTGCAGATCTTGGAGTAGGCAACGATGCCGTTGTAGCTCCAGTTCTCGCGGCCTGCAGAGATGTGGAGGTCCTGCGGGTTGAGGCGCATCAGCAGAACGACGGCCTTGGCCTTCTCGTTGAGCTTGCCTTCGTGCAGTTCGTTGAGGCCCTCAGGGATGACGTGGAAGGCTGAACCGATGGTGACGTCCGAGGCCTTGATGGGGGTTCCATCGGGGTCGCGGGTAAGGCGCTTGAGCTTGCCGTCCAGCGGGGCCCACATGGTGTGCGCCAGCTTGTCGTCCGGGCGCGGTCCGAGGTCACCGAAGATGGCGAGGGCCGGCAGGGGTGCCAGTGCCACGGCGCCAAGCAGGGTGTTCCGGATGAGGGGACGGCGCTTGATGCCCGTTTCCTCCACGATGTCGTCGACGATGCGGACCGCAGCCTGGCGGTCGTCCTCCGTGCGGATCGCGTGGCGTTCCTCGGAAACTTCGTGGTCCGGCATGAGGGCCTTGGCCCAGTGCACGATGCCGGTGCCGATGCCGAGCATGGCAAACGCCGTTCCGATGCCGAGCAGTGCATTCTGCAGCCGGATCGTCGCAACACTGGAGTCATCTCCCAAATCTATGGCGAAGTACGCCACCAGGAAGATGATGGTGCCAACGACTGAGATTGCGAACAGTGCAGCAACCTGCCGTTCTGCCCGCTTGGCGGCCTTCGGGTCCGTGTCAGCCAGGCGCAAGCGGTGCGGGGGAATTCCAGGATCCTGGAATTTCTCCACCTCATGCTGACCAGCCGTAGCTACGGTGCCCGAGTGGTTCGGACTGCCGTCACTATGGTTGCCCATGATTCGCCTCATCCTTCTCTCGTCTCGGCCTTTGCCGAGTTAATGTTCAGTTCCAAACCTGCTGAGTGATCAGCAGGACATTCTTTTGTGCCGGATTGGCTAGGACGCGCGGGACGTCAGCCAGATCGTGAAGGCGATGATGACGCCCAGGCCGGCGATCCACACGAACAGGCCTTCTGAAACGGGGCCAAGGGCACCCAGGTCTGCGCCGCCCGGGGAGCCGTTGGCTTCGATCTGCTTCAGGAAGGTGATGATGTCGCGCTTGCCCTCAGGGGTGATGTTCGAGTCGCTGAACACCGGCATGTTCTGCGGTCCGGTGGCCATGGCTTCGTAGATGTGCTTGCCGGTGACATCGGCCAGCGCCGGGGCGAACTTGCCGCGCGTCAGTGCACCGCCCGCAGCCGCAGCGTTGTGGCACATGGCGCAGTTGGTGCGGAACAGCTCGCCACCCTTGGCTGCATCGCCCTTTTCGTCGAGGTATTCGTCGGCCGGGATGGCCGGACCTGCACCCAGCGAAGCAACGTACGCGGCCAGCTGGTGGGTCTGGGTGTCGTTGAACTGGGCCGGCTTCTTGTAGGCCTGGGGGCCGTTCATCTGCATGGGCATGCGGCCGGTGCCGACCTGGAAGTCAACAGAGGCGGCGCCGACGCCGACCAGTGAGGGACCGGCCTGCGTTCCGCTGGCACCCATGCCATGGCAGGTGGCGCAGTTGGCTTCGAAGAGCTTCTGGCCTTCCTGCGTATCGCTGGCGGTGAACTCTGCAGTGCTGGCTTTGGCCTCGTTGACGGTGGTGGCAACGGCGTACAGCCCACCAGTGAGGAGGAGGCCCATCAGCAGCAGGGCTATTGCTGCCAGTGGGTGACGTCGCTTCTGCGAGAGTGCCTTCACGTGGTGGTTCCTTTATTCGATCGTGCGTCGGCTCCGTGAGCCGCTTCTTGAAATTCGTTCTCTTGGAGAAGAGGGAGAAAAGCCTGGCTTACTTGAGGACGTAGATGACCAGGAAGAGGCCAATCCACACGACGTCCACGAAGTGCCAGTAGTAAGAGGTGACAATTGCCGAGGTCGCCTCGAAGTGGCCGAACTTCTTAGCGGCGAAGGAGCGGCCCATGATGAGCAGGAAGGCGACGAGGCCACCGATGACGTGCAGGCCGTGGAAGCCGGTGGTCATGTAGAAGGCGGAGCCGTAGGCGTTCGAGGACAGCGACACGTGCTCGGAGACCAGCATGGCGTATTCCGTGGTCTGGCCGGCAACGAAGAATGCGCCCATGAGAAAGGTCAGGGTGAACCATTCGTTCATGCCCCAGCGGGTGAACTGGAGCGGCCCGCCGCTGCGTCGCGGCTGGAGCCTTTCGGCGGCGAATACGCCCATCTGGCAAGTGAAGGAACTTGCCACGAGGACGATGGTGTTAACGAGCGCAAAGGGGAAGTTGAGCTTGGCCGTCTCTTCCGCCCACATCTGGCCGGAAGTGGACCGGAGTGTGAAGTACATGGCGAAGAGGCCGGCGAAGAACATCAACTCGCTGGAGAGCCAGACAACGGTCCCTACGGAGACCATATTTGGGCGGTTCAGCGTGGGGTGCGCAGGGGTACTGGGGGCATGGGTCGCAGATGTCACATAGACATTATGTCTGTAAAACTTCGGCTTGCCCAACGCAAACCGCCTTTTGCGGAGACTTTTTCTACAAAGACGCGAAATCGCGCTGAAAAGTTCCCGGCGGCGTTCACATTGGTCTTTGCGAGGGGCACCTCGATAGCATCAGGAGGTGACTTCTCAGGTATCGGCACCGGCGGCAGGCAACACTTGGCCGCGCCTCATCTCGGCACTGTTGAACGGCGAACACCTGAGCGCGGACAGTACGGCATGGGCCATGGACACCATCATGTCGGGGGCCGCCACGCCCGTCCAGATCGCCGGTTTCCTGGTGGCTTTGCGCGCCAAGGGTGAGACTGTGGAGGAGATTGCCGGCCTCGTTGACGCCATGGTGTCCCATGCCAATCCGATTTCCATCACCGGCGAAAAACTGGACATCGTGGGCACCGGCGGTGACCAACTTAACACCGTAAACATCTCCACCATGGCCGCACTGGTCTGCGCCGGGGCGGGCGCAAAGGTGGTTAAGCACGGCAACCGGGCGGCGTCGTCGTCGTCGGGATCCGCGGACGTCCTGGAAGCGCTGGGGGTGCGGCTCGACCTCCCCATCGCTGACGTTGCGCGGAACGCCGAGGAAGCGGGCATCACCTTTTGCTTCGCCCAGGTCTTCCACCCGTCCTTCCGCCACACGGCGGTGCCCAGGCGTGAGCTCGCGATCCCCACAGCCTTCAACTTCCTGGGACCCCTCACCAACCCTGCCCGGGTGCAGGCCTCGGCAGTGGGGGTAGCGAACGCCCGCATGGCGCCGCTGGTGGCAGGCGTTCTGGCGCGGCGCGGAAGCCGGGGCCTGGTGTTCCGCGGAAGCGACGGCCTGGATGAACTGACCACCACCGGACCGTCCACTGTGTGGGAGATCCGCGGCGGCGAGGTGACCGAACAGACATTCTCTCCCCAGGACCTGGGGATCCGTCAGGCGACGGTGGAGCAGCTTCGCGGCGGGGACGCCCAGGCGAATGCCGCCGTCGTGCGCAACGTCCTCGCCGGGGAATCCGGTCCGGTCAGGGACGCCGTCCTGCTGAACGCGGCGGCGGGACTCGTGGCCTACGACCTTCAGGCCGACGGTCCGCTCACTGAGCGCATGAGGCTTGCGCTGGACCGGGCTGCGGAATCCATTGGTTCAGGCGCAGCCGCTGCCGTCCTCGACAAGTGGGTCAGCCTCTCGCAGGCCGAAAACGCAAAATAGCGGTCTCAGACAAGAACGGAGGGCCATGCAGGTGCATGGCCCTCCGTTCTTGTATCAGACGGTGACTACTCCTCGAACCCCAGCGCGAATGCGGCATCGAGGTCGTGCTGTGAGTATGCACGGAAGGCGATATGGGTGGTGGTGTGTACGACGGCGGGCACTTTTGACAGCTTGTCGGCGATGACGTCCGCGAGGTCTTCGTGCTGGGCCACGCGTGCAACTGCGATCAGGTCCCATTCGCCGGTCACGGAGTAAACCTCGCTGATGCCCTCAATGGCGGATATTTCCTCGGCCGTTTCGGGGATGCGCGAGGCGTCTGTCTTGATCAGGACGAATGCGGTGATCACTATGAACCCTTCCGGATCTGTTGGCTGTGCTGCCAGCCTAATACATGAGTTCGCTGGTACATGGGTGGCAGCCCGCAGGGCCGCAGCCGGGTGTCCCGGCCCCGAGGAGTCAGGCGCGGCCGCGTGCGCGCAGGCGGAGAACGATTGCGACGACGAGGCGGTAGCCGAGGAGGAACACGGCCAGGCTCAGCAGGGCCACAATCACAAACGGGAGGACCACTGTCTGTCCTGTGATCGCCCGCAGCGCCATTCCGATGGCCACGGTGCCCAGCCAGACGGCCACCCCGGCGGGCCATAGCGCCAATGGCCGCCGCCAGACGCGCAGCAGCAGCCAGGCGACGGCTGCGCCGGCAAGGAAAGGCCAGGCAGTTGACAGGATGCCGGTCAGTGATTCACCGCGCGCATGGGCGTCGCGGCCGATCGCGGCGAAGGTCAGGATGAGAATGAAATCCGCCGCGGCTGCGGCGGCCGTCGGCGCCGGAACCGCCCGTGTTCCGGAACGGTCTGTTGTGGAAGGCATGCTTCCGAGCCTATCCGTTTTTGCCGGGTCTTGCCCTGACCGGAAGATCCAGTGACGATGTCAGGCAGGAACCCATGTGCACCCTGAAGGAGGCCTGGTGAAGCTCACCCAGATCGCGCAGCATGCCGAGGACCTTGACCGGGCGGCGGAGTTCTATTCCGCCCTGCTGGGCACTGCGCCGGCGGCGGTCTTTGACCCGCCGGGTCTGCTGTTCTTTGATCTCGACGGCGTCCGGCTGCTGCTGGAGCGGGGAGCGCCGTCGTCGCTGATCTACCTCAACGTGGCGGATGTGCGGTCACACGTGGCGGAGCTGGAGGCAAGGGGAGTGGAGGTGACTGGTGCCCCGCACGTGATCTTCCATCACGATGATGCACGGCTCGGCCCCGCGGGCACGGATGAATGGATGGCGTTCATCCGGGACAGCGAAGGAAACACCGTAGGGCTGGTGAGCCACTCGTCCGACGCCGGGACACCCGCCTGAGCCAGCGTCAGGCCGCCGGCGCCCGTTGTTCCCGGCGCTGGGCGGGACTAGTCTCAGGGCGGACCGTGCTTCGGCCTCACGGAGGAGGAAAGCGTGCAGAAAATCACACCTTGCCTGTGGTTCGATAACCAGGCGGAGGAAGCGGCCGAATACTACGTGTCCGTCTTCGACAATGCCTCGGTCACCAGCGTCTCGCGCTTTGGCGAGGGCGGTTCTGGGCAGGCAGGCCAGGCGGTCGTCGTGGAATTTGAAATCGAGGGCCAGGTATTCCAGGCACTGAACGGTGGACCGGCGTTCTCCTTCAGCGAGGCAGTGTCCTTCGTGGTGGACTGCGCCTCGCAGCAAGAGGTTGACCGCTACTGGAACTCCCTTACGGACGGCGGGAGTGAGAGCCAGTGCGGGTGGCTCAAGGACAGGTACGGCGTTTCGTGGCAGATAGTGCCGCAAGTTCTCAGCCAGCTCATTAACGGGCCGGACCCGGCCGGGGCCCAGCGCGTGGTCCAGGCCATGCTGGGCATGCAGAAGCTGGATATCGCCGAACTCCAGCGGGCTTACAACGGCGGGTAGTTCCCCGGCCAGCCGGCCCAGACCCAAAAACCTCAAGGTTTTCCCAAGAAGGGCTCAGTACCCTGTGCCCAAGGTACTGAACAGGTTGCGTTGGGCGGGGCGCTGCGAAGGCTGCAAACCGAGGTGAAGTCATGCTGTGGAGGCGAAAGCTGGCAACGGCAATCATCGCTGCCGTTGTGTTGAATGTGGTGGCCATTAATCTGAACGAGGACTTCTCCGTGGGGCAGGGGGACGGGGCGTTCGCTGCGACTGTCGTGCCGAACGTGCAGACCGCCGTCCTGCGAAACTGGGGTCCGGTGGTGGCCGGTGATGAGTTCAACTATTTGGGACCGCCCAACCCGCTGAAGTGGAAGGTGTACGACAGCCTGGGCCACGCTGGCAACGGGATCCGCAGCCCGAAGGCAGTGAAAGTTGCCAGCGGGGCGCTCTTCATCACAGGTGACTCCCATGGCACCACGGGCGGGGTATCGGCCACGTTCGCCCAGCAGAAGTACGGCCGCTGGGAAACGCGGATGAGGACCACTGTCCGGGACGTGGAATATCACCCCGTGGTGCTGCTGTGGCCCAACGACAACAAGTCGCCGAACTGCGCCGAGGTTGACTACGCGGAGGCGCTCGGCAATGTCAACGTGATCAAGTTCAGCCTGCATTACGCCTGCACGCGGTCCAACTATCAGACCCGGGCGGCCAAGGCACTCGACCTTACCCAGTGGCACAACTACGCCGTTGAATGGACCCGGACCGGAATCACCGGTTATATCGACGGTGTCCCGTGGTACATCGACACCAATCCGGCCCATCTGCCGCCTGTGGGAATGCACCAGACCCTTCAGCTCGACTGGTTCCCGGACGGAACCATCACCAACCAAACCCAGATGATCGTCGATTGGGTGCGTGTCTACCGGTAGCACCGGATCTGGAAAAGTCTCCGGGGGACGACGGCGGGAGGTCCCGCCGTCGTCCGTTTTTCTGTCAGCGTCCGTTCCCAATTGTTTTCGGCTGAGCAGAAAGAGCGTCCTGGGGCAGACTGGTGCCATGAGTGATGATTCGACGCCGGTAACGACCCAGCGTTCGACAGTTGAGGAGTGGACGCAGGCGTTGGCGGAGTCCGTCGGTTCGCCTGGCGGTGGCGCCGGGGCGGGCGTCATGCTTGCCATCGCTGCGTCCCTGGCATCGATGGTCGCCGGATATACGGAACCTGACGGGCGCCGGCGTCAGGAGTTGGCCGACGTTCACGCGCGGGTGCGTTCGCTGCGGGAGGCTGCCCTTCGGCTGGCCGATGAGGATGCTTCAGCGTCCCGGGCTTTCGGCGCCGCCTTCCGGCTGGATCCGGGCCCGGAACGGGAGGACGCAATACACCGGGCATCCGTAGCTGCGGCCAAGGCCTCTGCCGTGCTCGGCGAGCGCGCAATCGACGCCATTGCGGACCTGGAATGGCTGTCTTCCAACGGAAATGCAGCACTTGTTGCCGATGTCGTCGTTGCATTCGGGGCCCTCAGGGCAGCGGTGACCGGAGCGCGGACCAACGTGAGGTTCGACCTCGCTGCGCTCACCTCCGCCGGCCGCACGCCTGAACAGATCCGGGAAGAGCAGCCTGCCCTGTGGTCGACAATCGAAAACCTTGACGCCGCCGTCGACCGGATCGACAGGCTGACTGCCGAGGTGAATCACCGTTCCGCTCCTGCCGGCCCCGGTTCCCAGGAGACTGCTTAGCAACGTCGTTCTTGGGGCGGGCGGAACGCCACCGGGCCGGGCTAGCCGCGCAGGGCTGCCAGCGCGTCGGCCAGCGGCATGCGGAGGGCGGCGCCATGGCCCGGCAGCACTACCGAGGCGTCGATCTCGTCCAGCCTGTGGGTGGCCGCGAGCGCCTGTGCGGGGTCGGTGTGGAACATCGGGTGCAGCATCTGGGGTCCGTGACTCCGGCTGATCGGATGGCCGCTGACGAACGAATCACCGACCACGGCGGCACCGGCTTCAGGAAGCTGGATCACGACATTGCCCGGGGTGTGCCCCGGCAGCAGAACGGCTTCCGGCTTTCCGGGAAGCTTCCTCAGCGTGGCTGCGCTCCAGGCCCGGGCATCCGTTGCCGGCGTCGCCTTGAGGGCTCCCGCCTTGATGACATGGACCATCCAACGGAACACGCGGGGCCGCCAGGCGCGGACGATGACCTGGCCGAACGTGACCTGGTGCTTTTCCCTGCCTTGGACGTGGGCCAGCTCTTCCGGCGCGCACAGGATGGGTGTCCCATATGTTTCGGAGAAATAGGCCGCTGCCCCGGTGTGGTCGACATGGCCGTGCGTGATGAGCATGGCCCGGGCGTCAGACGGACGCAGGCCCAGCTGCCGAATGGAATCAAGGACCAGGGGACGGTCGGACGGGTACCCGCTGTCGATGATCATGAATCCGGTTTCGTCGCGGACCACGATCCAGTTTGACGCCGGGCCCTCGACGAAAAAGACACCGGGGGACACCTCGGACGTGCCGGCGGAGGCCTGCCACTGATGGGTTTGCTGCTTCACATGCACATCCTAGCCACCGGGCGGCGGGCGCCCGTCCCCATTTTGCCCTCGCGTGGCTACCGCAAGTGTGCTTGTCTGTAGCCGGTAGCGCAGATCCGGCAGGGGTCCGCGGCCGCTGTTCGACAAGGTGACACGACATGAGGTTGACCACCACGACCAACATCTCGGTTGACGGCGTGATGCAGGGGTTGGGCGGACCGGACGAGGACCGCAGCGGCGGCTTCGACCGCGGCGGATGGGCCATCCCGCTTCTCGACGAGGAAGCAGGGGACTATCTCAACCAGGTGTACGGCGGCGCGGACGCGTTCCTTTTTGGCCGCCGGACGTACGAAATCTTCGCGGGCTACTGGGGAGCGATGCCCAATCCTGAAACGAACCCGATTGCCGCCGCGCTGAACAGCCGGCCCAAATACGTGGTGTCCACCAGCCTCGTCGATCCGCAGTGGGCGGGCACGACTGTCGTGAGCGGCGACCTTGCCACTGCCATGGCTGAACTGAAGGCGAAGCACGACGGCGAGTTGCTGGTCCCGGGCAGCGGCGCCCTCGTTCGATGGCTGCTGGCGAACGACCTGGTTGACCAGCTCGACCTGGTTACCTATCCCGTCGTTGTCGGCCAGGGCACGCGGCTCTTCCCCGATTCGGGTCCAGATATGGCGCTCGAGCTGGTCAGCTCGCGGATCACGTCCCGGGGCATCACCATTCAGACGTACCGGCCCCGCGGGCGGCCGGAGTATGCGACCTCCACCGTCGGCCCCCGAAAATTAGGCTGACGCCGTGGAGTACAAAGCGCGCGGAATACCAGTGCATTATGTCGAGTACGGCGACGGTGCTCCGATCCTGGTATTACACGGTGCCGGCGTGGATCACCGGGAGATGGTCGGTGCCATGGAGCCAATACTTAGCGAGCTACCGGATTGTCGGCGACTTTACCCGGATCTGCCGGGCATGGGGCACACACCGTCTGGCGCGCTGGAGAGTGCCGACGACGTTCTTGACCTCCTGCTCGAGTTTATCGATGGTGTGATCGGTGAGGGGGAGTTCCGGCTCATAGGCCATTCCGCCGGAGCCTACTATGCCCGCGCCATCGCCGGCAGGTGCCGGGAGCAGGTGACAGGGCTCGCGTTGATCTGTCCGTTGGGTGAGAACGTCCGGGATCTTCCTGCGCACCGGGTCTTCCGGACCTCAGCCGATCCGCCCGGGACGCTTGATCCGGCCGAAGAGACCGTCTTCCGCGACTACTTCGTCGTGCAGACGCAGGCCATGCTGGAGCGGTACAAGGAGTACGTCGTCCCCGCTCTTGGTCTGGTCGACGAAGCCGGGCTTGAGCGCGTCGGCCAACACTGGCGGTTCAGCAGCAGTCCCGAAGGGGGTCCACCATACTTCGGCCCCGTCCTTATCGTCACCGGACGCCAGGACTCCATGGTTGGGTACGCCGGTCAATGGGATCTGCTGGAGCACTATCCGCGGGCTACATTCGCAGTGCTCGACCGCGCCGGTCATGCGCTGCCGCACGAGCAGCCCGGCCTCATCAGGGCCCTGGTCACAGAGTGGCTCGACCGTGTGCGTGAACATGGCCTTGACACTGACCCGTGAGTTTTCGAAGCGGTTGACCTATGACTGCCGTGCGCCATTGGTGGCCGGCTGGCAGAGCCTGTCCAGGGTTTCGTTGAGGGTGGACTCGATCTGGCCATTCAGGAGGTCACGCCTGTTCGCGCTGGACGGGTCCTCGAACTCGGTGGGCATCGGCGGCACGGTGACGGTCATGGCGGCCTGGTACCGCCCGTCGTCGCTGCTGACTGCGACCGTTTGGTAGTCCCAGAAGTTGCCACGGCCCTCTTGCCGCTTCGCGGGCGAGCAACCGTCCCCGTGCTGCCACAGCCCCAACCCATACCCAAGGAAGCCGGGACTTGTCTTCATCTCCCGCAAGGACGCCGCCGAGACGGCCCGTCCCTGGAAGAGGGCGGCCATGAAGAGGTTCAAGTCCGCCACTGTCGACACCGCCCCCGCCGCCGGAGAACCGCTAGCGAAGGTGTTGTCTGTGGTGTCGATCCGCTCACCGCGGAGGGTAACGTAGCCGTGCAAGAGTCCGGTCTCGTGCAGGTCAATTCGGTCCAGGCTGGTGTTCTTCAGGCCGAGCGGGTCAAAGACCTCTTCACGCATGACTTGGACGAACGGCTTGTGCCTCAGTGTCTGGATCAGGAGCCCGAGAGCGATATAGTTCGTGTTTGAGTACATGAAGGACCCGACGCTGGCCGCGGTCCAGGGGAGGGTCCCGGCTAGCCTGAGAGCCCGCTCCATGGTCAGTGTCCGGGCGAGGACAGGGCGGAAGTCAACGTCGTGCGGCAGTGCATCGTTTACCTCCGGCATACCGGATGTGTGGCTAAGCAGCTGCCTCACGGTGATCGGACCCGGAGGCTTGAGCGCGGCCGTGAACCCGGGAATAACGTCATTGACAGGGTCGTCGAGGCCGATGAGGCCGTCGTCCACGAGCCTGAGCACGGCCACGGCTGTCATGGTTTTGGTGACACTTGCAACCTCTACTCGGTCGGTCGTCTGCGCCGGGGTCACGGACTCGAGGTCGCGCACGCCGTATGCCCTGGACCACTCGCCCTCCGGCCAGCGCACTTGGACGACGGCGGCCACCGCCCCTTGATACATGAACAACTGGACCTGTCGCTCCAATGACGCGAACGCATCCGATGATGTCGGCGACGGTTGGGGGTCGTCCGTGGTGTAGGTGCAGCCAGAGGCCGCGAGGACGATAGCGAAGGCGGCTCGCCTCCAGGTGCGATTCTTTGAGCCCATCCGAGCCCTCCGACTAAGGAAGAAGTGGCAGGCGCCTGGCCGTGTGCGGCACCACGCCCGGCCAGACTTGGTGAGGGGCCGTCGTTCCAGCACATCAATATTATGTTCCGCCCCCGCGTTAGGGAACCCGCCGCCGGGAGACCCTGCGGGCTCTGCGGCAGAAACTTTTCCCTGGCGCGATCTGGTGCGGCCCGTCATTGTGGAGTCAGCGTCACGCGCCTCACCGCCGGCAGGGAGTAACCATGTGGAATGACGTACAGGAGTCCGAGCCGTCAGCACGATGGGCTGAGCTGTCTGAGAACGGCTGGGGAGCCCTGATGGGATGGGCGGCCGGCGACGGGAACCTGCGACGCCGCCGCTCTTCTGACGCGGGCAGGACGGTGTCCGGCCACACTGGGAGCGCAGATTGGCGGAAGCCTTTCGACGAACCGTTCACGGCCGCTGACCGGCAAGCAGTCGATGACGACATCGACACCTTTCTCCGAGACGCCGGCCTGCCGCCGCGTCCCAGAGGATACGTCTGGATGATTCGTGTTCCGGACAGCCATGCAACACCCGAGGCTTTCCTGGCAGACGTCGACGCCGCCATTCTCCGGGCTGCTGACGGCATCGTCGACCCAAACCAGCTGCGTCCCATTTTTGCTGGAGTACTCAGCGACTTCTACGCCGGAGGTGGCTGATCGTATCCACCGGTAATGAATGGGTCCGCCCGCTCTCCCCGGGGTGCCAGTGCATTCCATTGGATGGGGGATTCCCTGCTCGTCCCCAGACGCACTGGCGGGGGAGTGTCATCTATAAAACCTCAGTTGCGACTCTTTTCATTCGAGATTTCGGCGAGCCTAACCGGCTTTGGCTGCAACTTTCCCGACTACGGGCCTCGGCTCTGTGCCCAAAGCCATGCCCGCGCCATCAACCTAGAAATTTTGATTGCTAAAAAAGGCTGGACTAGATGTTTAAAGTGGCGTACTTTTGCTTCAAACGAGGAACGTGACTGGCATCACAGGATGCCGCAGGCGAGGGGGACAACAACAACCACAGGAGCACGCGATGACCGCCACAATAAACGACCTGATCGACGATTCGTTTGCGGATCATCCGCCGCCCCGGGGCTGCCCCGCGGAACGCTTCGCCGCCCCAGTCCTGACCGTCACCGTCAACGACCAGGCGGTGCTTTCGATCGCCCGCCGGCTCCACGATGGGGCGTGCCTGCGCGGGGGCGGCTGCGAGCTGCGCGACTTCCACGCGATGGATATTTACGAGACGGATGTCCGGGTCATGCTGGCCGCGATGGTGCGGGCCAGTGCCGAAGCCGACGGCCCGGAAATCAGCCCCTGCCGCAAGATAACCGAACGCCGATGGGTTCAGGGCAAATGGTCCTGCGCCGTATGCGGCTGCAGCATCCGCTTCGGCGGCGGCATCGGCTGGGTCCACACCCGCTGACCCGGGACCCGGTGGGTGCAAGGCTTGGCCGAAGCTTCAATTGGCAGCCCCGATCCGCGGCGCGTCAGCGCAGGCCCCTCATTGGCTCGTTACAGGGCTTGCATCTTCTCCGGCGAGTCCCATGCAAAGCCACCACGGGACTCCAGGAAGGGCTCGACGTGCAACCTGGTCGGCTACGGGGATGGTTCCGCCAACGAAGCGGCCCGTGTTGGTTGCGATGATCGCACCGTGCTGGTCCACGATGCAGGTGTTCGGCGGCAACGGCCGGAGGAGGGGCTCGAACGCGCTCTGGAGTTGGCCAACGCGTATGTCGGCAGCGACGGCTCCGACATAGTCTCCAGCGATGGTGACTCGCTTGCTGAACGTGATGATGTTCTCGTTCGTTCCACTCGCATCGACGTACGCGTGACTGGTGTGGATGGTGGTGTCATCAGCGGTATCGTCGGGGCGCCACGGCGCTGTGACGACGTCGTAGAGGTCCATGTCGATGTAGAGCCGCTGTGGCGACTCCGGACCCGCTGGCGTATAGCACCAGGCAATCCAGCTCTCGCCGAAATACGACTGCTCGGCGATGAAGCCGGTCCCGTAGAGGAGTGGAACGCCGATGGCCACCGCTCTGCGGGCCGCACCATAGATGTCCGAGTCGGCCCTGTCTCTGCTGACTCCGGACCCGATGCTCGCACGCACCGCTTGCTCGAGCTCGCGCATTGATGTGGAGGCCGTTCCGGAAAACATGGCGGCGAGTGATTCGATGGCGGCCACTGAGTCGTCGCTGGAGGCTGGGCCGTGCGGCGCATCGGTCGGTATTCGTTCCATCTCCATTCGCTCGTCGATGACCAGGTTCATGTCCCGCCTGATGTGTTCTTCGGCCAGCGCTCGGGCGGCAGCGACGTCGCCGTTCCTGATCGCCTCCACGATTTTAGTGTGGTCTTCTGCGGCCGCGTCCTTGTGGCCGGCCGGGTTTACCCAGATCAGGGGGCCTACTTCGGCCTGCAGGGCGACTTCCTGCCGGGTGAGTCTCACAGACCCGGAGCTGGCCGCGAGCTCGATGTGAAACTTGCTGTCCGCCCGGATCGCGTCCGCCGGATGCTCGCAGTCCCGGATCTCGACGGATGTGTGCACGAGGCGTCCCATCGAGAGCCGGTGGGTCCGGTTGGCAGTCGCGGCGGCCGCGGCCGCACTGCCGGCCAAGAAGGCGCGGTATTCCCTCAAATCCCGCAGGTCTTCCAGGGAATAGGCGGCAAGAGACTGGCGCTGCACGCGGGCGATGTCCCCGGTGTTGGCCTTCACGAAACTTCCGCCGCCTTTGCCGCGTCGGGTCTCCACAAGTCCCAGCCCGCGCAACTCGGCAAGTGCGGCCCGCAGTGTCAAAGTGGAAACGCCCATCCTGGACGCAAGATAGCTTTCGCTCGGCAGCTGGGAACCGTCTTCGAGTACACCGAGTTCGATGGCGTGCCTAAGCCGGCGTCCGACCTCCTCGCCGCGGTCGGCATTCTCCAGAGGTGCGAAGGCGAGTTGCTCTTTCCAAGTAACCACTGAGGCTCCCGATGAAGTGACATTTAACCTTGAATGTCTATTGACCTTTATCAATGAAGGTCTACAGTTAAGAGTATCACTCGGGGACGCCGGAACGATGTCTGAGCTGAAGGGTTCTGACGGTGATGAAATTCCTGAAAACGCAAAAGCCTATGGTGAAAGGAATGACGATGACACGCGAAGAAGCTTTCGCCAGGTGCACGCCGGACTCGTACGTCGAGTTCTATGGTGGTCGGTGGCTCGTCGTGCCGTTCGCCCAGGTGGAGCAGCCGCTGTTCTTTGTTTGTGCACCGCAGGCGGTCCGCAGCAGCCATCACGCTTGAGCTGGAAGACTCCAGATTCCCCGCAGAATCGCGCCCCCCGGTGAAATGGCACGCGCGGCCGCAGCATCACCACGGCAGACGTTGCGACTCGAATAATTAGCCCCTTGGCGGGGGAGGGGTCCAAGGCCTCGCGGTACCCGTCGGTCCAAGCCATCTCCACGACAAGCCACGGTCGGAGGCGGCGTGCAGGGCGACCTGCTTCACGCGGCTTAGATCTCCGAAGGGCTAATCCACTTAGGTCGCTGTCACGTCTAGGTGTTCCGTGGACTCGTGCCGTAAATCGCGTCACAGGCGTTTCCGTAGTAGACGGCGCCCGGCGCGAACTGCCGAGTAGGCCAGCCGGCGAATCATCGATCTGGGCGCGGCGACGGCGGAGGGGTCGATCGAGCGTCCGATGCAGCGTTCGTGACTTTACTTTACATAATGCTGATTATCGGCGTTTTGTTCAGCCTTGCAGAAGTGGGCGCCGAAAGGCCCGCAGCTCAGATGTGTGTCCGTAGGATTTGGACGTAATTCGGTCAAGAAGTTGCTGCCCCAGAGTGCTCGCCGGCCGCTTACGCCTCGACGGGATCCGAGCCGCGTCGGTTTCTGATCTTTGTCTACGGACGTTCACGTCGTGCGTGGTCCAGCAGAAACCCTTTGGGCAAAGCCCGTCAGGAATCCCGGGCCGCCACCCATCCGCCCGCATCCCGGCGTGGCCGGGCGTGATTGTTCGGGCGTCACGCTTAAGAGGACGCATCTGCCGGGGTAACTTGACATAATGTTTGACACTTTCAGCCCCTGGCCTTCGGGTGCCGTCCGGCAGCCTATCTTGACGCGCGGCGTTCAGCGGCCGCTGCCCCAAGCGAGTCAGCATGATCGTGAAATTTCCGCGCCAGGGCGTAGGCCTCGCGGGACTCATCCGTGAACTCTGCACCCGCGAGATCGCCGGCCCAATCCAATAGGTCGGCAATCTTCTTTAAGTGCTGATAGCGAGGATCGTCCCTCTGCTGCAAATTCATATGGATCCCCCAAAGTCTCGCGGCAAGGTGCGTCCCCCCGCTGAGCCTTACATATACAGCTAGTTGGTTGAGTCTTCAATAAGTTGGCTTACTAAGCCGGGCCGCTCGGCGCCGGCTCAACCCTCAGGCAGGCGTCCCGCCAGCCCCTGGAGTGAGGGTGCACGGCCAAGCTCAACATGGGCAAAGGCCAGCGCCGCCGCGAGCTCTGCCTTGCCGTCATAGATAGCCTGGCACAGGCTCAGGTGTTCGGCGCACTGTACCTGCGGATCACGGTGGCCGGTCAGGGTGAAGAGCCACTGCATCCGACCCAGCAGGGGCTTCATGGAGTACTCCAGCAGCGAGTTGCCCCCCATCGAAACGATCTCTGCATGCAGGGCCGTGTTCAGCAGCGGTATCTGTGCCTCATCGCGGCCCAAGGTTGCCTCTTCTGCCTGGTCCATCACCAGCTTCAGCCGCGACGACGACTGGCCACGTGCCGCTGCCTGGGCCGCGAGGCGCGCCGCCAGAACTTCAAGGCTTAGCCTCACGTCAAAGAGTTCGTTGACGTCCCGCAGCGTGATCTGCTTGACCGTGGCCCCGCGCCGGGGCGAGGTGTCGATGAAGCCTTCGGCTTCCAGTTGCTGGAGCGCCTCCCGGACGGGAACCCGGGAGACATCCAGGGCCTGGGACAGCTCGCGTTCCCTGAGCCGGGATCCGGGCGCAAAAGTACCGGAGATGATCAGCTCGCGGATCCGCGCCCGGGTAGCGTCCGCCGAGGACGCGGGAGATTCCGTCTGGACTGTCACTGCTGCCTCCCGCTATTCCCGGCGTCATGGATCCGCCCGTCTCAGTTGTTCAGCTCCACATGGGTGCCGATCCCCTGCTTGAGGGCAGCGTCATACAAGAACCGGCCGATTGCCAGATCCTGCAGACCGATACCCACCGAATTGAACAAGGTTACGTCCTTATCCCCCAGGCGCCCGGCTTTTGTCCCGGCCGCCACGTTCGGCTTCCACGTCTTCGAAGCCCATCACGCCTTCGGCCACCGGAATGACCAGGCCGCCGGACTTGGCCTTTGCCGTGGCGAGGCTGTCCACGAAAACCCGTGCGCGCACCATGCGCGCCGAATCAATTTCCGGTTGGACCGGCCGGGGGCGTGATCCGACGGCGTTTATGTGGAGGCCGGGCTGGAACCACTCCCCCTTGACCAGAGGCTCAACAGCCGGCGTGAGGGTGCACAGCACGTCGGCACCTTCCACGGCTTCCTGAACGCCGGCCGCCCGCGTGACGTTGAGCCCGTACCGGGAAATTTCGTGGCAGAAGGAAGCCACAGTGTCGTGGACCGCTGCGCTGGCAGGTTGGCCGCCCGGTTCTCCGGGATGTCCGCCAGCAGCTTTTCGGACGCCAGCTCCTCGACGCCGGACAGGGCCGCCATGGGCAAAAACCTCGCATCGGAGGACGGCAGGAGGAGCGTATCCGGCGCGGGCTGGGCGGCGGTGCCCCGGCTGAGACCGGCAAAGGCGCGTTCGACGGCGGCGATGGTCCCGGGCATGTCGGCCAGCCTCTGGAGCTCGGAGGCCGTGAGAATCAGGGGCATGAATGCTTTCTGGAGAAGAGGGCGGATGGTGGGTGCGCAGGGTTCCCGGACCTGGCTGCTGAATCAGAGGTCGTTCCGTACCAGGACGCCTTGTGCCACCACGGCGCGGATCTGCTCCAGGGCTGACGCGCTGGTCAGCGGATCGGCGTTCACAACCACGGCATCCGCATAGGAACCGCGCAGCAAACGTCCGGCGTCCTCGCTCCGGCCGAGCAGGGCGGCGGCATTGACTGTCGCTGCCCTCAGGGCATCCAGCGGTGAAAGCCCGGCTTCCGCGAGCAGACGCACCTCGGTGCCAATCGGAGTCACCTCGGACCCGAAGGAGTCGGTGCCTGCCACCACCGTCACACCCGCCTCGTGGGCAGCCCGCACCGCCTCCTTGATGATGGGCGTGTATTCCCGGCCCCGTGCGGCAAGGACGGGGTTGGATGAGCCTGACATGCCGGTGATGGCGTCGAGGGTGGGCGTGAAGTACGTCCCGCGCCGGGCCATCCGGGAGATGGTCGCTTCGCTGACGAAAACGCCGTGCTCGATACTGCGCACGCCCGCCCGGACCGCGCCGTCGATCCCCTCCGCACTGTACGCGTGGCAGAGCACGCCCGCCTTGCCTGCCGCCTTGACCACCGCAGACAGTTGCTCGTAGCTGTAGACGAGTTCCCGGGGGTCCTGCTCCGGCAGGCCAGCGCGCGGATTTGCCCTGGTCTTGATCACCTGGGCGCCGCGTTTCAGGTTGACCCCCGCGAGGTAGGCGAGGTCCGCAGGTTCAGTCACTCCTCCACGCAGGGATGCAAGTGGCGCCAGGTCCGGGTCCGCAAGGAGTGACTCCCCCAGTTCGGGTGAAATGAACAAGCCTGCCGGGGTCATCCGGGGCGATGCACCCGCCGCCCACTCGGGCAAGGCAGCGAGGGCGACGTCCTGGTAGAAGCTGGTCGAGCCGCTCCTGACACTGGTCGCCCCGCCGTGCAGGATGGTCGCTGCATCGGACAGCGCATTGGCGTGCACGTGCACATCGATGAGGCCGGGAAGGACCCAGCGGCCGGAGGCGTCCACCGTACGGGCCCTGCCGGCCAGAGCGGCCACAGCACGCCGTGTTTCGTCACGGCTGCCCACGGCGCTGACCTTTCCACCTTCCAGCACCAGGACGCCGTCTTCCACTGCAGCGCCCGTCTTGGGGTCCACGATGGTGCCGCCTTCAATGATCATGGGTGGGGGTGAAACGGGGCGCTCCGGGCGGCGGGAGTTCGCAGGATTGCCTGCAGCCGTCGCGGCGGGGGCGTTTCCAAGCTGGGCGGCAAGGCCGGCCACCGAGATTCCAGCCAGTGCCGCTGCCCCGGCCAGGATGCCGCGGCGCGGGACGGCAGTTGCGGGCAGGGCTGCCGGGGTGTGGTCGTGCAGGCACATTGTTCTCTCCAAGGGGATGGTCCGGGACGCATGAGCGGGGCCACATGAGCCGGTCAGGGTCTGGGTTACTGCAGAGCATGGACGGGCTTTCCCAGCTAGCTGCAGTCGGGATCGGATGTCCCAACCATACGGTGTTTGGTATACCAATTCAATGGTGATTGCGTCTTATCGAACCAGCGGCCGCCGCTGCGATTTCGGCCGGCCGCTAGGAGGGCGGGAACGGCTCGTCCGGCTCCCGGCGGCGGAAGTCCCGCTCGGAGTCTGATGCCCGCATCCGGCCGAACAGCCGCCGACCCTCGGCGTGCGCCGCGGCCTGTGTTGCCAGGCCTCGAGCAAAATGTGACTTGCCTCTCCATGGATATGCGCCTACAGTCTTTTGGTATACCTAATGGAGCTTCCGCCACGCAGAACATCAACGTTCGGTTTGCTGGCCCGCCCATGATTGCCCTGATCGGCATGCAGCACGGCCGGGACGTAAAGGCGCTCCGCTCACTGAGCTGGAAGATCGTCGTCGTCGCCCTGATAACGTTCACGGCGAGCTTCGTAGCCGCGGCGGCCCTCGCCCAGGCTGCCATGAACTTCCAGTACCGGCCGAAAGGAACAACCATGCTGATCAGCAATGTCCGCCCGTGGGGCGGCGACGCTGTGGACGTCGAGGTCCACGAGGGGCGGATTGCTGCCCTTCACCCGCCGGGCGGCGCCGTCGATGGTGCCGGGAATGCCCGTGACGCAGTGGACGGGCGTAACCGGATCGCCATTCCGGCGTTCAGTGACGTCCACGTCCACCTCGATTCGACCCGGATCGGATTGCCGTTCCGGGAGCATACGGGGGCGCCCGGGGTATGGAACATGATGTGCAACGACCGGGAAAACTGGCGCGACACGCCCATCCCCTACCCGGAGCTGGTGGCGGGAACACTGGAACGGATGATCGCGCGGGGCACCACGCGCGTCCGCTCCTACGCCCAGATCGACGTCGACTGCAAGCTGGAGCGCTTCGAAGCGGTCATGGCCGCCAGGGAACGTTTCGCCCACGCGGCAACGGTGGAGATCATGGCATTCCCCCAGGCTGGACTCCTGCTTGAGGACGGGACCGTGCCCCTGCTTGAGGATGCCCTCAGGGCAGGTGCCACGACCATCGGCGGCATAGATCCCTGCCAGCTGGACCGGGACCCGGCGCGCCACCTGGACATCGTTTTTGGCCTGGCAGAGAAGTACGGGGTCGACGTCGACATCCACCTGCACGAGCCTGGCCACCTCGGCGTATTCAGCGCGGAACTCATCTTTGAACGCACCCGGGCACTGGGCATGGAGGGGCGCGTCTCCCTCTCCCACGCCTACGACCTGGCCAACGTCCACCCCGACGTGACCGCCCGGCTCCTCGAGCAGATGGCCGGGTTGGACATTGCGTGGGCGACGGTCGCCCCCGCAAGCGGCGGTACGCAGTTCGACCTCGCCCAGATGGCCGACGCCGGGATCAGGGTCGGGCTGGGCGAGGACGGCCAGCGGGACTACTGGAGCCCGTACGGCAATTGCGACATGCTGGACCGCACCTGGCAGCTTGCCTTCACCCACCGGCTGCGCAAGGACCGGCTGATCGAGCATTGCGCCGCGATCGCCACCATCGGGGGTGCCTCCATCATGGATCGCACAATCCAGCGCCTCACGGGCCCGGACGACCGGCCCGGCCTGGCCGTTGGGGACGCGGCGGACATTGTCCTGGTCGACGGCGAAACCGTCACGAGCACCGTCATGGACCGCGGCGCGGACCGCACGGTCATCCACCACGGCAGGGTTGTCGCCGACGGGCTGTCCGTTCTGCCGGGCCCGGCATAACCCACCCGCGAACAGACACTTGCGGCCCCGGAATCACCTGAATTCAGGCCGCAAGTGTCCGCTCGCGCTGGTCCGTCAGCTGGCGCCGACGTACGCTGCGAGGTGCTCGCCGGTCAGCGTTGAACGGCCGGCAACAAGATCTGCCGGCGATCCCTCGAAGACGATCTTGCCGCCGTCGTGGCCCGCGCCCGGTCCGAGGTCGATGATCCAGTCGGCGTGCGCCATGACCGCCTGGTGGTGCTCGATGACGATCACCGACTTGCCCGAGTCGACGAGCCGGTCGAGCAGGCCCAGCAGGTTTTGGACGTCGGCAAGGTGCAGGCCGGTGGTCGGTTCGTCGAGGATGTAAACGTCACCCTTGTCGGCCATCTGCGCGGCCAGCTTGAGCCGCTGCCGCTCACCGCCAGAGAGCGTGGTGAGCGGCTGGCCGAGGGTCAAATAACCCAGCCCGACGTCGGCCAGCCGGTCGAGGATCTTGTGGGCGGCCGGGGTGCGTGCGTCCCCGTCTTCGAAGAACTCCTCAGCCTCGGCCACCGACATCGCCAGCACCTCGGCGATGTTCCGGCCGCCGAGCGTAAACTCCAGCACCGCCGCCTGGAACCGCTTGCCGTCGCACTCCTCGCAGGTGGTCTCGACGGTGGCCATGACACCCAGGTCCGTGTAGATGACACCGGCGCCGTTGCACGTGGGGCAGGCGCCCTCGGAGTTGGAACTGAACAATGCAGGCTTCACCCCGTTGGCCTTGGCAAACGCCTTGCGGATCGGCTCGAGCAGCCCTGTGTACGTGGCCGGGTTGCTGCGCCGCGAACCGCGGATGCCGGCCTGGTCGATCACCACCACGCCATCGCGCTTGGCGACCGAGCCGTGGATCAGCGAGCTCTTGCCGGACCCGGCCACGCCGGTCAGGACGCAGAGCACACCGAGCGGGATGTCGACGTCGACGTTCTTGAGGTTGTTCGTCGACGCACCGCGGATCTCCAGCGCGCCGGAAGCGGAGCGCACCGACGCCTTGAGCTGCGCCCGGTCATCGAGGTGCCGGCCAGTGATGGTGTCACTCCCCCGGAGTCCGTCCACGGTGCCCTCGAAGCAGACGGTGCCGCCCCCGGTGCCGGCACCCGGGCCGAGGTCGACGACGTGGTCGGCGATGGCAATGCTCTCCGGCTTGTGCTCCACGACGAGCACGGTGTTGCCCTTGTCACGCAGCTGGAGCAGCAGCGAATTCATCCGCTCGATGTCATGCGGGTGCAGGCCGATCGTGGGCTCGTCGAAGACGTAGGTGACGTCGGTAAGGGACGAGCCCAGGTGGCGGATCATCTTGGTGCGCTGCGACTCACCCCCGGACAGCGTGCCCGAGGGCCGGTCCAGCGAGAGGTAGCCCAGGCCGATTTCCGCGAACGAGTCCAAAAGGTGCTGCAGCCCGGCCAGCAGCGGAGCCACGGACGGCTCGTCGAGGCCCCGGATCCAGTCGGCCAGGTCGGTGATCTGCATGGTGCAGACGTCGGCGATGTTCTTGCCTTTGATCTTCGATGACAGCGCTTCCTGGCTGAGCCGGGTGCCGCCGCAGTCAGGGCACGTCGTGAAGGTGATGGCCCGCTCCACGAAGGCTCGAACGTGCGGCTGCAGCGAGTCCACATCCTTGGACAGCATCGACTTCTGGATCTTGGGGATGATGCCCTCGTAGGTCAGGTTGATGCCCTCGACCTTGATTTTCGTTGGCTCCTTGTAGAGCAGGTCGTGCAACTCCTTCTTGGTGAACTTGTTGATCGGCTTGTCCATGTTGAAGCCGGCTCCGCTGAAGATGCGGCCGTACCAGCCGTCCATGCTGTAGCCCGGAATGCTCAGGGCGCCCCCGCCGAGCGACTTGCTGTCGTCATACAGCGCCGCGAGGTCGAAGTCGCTGACGTTGCCCATGCCCTCGCAGCGGGGGCACATGCCGCCAAGCCTGTTAAATGTTGCCTTCTCCGCCTTGGTCTTGTTCCCCCGCTCCACGGTGATCGCTCCGCTCGCCTTCACCGTCGGGATGTTGAAGGAGTAGGCGTTCGGCGAGCCGATGTGCGGCTGGCCCAGCCGGCTGAAAAGGATCCGCAGCATCGCGTTGGCGTCGGTTGCGGTGCCCACGGTGGAGCGCGGGTTTGCCCCCATCCGCTCCTGGTCCACGATGATGGCCGTTGTCAGGCCCTCCAGCACGTCGACCTCGGGCCGCGACAGCGTCGGCATGAACCCCTGCACGAACGCGCTGTACGTCTCATTGATCATCCGCTGCGACTCAGCGGCAATCGTGCCGAACACCAGGGAGCTCTTGCCCGAGCCGGAGACACCGGTGAACACGGTCAGGCGGCGCTTGGGGATCTCGACGCTGACATCCTTGAGGTTGTTCACGCGCGCGCCCTGCACGCGGATAAGGTCATGGCCGTCGGCGGTGTGCAGTCCGGATGCCTGCGCGTCCGTCCTCGTCGTTGTGGTCATCGTGTCTCCATCTGTTCAGCGGTGGTGGGCCGAGCCCGCCGGCTTCGCGCGCCATGTCTGATTCTTGTTCGTTGGCGTCGTTGCGGCAACAGGAACCGGGGATGCGGCGACAGTGGCTCCGCACCACGGCCGGGGGGGGGGGGGCGGCGGGCGGGGGGGCCCCCGGGTGGGGGCCCCGGCGGGGGGGGGGGCGGGCCACCCGGAGTGTGCCTGGTTCGGGACGGCGATCGTCGCACGGGCTGC
>NZ_JBHTXX010000047.1:26198-36686 GCF_042791415.1 Arthrobacter sp. NPDC056691
GGCGGCCCCGGCGGTTTGCGCGCGCCTTTTTTTTTTTTTTGTGGTTGGGGTGGTGGCGCAACTTGCACGGGGGTGGGGGGCTATTGGGCCCCCCCCCCCGGGCGGGCGGACGCAGCAGCGTCCGCCGGCCGTGGCCGAAAATAACTTAGCGGATCTCGTTGATGCGGATCAGATTGCCCGCCGGGTCGCGGAAGGCGCAGTCGCGGACGCCGTATGCCTGCTGCGTGGGCTCCTGGACCACCTCGGCGCCGCTGGCCTGCACCTTTTCGAAGGTGCCGTCCAGGTCGGGGGTGCCTAGCACAAGGCGGGCGTAGGTGCCCTTGGCCATCATTTCGGTGATAGTGCGCCGCTCCTCCTCGGTGATGCCGGGGTCGGCCGCCGGCGGTTCCAGGACCACCGAGGTGCCGGGCTGGTCCGGAGGACCGACGGTGAGCCAGCGCATCCCGCCGTACCCCACATCGTTGCGGAGTTCGAAACCGAGGGTGTCGCGGTAGAACGCCAAGGAGGCGTCGGCGTCGTTATGCGGAAGGAATGTCCAGTGAATGGTGAGGTTCATGCCGCCAGTCTAGGTGCGGCCGGACGTGACCGCTTCTCGATTCCTGACCGGTCTGCTCACCTGTTTCACCACGCATGACGGCATGCCCACCGCCTCCCCGGCCGCCTGTGTCCGGTACGCGCTGGGCGGCATGCCGACCAGTTCGGTGAAGCGGCTGCTGAACGTCCCCAGGGAAGAGCATCCGACGGCGAAACACACCTCCGTGACGCTGAGGTCGCCGCGCCGCAGCAGCGCCATCGCCCGCTCGATGCGCCGCGTCATCAGGTAGGTGTACGGGGGCTCGCCATAGGCGTCCCGGAACTGCCGGCTGAGGTGCCCGGCGGACATGTTCACGCCGCGGGCAAGCGCCTCGACGTCCAGCGGCTGGGCGTACTCCCTGTCGATGCGGTCGCGGACGCGCCGCAGCCGCGCCAGATCGTCCAGGCGCTGTGTTGCGGCGGGTTTGCTGGTCACAGTCGTGATGGTGCTACGTCCCGCCGGAGTTGTCCAGTCCGGGGCTGCCCGGTTGCAGCCGGGTCCCGTCCATTGACCCACCGGTCCCATCCATTGTCTTAACCGTGCGCTCTCGTTAAGAATGAACGAATGACGGTCTATGTGAGAGCTCTCGAAACTGCAGTTCCGCCGACTTTGCTCATCCAGCATGAGGCCCGCGACGTGTTTGCGGCGCAGCCCGGGCTGACCCGCCTTGGCTCACGGCTTGTGTCCACGTGCTTTGATTCGGCCGCCATCGACACCCGGTACACGGCGGTCCGCGAACTGACCATGGACTCCACCACCGAAAATCCCCAGTTTTTCGATCCGCAGACCGGCCTGCTGCGGAGCCCCAGCACCAAGGCACGCAACAACCTCTTCGCCGAGGAAGCAACGAAGCTTTTCATCGAGGCGGCGGACACAGCCGTTTCCAAGTGTGACGGCATTGACCCGCTGGACATCACGCACCTCATCACGGTCTCCTGCACCGGCTTTTTCAACCCCGGCCCCGACTACAAGATCGTCCGCGCCCTGGGCCTCAACCCTGCGGTGCAGCGCTACCACCTGGGCTTCATGGGCTGCTACGCGGCCTTCCCGGCGCTCCGGGCAGCCAAGTCCTTCTGCGAGGCGGACCCGGCGGCGGTTGTGCTGGTGGTGTGCGCTGAGCTGTGTTCCCTGCACGTCCGGACCTCCAACGATCCCGACACGATCATGGGATCCGCGCTGTTTGCCGACGGCGCGGCGGCCGCCGTCGTGACGGCCCGCGAGGACCTGGAAGCCCCGCCGCTGCTCCAGCTGGACCATTTCGAGACGGTCCTGACCCCGGTGGGTGAAGACTCGATGGCCTGGAACATCGGCGATGAGGGTTTCGAGATGGTGCTCGGCAACTATGTGCCGCACATCATCGACGACCACATCGTGGGCGCGCTCGAACCACTGCTGGCACGCGACCCCTCGCTGCGGGAACTCGCCTACCGCGACATCACCCATTGGGCCATCCACCCGGGCGGCCGCAGCATCCTGGACAAGGTCCAGTCCCGGCTGGACCTCACCGACGAGCAGCTGCGTCCGGCCCGCGAAACGCTGCGGAACTACGGCAACATGAGCAGCGCCACGGTGCTCTTCGTCCTCAAACACGTACTCGACCTTCCGTCGCGGGAGGGGGACGAACGGATCTGCTCCATGGCGTTCGGCCCGGGCCTGACGGTGGAAACCGGACTGTTCACAAAGGTGAAGCAGCCGTCATGTGGGCCTGATGCCGTGGCGGGCGAGGCCGAACCGTCGCTGGCCTGAGCCGGTGAGAATCCCGGGAACGGGCCCAGGCATCCTCGGCCTGCGGGATACGGACGCCGTTGAGGACATGGACCGGCCGGACTGCGATCCGGACCGGCTGCAGCGCACCTACGAACAGTTCGCACTGGTCAACCGTGTGGTCTCCGGCTGGCATCGGCTGTACCGCACCAGGGTACGCCCGCAGGTGTCCGGCGCCGGTCCGGCAACCCTGCTGGACGTCGGTTGCGGCGGCGGCGACCTGGCCGTGATGCTCGCCCGCTGGGCGGCCAGGGACGGGATCCAGCTCCACGTGACGGGGATAGACCCGGATGAAAGGGCTTTCCGTTTCGCGGCGGCCCGCACACCAACACCCGGCGTCGAATTCCGCCAGGCGAGCAGCGGCGACCTGCTCGCCGAGGCAAAGCAGTACGACGTCGTTATCTCCAACCACGTGCTGCACCACCTGACGTCTCCGGAGCTGCAGTCGTTCCTGGACGATTCCGCCCGGCTCGCCCGCCGCCTGGCACTGCACAACGACCTAAGCCGGAGCGCGGCCGCCTATGCCCTGTTCAGCGCCGGCGCCCTGCCGCTCACCGGCTCCTATATCCGCAGGGACGGGCTGACGTCCATCAGGCGCAGCTATACCGTTCCGGAGTTGGCCGCCGTGCTCCCCGCCGGCTGGACGGTGGAACCGCACGCCCCCTTCCACTGCCTGCTCACCCACCGGCGGCACGATACCGACCGGCGGTGCCCGGCATGACCGATGTGCTGATCGTGGGCGGCGGGCCGGTTGGACTCTTCCTCGGTTCGCTGCTCCTGCAGGACGGGGTTGCGGTGCGTGTCCTGGAACGGCGGCCGGGCCGGAATGCCCACACCAGGGCCATCGGCATCCATCCGCCGGCGCTCGCGGCCCTGGAGCGCATCGGCGTTGCCCGGGAGCTGATTGGCCGGGGCGTCCCGATCCGCCAGGGCGTCGCTGTGAGCAAGGGCCGGCAGATCGCCCGGATGCCGTTCGCTGCGGTCTCCGACCGGTACCCGTTCGTCCTTGCCGTGCCGCAGCCGGTGACGGAGGAGGTGCTGGAGCGGCGGCTCCGGGAGCTGGATGGCGGCGCGCTGCTCCGGAACGCCCGGGTCACCGGAATGCACGACGACGACGGCCGGGTCACGCTCAGCGTCGCCGCCGGCGGTGGTGATTCCAGCCATTCCGCCGATTTCGCTGTGGGTGCCGACGGCGCCTACTCGACGATGCGGTCCCTTCTGGGGGTCACCGCGCCGCAGAAACTGTATCCGGACCACTACCTGATGGGTGACTTCCCCGAATCCAGCCCGTTCGGCAGTGACGCCGCGCTGTTCCTGGAAAGCGAAGGCATTGTGGAGTCCTTCCCGCTTCCCGGCGGTGTCCGCCGCTGGGTGGTCAGGCTGGGGAAACCGCCCGCATGCCCCGATCCGGAGCAGTTGGCGGGACTCGTTGCCCGCAGAACCCGTGTGGCCCTGGACGCCGGTGCGAACACCATGCTTAGCAGCTTCAGTGTCCGTTCACGGCTGGCAACGCGAATGGCCTCGGGCCGGATGGCGCTGATCGGAGATGCGGCGCACGAGATCAGCCCGATCGGCGGGCAGGGAATGAACCTTGGCTGGCTGGATGCGGAAGCGCTGCTGCCGGTGATCCTCGCCGTCATGCGTGGTGAGCCTTCCACTGACGCGCTGCGGCACTTTGATGCCACACGACGGCGGGCCGCTGCCGCGGCCAATCGCCAGGCCGAGGTGAACATGGCTTTGGGCAGGCCGCTGCCGGACGGCGTGCTGCGGCCCCGGAACGCAGCGATTGCCCGTGCCGCAGCCATACCGGCCTTCAACGCGCTGGTGGCCCGGCGCTTCACCATGCAGTAGGGCGGCGCAGCACGGCATGGGACTGCGCAGCGCAAGACTTCACGGCGCAGCCCAAGACTTCACAGCGCAGCCCAACAAGGCACTGCGGCAACCGGCACTAGGCTGTCCCCATGACCCACGCATCGCCGCCAACGACCTACAGCCCCGCCCGGATCAGGGAAACAGTGCAGGAACTGATGGCCTCAGAGGCCCTGCCGCCCATTGTGCAGGCCGGGCACCCGGTGCTGCGGCAACACGCGGCTCCCTTCGAGGGCCAGTTGGAGTCCGACGAACTCAGCCAGCTGATTGTCCTGATGCGGAAGGTCATGCACGCCGCGCCCGGCGTCGGTCTGGCAGCTCCGCAGCTGGGCATTCCGCTGCAGCTGGCCGTCCTCGAAGACCAGTTCGAGATCGACGAGGCCACTGCGGCGGCGCGGGGAAGGGCGCCGCTGGAGTTTTTCGCAATGCTGAACCCGTCGTACTCCCGCCTGGGCACCGGGACCGCCGCCTTTTTTGAAGGCTGCCTGTCGCTTTCTGGCCTGCAGGCTGTGGTTGAGCGACCCGAAAGCGTCCGGCTGGAGTATGTAAAGCCCGACGGCGGACAGGTCATCCAAGATTTCAGCGGCTGGCAGGCGCGAATCGTGCAGCATGAAACCGACCACCTCTACGGACGGCTCTACATCGACCGGGCCGAGCTTCGCTCGCTCAGCACCAACAGCGAATACGCCGCGCGCTGGGCCGAACCGGGCATCGCTACGGCCAGCCGCGAACTCGGGTTCCCGGCCGGCCCGCAGGCCGGCCGGGAAGCCGAAACAGAAGTGCGACGCGGTTAGGCCGAGGCGGTTTCAGCCGAGTCGCGGCGGCGGTTGCTGTCCGTCGGCAGGTACTTCGCCCACCAGTCCAGGATGTGTTCGAACCGCTGCCGCCGGTGATGCGGCGTCCCCGAGCGTGACAGCTCGTGGTCCTCGCCCGGGAACACGAGGAAGGCCGAGCCGACGCCCTGCTGCTTGAGGGCGGTGAAGTAGCGCTGGCCCTGTTCCACCGGGCAGCGCAGGTCGTCCTCGCTGTGGATCACCAGCGTGGGTGTCCGGACGGAGGCAACGGTTGCCATGGGACTCTGGGCCGCCACCTGCTCGGCTGCCGAGCCAACGTATTCGCCGCCGAAGAACCAGCCGATGTCCGACGAGCCCGTGAAGCTGACAGGATCCAGGAAGCCCCGCTCCACGATGGCCGCCTGGAACCGGTGGTCCTGGCTGATGGTCCATGCCGTGAGGTAACCCCCATAGGAGCCGCCCATGATTCCCAGGGCGCCTGCGTCCAGGGAGGAGAACTTTTCGAGGCTTCCGTCCAGAAACGCGAGCACGTCCAGCATGTCCACGGTGCCCATCCGCTCCTTGATGCTCCGACCATGGGCCTGGCCATAACCGGCCGAGCCACGTGGATTGCACATCAAAACGGCGTACCCGGCAGCGGCGTAAACCTGTGCCTCATCGAAAAACGCGCTGGTGTACTGCGCGAAAGGGCCGCCGTGGATGTTCAGCAGCACCGGGTGCGGGCCCTTCCCCGGCGGCAGGACCAGCCAGCCGTGGACGGGGTAGCCGTCAGCGGCCGGGAACGTCAGTTCCTGCGGTTCGATGATGCCCGCTTCAGTCCGCAGGGCTGCGGAAAAGTCGGTGAGCAGCCGCAGCTGGCCGTCTTCGAGGACCCCTACGTCGCCTGCCGTGGCGGCGTCGCTGTAGCTGAGGAACACCGTGCCCGCAGCGTCGCTGGCCCCGCCGACCACCCGGTCACCATGCACGAGGAGGGAGTGGTCTCCGGTGGCGCTGAATTCGACCAGCTCCACCGTGCCCTGGGCATTGTTGAGCACCAGCGCACTGTCGTGGCCGCGGAGGCCGATGGTGGCACCGGGCGCCTCGACGTCCATGTTCTCCGGGTCGCTCAGGGCTGTGGCGTCGCCGCCCGCGGCGGCCATGACGTAGAGGGCCGTGTTCTTGGCGACGAAGTCCTGGCGCGTGCTGCCCAGGTCCTGGCCCGTGAAGAACAGCCAGCGCCCGTCGGCCGACTCCCGGACGTCCAAAACGGTCTGGGCACCCAGATTGGGGACCGGCACCAAAGCCGGCGTGCCGCCGTCGGACGCTACGCGGTAGATGCCGGATACCAGGTCCCGGTCGGCATTCTCGTGGAGGGCAGCCACGAAGTAGACGGCACTGCCGTCGCTGCTAAAGGTAGCGCCGGAGTGGTCGGTTGCCGAGGTCGTGAGCTGGCGCGCCTCCGGGAACCCGGCAGCATTCTCACCAGACTCCGCCGAGCGTTCACCCCCGCTGCCGTTCTCGTTGCTCCCGCTGTCGCTCCGCTTGGCGGCGCGACCTACTGGTTTGACCCAGGGTTCCCCTCCCAGTTCCGGGACGTCCAGCAAGAAGAGCTGCTGCGGCTTGTCCTGCGTGTAGCCCTCACCGTTCATTCTGTACTTGTAATCCGTGATGAACCGCGCGTCCTCGGCACCGGACCCGACGCCGTCGACCGTTCCGTAGCGGCCCGCCTCCGGTTCCCTGGACGCGAAGACGATCCGGTTGGAATCCGGCGACCAGGCGAAGGAGCCGACGCCCATCTTTCTGTCGGTCAGGGCCTGCGGCTCCCCACCGGCCGCCTCCACCACGTGGAGCTGGGGCCTGCCGCCGGGCGCGGCGCGGAGGAAGGCCAGCACCCGGCCGTCCGGCGAAAAAGCCGGCGCCGTGTCGCGGAAACCCCGGGTCACGCGGCGGGGAAGCTTTTCCGGGTCCCGGGGGACGCTCCACAGCTGGCCGACATAGGAGTCGGCGTCAAAATCCGGCCGGACGACGGACACCACGGCCCTGGTGCCGTCGGGGTGGACGGCAGGGGCGGAAACGGAGTTGAGCAGCGGCAAATGTTCAGGCTTCACCCACGTGAGCCTAGCGGGTCGGGCGGAGGCACGGAACGGCAGCCATGCAAAACACCTGCCCTAGGATGGTCCTCATGCTTTCGCGCCTGCCCGACCTCCTTTGCCCCGTCTGCCGCCAAGGTCTCCAGGCCGTCCACGACGGCGGCGCCGGCCGGGTCCGGGCGCTGGCGTGCCGGGAGCGGCACAGCTTCGACGCCGCCCGGCAGGGGTACTTCAACATGCTGGTGGGCAAGGGAACCGCCTTCGAATCGGATACCGCCGAGATGGTTGCGGCGCGGACAGCCTTCCTCGACGCCGGCCACTACCGTCCCCTGGCCGACGCACTGGCCCGGGCCGCCGCGCCCTCACTGCGCGGGCCTGCCCCCACGGTCCTTGATTCAGGCACGGGAACAGGCCACTACCTGCGGGCGATCCTGGACTATCTGGAGAGTGAACCCGCGGACGGTGCCGGCCAGGCGGGCGCGCCCGACGGCGTGGCCGCCGTCGGGCTGGACATCTCCAAGTTCGCCCTGCGCCGCGCCGCCAAACTGAACCCGGAGGCCATCAACCTCGTGGGTGACGTCTGGCAGCCGCTGCCACTGCCCGACGCCGCCGTCGACATTGTCACCGTGGTGTTCGCGCCCCGCAACGCTGCCGAGTTCGCCCGCGTTCTCAAACCCTCGGGCCGGCTCATCGTAGTGACGCCGCGGGCCGGCCACCTCGCGGAAATCGCCAGCCAGGCCGGGATGCTGGGCATCGACCCCGCCAAGGACGAGCGCCTGGCCGAGGCGCTCGCAGGCCGTTTCTCCCCGCTGTCGACGCAGGACATCGACGTGGACCTGTCGCTTTCCCCGGCGGACGTGGCCAACCTGGCGCTCATGGGCCCCGCCGGCCACCACACGGACCGCGCCGCACTGACCGGGCGGCTGGCTGGCCTTCCGTCTACCTCCAGGGTCTCCGCGCTGTTCCGGATCAGCATCTTCGTGCCCTCGGAAACCCGCGCTCCATAACGGCTTGGCCACGTTCCTTCGTTGCCCGCCGTTCCCCTGCCGGGCGCTCCCGCTTCGGTCTACGATGGAAGAAAGTTACTGAGGGTCTGCCCCGCAGCCCTCGGGATCAAGGGGGAACGCGATGTTTGAATGGCTTGGCCAAAACTGGTGGGCACTGTGGCTCACCCTCTTCCTGGTGTTCGCCGCCGTGGAGATGCTGACCCTTGATCTGTTTTTCATCATGCTGGGCGGAGGTGCCCTGGCCGGCCTGGTGGCCGACTTCGCCGGCGCGGACCTGTGGCTGGAGATCGTCGTGTTCTGCGTCGTCTCGCTGCTCATGATCGCGTTCGTCCGCCCAGTGACCCTCAAGCACCTGCACAAGGGCCCGCCCGAACAGCGCACCAATATCGACCGCCTGATTGGCGAATCAGCTCTTGTCCTTGAGGCAGTTACAGCCACCGGCGGACGCGTGAAGATCGGCGGCGACATCTGGAGCGCCCGCTCGCAGTCCGGCGTACTTCCCGAAGGCCAGCGCGTGATCGTCTCGGCCATTGAAGGTGCGACGGCGGTCGTCTCACCTCAGGCTGAGACCGCCGTCCAGTAGGCGGCTCCCCCATGGGTTTCTGCTCCCGCCGCGGCGGAGCAGCAGATTGCGGCGAGATTTCGCCAGGTTAGAGCTTCACTGAAAGTTGGGGACAAAGGAGAAGTATGGATAGCCCAGGAGGAGTCGCCCTCACGTTCGTGTTGGTGGTTCTGATTATTTTCGTCATCATTGTGCTGGTCCGCTCGGTGCGGATCGTACCGCAGGCCCGGGCCGGCGTCGTGGAACGGCTGGGAAAGTACCAGCGGACACTCAATCCCGGCCTAACCCTCCTCATCCCCTTCGTGGACCGGCTCCTGCCGCTGCTGGACCTGCGCGAGCAGGTGGTGTCCTTTCCGCCGCAGCCCGTGATCACCGAGGACAACCTCGTGGTGTCCATCGATACTGTGGTCTACTTCCAGGTCACCGACCCGCGGGCCGCCACCTACGAGATTGCCAACTACATCCAGGCCGTGGAACAGCTGACAACCACCACCCTGCGCAACGTGGTGGGTGGCCTGAACCTGGAAGAGGCGCTCACGTCCCGCGACCAGATCAACGGCCAGCTGCGTGGCGTCCTGGATGAAGCCACCGGCCGCTGGGGAATCCGCGTCTCCAGGGTGGAGCTGAAGGCCATCGACCCGCCGCACTCCATCCAGGACTCGATGGAGAAGCAGATGAGGGCAGAACGTGACCGCCGTGCCGCGATCCTGACCGCCGAGGGAACCAAACAGTCCGCGATCCTGACGGCAGAAGGGCAGCGCCAGGCCGCCATCCTCAAGGCCGAGGGTGACGCGAAGGCCGCCATCCTGCGCGCCGACGGTGAGTCGCAGGCCATCCAGAAGGTGTTCGACGCCATCCACAAGGGCAACCCGGACCAGAAGCTGCTGGCCTACCAGTACCTGCAGACTCTGCCGAAGCTCGCCGAAGGCTCCTCCAACAAGCTGTGGATCATCCCCAGCGAAGTCGGCGAGGCACTGAAGGGCATCGGCAGCGCCCTGGGCGGAACCAATCCTGACCCGCGCTCGGGCGACCTGTTCGGCGGCCAGGACGGCGCCGCCCAGTCCGATGCCCAGTCCGGCGAGGCAGCGGCCCGGACCCAGCCCTAGGCGCCTCAAGGCCAGTAAACGGGAGGCAGGCCGTAACGGCCTGCCTCCCGTCGCTTCGCACCCGCCGGCGTTGCGGCGCTGTGTCGGATTGCTGCGTTGTGCCGAATTGCTGAGCTGCATCGGATTGCTGCGCCCTGCCGGATTGCTGCGCCCTGCCGGAATCCGTATAATGGGATATTTGTCCGGCCGGATCAGTCCGTGCGGAACAACAATGCTTGGCGAAGCGTTTCACCTAGTGATGCTACGTGAACCACACCGTAGTCCGGAGGCACCCTTATCAGGGCTTCCGGCTAGCGCGGAGTCCGCTCCGCGAACCGATTAGAGGGAGAAATCATGAGCGATCGCAGCCTGCGAGGCATGCGTCTTGGCGCCCAAAGCATGGAGACCGAATCCGGCGTGGAGCCGGCTCCGCGTCAGCGGGTTGAGTACCGGTGCGAGGACGGCGAACAGGTTTTTGTAACCTTTTCCTCCGAAGCCGAAATTCCCCCTGTCTGGGTTTCCAAGACCGGCAAGGAAGCGCTGCTCGTTGATGGCGAACGCCCGGACACGAGCAACGAAAAGGCAGTCCGTACCCACTGGGACATGCTGCTGGAGCGCCGCTCGCTTCCCGAGCTGGAGCAGATCCTCGAAGACCGCCTCACCATTCTGCGCGAGCGTCGTGGCGAACGGCGTTCAGCCTAGCCGCTGCTAGCCAGCAGGCGCCACAGACACATAAAGGCCGGTTCCGCTGCATCCATGGATGC
>NZ_JBHTXX010000048.1:0-34169 GCF_042791415.1 Arthrobacter sp. NPDC056691
CACCGATGAGCACCAGATCACGACCAAGACAGGTGAGGGACCCACCAATTTTCCACCGCCACGGCGCGGCGACCGCCCCTCGGAGACTAAACTGGAGCGGTGACTTCCCCCGCTAAGCCTGCCGAATCTGACGCGCCTGCCCCTTCGGCAGAGCTGTGGAAGCCCGCCCTGCTGCGGGCTGCCGCCGCGCTGGTCTTTGGTGCCGTGACCGTGTTCTGGGCGGCTCCGTCCGAGACTGGAATGTCGCTGACGGGCGGCGTGTATCTGCTGGCCACCGGCCTGATCCTGTTGTGGGGCATTCCGCTGACCGGTTTCCGCCGTGACGCACCCGCCGGCCGCTTGCTGTCCGCCGGCGGAGCTGCCCTGACCGGTGCCGGCGTGGCCCTGCTGTTCCTGCAGGGCAGCCTGGTGTTCGCCGTGATTGGCGCTGTGGGCCTGGCCGTCGCATCGGCGGCTGAGCTGTATCTGGGCATCAGGTTCCGCGGGCGGCATGTGCTGGCCCGCGACTGGCTGGCCTCCGGAGTCATCGGGCTGGGCACGGCCGGGACCCTCCCGTTCTTCGTGGGCCTTGGTCCGCATGCGCTGCTGGGGGTTGCCGGCGGCGGGGCCATCATTACGGGCGTGCTTTGGATCCTGGCCGGCCTCTCGCTCCGGCATGATGCGCGGGCGCACGCAGCAAAGGCCGTAAACTAGTACCAAGGGTTCTACTCGTTGTAGAACAGCCGCTGGCTACCAGCACCCCTTCAGAACCAGCACACATCACAGCGGGCAGGCCGCATTGCGCCGCCCGCACGGGAGGAATCACCTTGGCACACCAGAAACCAGGAGAACCGCGCAATCTGCGGACCTCGGTCAAGGGACCACTGATGTTTTCCGCCTTCTGGGCTGTGGTGGCATTCTTCGCGGTGCTGATTTTTGCCTCCGGCGGCAGCGCGCGGTCGCCCCGGTTTGATCTGGCGTTCACCGCCGCCGGCATCGCCTTCATTGTCACCCTCGTCATCGCCGCGATGCTGTCCATGAGCTACAAGGACAACGCCGCCCACCTGGGCAAGGGCTCGGGCGTGAATCTGAGCTCGGCCCGGAAACCCTCGCAGGGGCATGGCGGTCATGGCGGCCCGGGAACCCAGGCACGCCCGGATGCGCCGGGCGCCCCGGGTTCCGCCGGAACCGGCGAATCCGGGCCCGACGCCGGATCGTCCTAGCGCCCGACGGACAGTCGCCGCCGGCGCGGCATCCTCTCCGCCGGCGCGGCATCCTCTCCGCCGGCTGTGTTTACGCTCTGCCCGCGCTGATTATTCTCCGCTGGCGCGGCGTGCCCGGTATGCCGCCACGTGCGCCCGGTTGGCGCAGTTTCCGGTGTCGCAGTACCTCTTGGACCGGTTGCGGCTGAGGTCCAGCACAGCCGCGTCGCAGTCGTCAGCCGCGCATACGAGCATGCGGTCCATCTCCTTGCTGCGGATCACATCAACCAGCGCCATGGCTGCCTCGGTGCCCATTCGGTCCGCCAGCGGGGCCTCGCGCGTGGTGGCGTGCAGGTGCCAGTCCCACTGGTCGTGCTTGAGGAGCTGCGGGAGCGCCTGGGCCTCGCGCAGAAGCCGGTTCACGCCGGCCACGGCCGTATCCTCATCCGCCGTCCACAGGGCTGCCAGTACCGTCCGGAGGGCGTGAACGCTGGCCAGTTCGGCGGCATCGTGCGTGCGGGACCCGCTAAAGCCCTCCTGCCGCAAGAACCCGTCCAGGGCCTCCACCGTGGCCAGGTTTTCCTCGCCGTTGGCGGCCGAATTGATGAGGTTCACCACGAAGCGCAGCGAGAGTTCCGTGTCAGGGGCAAAGACCACCTTGACTCCTTACAGTGCGGGGGCGTAGTGTCAGGACCAATACCCCACTTTACTCCTGACGGGAGGCATCCGTGCCCGCATCGAACAACCGCTCCGAAACGGCGCTAACTTCCGTGGCGCCGGCGCACGCCCAGCTTTCGGCTCCGGCCCAGCGTCCGGCTCTGGTTGCATCTCCCGTTGCCGCTCCCGCTGCCGCCCCCGCCGGGGCAACGGCCAGGGCCACCGGCTTCCTTGCGTCAGGACTGGGTGTTGCCCTCTTTTCGTCCGCGATCTTCGGGCTTTCCGGCTCCTTCGCCAAGGCGCTGCTGGAAACCGGCTGGACGCCCGGGGCCGCCGTCACGGCCCGGCTGACCGGTGCCGCACTGATCCTCGCAATCCCCGCCATTCCGGCGCTTCGGGGCCGGTGGCATCAGCTGCGGTCGAACTGGCTGACGATTGTCCTGTTTGGCCTGATCGGTGTCGCAGGCTGCCAGCTGTTCTACTTCAACGCGGTGGCCCGGCTGTCAGTTGGTGTGGCGCTGCTGCTTGAATACCTCGGCCCGGTATTGATCGTGCTGTGGCTCTGGGTGGCCAGCCGCAAGCGGCCGCGGCCCCTTACCATCGCAGGGACGCTGCTGTCCCTGGGTGGGCTGGTCCTCGTCCTGGACCTCACGGGAACGGTGAGGGTCGACGCCGTCGGCGTGCTCTGGGGCCTGGCCGCGGCCGTCTGCCTGGCAATCTATTTCTTCCTCACGGCCAAGGAGAACGACACTCTGCCCCCCATCGTCCTCGCGTCGGGCGGGCTGCTGACGGGCGCCGTGGTCATGTGGCTCACGGCGGCCACCGGCCTCCTGCCCATGGCCATGAGCACGGCCGACACCAAACTCGGCCCATGGACCACGCCGTGGTGGGTTCCGCTGGGCGGTCTTGTGGTGCTTGCCACCGTCCTGGCCTACGTCTCCGGGATCATGGCTGCACGCGCCCTTGGCACCAAGGTTGCCTCGTTCGTGTCCCTCACCGAGGTCCTGTTTGCCGTGATCTGGGCCTGGCTGCTGCTTGGTGAACTGCCCGGTGCCATCCAGCTCGCGGGCGGAATGCTGATCGTGGGCGGGGTGCTGTGCGTCCGGCTGGATGAGCTCCGGGGAAACAAGGCCGGGGACCGGGCAGCGGTGTGTGCAGAGCTTGACCATGCGAACGACGTCGAACCCGTCCCCTAAATCTTCAGGGACGGACCGCTTAAATGCCGGAGGGCCGGACGCTGCTGCGTCCGGCCCTCCGGTGCGTTCCCGGCCTAGCGGGAGGCTTCCTCCTGCTGGGAAGCGTTGCGGCTGGCCTGCTTGCCGGCCTCGTCCAGCGCCTGTGCCACCTTGGCAAGGGCCGCGGCGTGCTGGCCGTGCCATTCGCTGCGGAACTTGTCGGCGTCCGGGCCCTTCCAGTCGGTGCCCTCGAGCACCTTGGTCAGCAGGGACTTCTGCTTCTCGATTTCATTCGAACCAGCCTGAAGCTTGGTGCCCAAGTTCTTCAGCTGCGCAATGTCTGCACCCCAAATAGCCATTACATTTCTCCTTTAATCAACGGACCCGATTCCAGTCGGCATCCCCAGCGGCCTCCGGCTCGTCCGGAAGATCCATTGCCTAAAAACTATCTTCCGGCCCGGAAGAGTGTCGATGGGCAGCGCTCCCCATGGAGTCCTCCCCACGGTCAGATGCCCCGCCCGACGCGGGACCGGAAGGGTCGATCCTCGGCGTTCCAGAGCCTAGCATGGGGGTATGTGCCGGAATATCCGAACCCTCCACAACTATGAACCGCACGCCACGTCCGAGGAGGTCCACGCCGCGGCGCTGCAGTACGTCCGAAAAATCAGCGGCAGCACCAAGCCCTCCAAGGCCAATGAGGAGGCGTTCGAGCACGCCGTGCACGAGATAGCGCACGTGACCCAGCACCTGCTCGAATCCCTGGTGACGCACGCTCCCGCCAAGGACCGCGACGAGGAAGCGGCCAAGGCGAAGGCCCGGGCGGCCGTCCGGTTCGGGACGGCCTGAGGTTTGGGCACCGGGCGCCCAAGTGAGTAGCAGGTGAGGGCGTTCCCAGCGCTGGGAACGCCCTGATCTGCTACCTGGTTGGGTGAAGCTGCCGGCCGAAGCGGCGCAGCCTCAGGGAGTTGGCCACCACCAGCACCGAACTCGCCGCCATGGCCACGCCGGCCACCATCGGATTGAGCAGGCCAAGGGCAGCCACCGGAATGCCCACCGCGTTGTAGAAGAAGGCCCAGAACAGGTTGGTCTTGATGGTGGCCAGCGTGTGCCGGGACAGCTCGATCGCGGTGGCCACCTGGCCAAGGTCGTTGCCCATCACGGTCAGGTCTGCGGCTTCGATCGCCACGTCCGTGCCGGAACCCATCGCGATGCCGAGGTCCGCCTGCGCCAGGGCCGCGGCGTCGTTCACGCCGTCGCCTGCCATGGCCACCGTCGCGCCGCCGGCCTGCAGCCGGCGGACGGCTTCCACCTTGCCCTCGGGGAGGACGCCGGCGAAAACATCGTCGGCGGCGATTCCGACGGCGGCGGCCACCTGGGCAGCGACCGCGGCGTTGTCACCCGTGAGCAGCATGGGCCGCAGGCCCAGGGCCTTGAGACGTGCCACAGCCGCCTTCGATCCCTCTTTGACCGTGTCCCGCAGCTCAATGATGCCGGCAGCCTCGCCGTCCACGGCCACCCAAATGGCCGTCGCGCCGGACTCCTCGGCGGCGCGGAATGCCTGATCCTGTGCCGGCGTGATTCCAACGCCGTTGTCCCGCAGCCATCCGCTCCGGCCGGCAACCACCAGCCGGCCTTCAACGGTTCCCGCCACTCCGCCGCCGGGGGCGGAACGGAAGCCGACGACGGCGGGATGGCCGGCGCCGTCGTCCGCTTCACTTCCGTTCTGGCTGGTGTACGACCGGTGGCCCGTGGCGGGAACCACGGACCTTGCGGCGGAAGCGATCGCCACGGCGACCGGATGCTCCGACGCCGACTCGACCGCTCCGGTGAGCCGCAGGACCTCCGGCCCGGTGAACGGGGCAAATCCTGCCACGGCGTCAACGGACAATTGCCCGCTGGTGACGGTTCCGGTCTTGTCCAGCAGGATGGTGTCCACGGTCCGGGTGTCCTCGAGGACCTGCGGGCCCTTGATGAGGATGCCCAGCTGCGCGCCACGCCCCGTGCCGGTCAGAAGGCCCACAGGCGTGGCCAGGCCCAGGGCGCAGGGGCATGCGATGACCAGCACGGCCACCGCAGCGGTGAAGGCCGCGCGGAGTTCCGGCCCCGTGATGTCCGGCCCGGCGGCAAGCAGCCAGCCTGCGAACGTGAGGACGGCGACGGCCAGGACCACCGGGACGAATACCGCGCTGATGCGGTCGGCAAGCCGGGCAATCGGAGCCTTTCCGCTCTGCGCCTGCGAAACGAGGCGGCCCATCTGGGCCAGCGTGGTTTCGGCGCCGACGCGCGTGGCCCGGACCAGTATCCAGCCGGACGCGTTGATGGTGGCGCCGGTGACGTTGCTGCCGGGACCGACGTCCACCGGAACCGATTCGCCGGTGACCAGCGAGGCGTCCACGGCCGAGGCGCCGTCCACCACCACGCCGTCGGTGGCGATCTTCTCGCCCGGGCGGACCACGATCAGGTCCCCGACCACCAGCCGGTTCGCCGGGATCTTCACTTCGGTGCCGTCCTGCAGGATGGTGGCGTCCTTGGCGCCGAGATCCAGGAGGGCCCTTAGCGCGTCGCCGGCCTTCGACTTGGCGTTCGCCTCCAGGAACCGGCCCAGGAGAAGGAACGTCGTGACCACGCTGGCCACCTCGAAGTACAGGCCGCCGGAACCAGCGCCGCCCATCTGTTCCATGCCCGGATGTTCGGTCAGGCGGGGGAAGGCGAGGAGCTGCCAGGCGGAGAACAGGTAGGCCGCGATCACGCCGAGCGATACGAGGGTGTCCATGGTGGAGGCGAAGTGGCGGGCGTTGATGGCGGCCGCCCTGTGGAACGGCCACGCCGCCCAGCTGACCACGGGCAGCGCCAGGGCACCGGCTACCCAGCCCCAGTCGGGGAACTGGAACACAGGGAACATCGAGATCAGGAACACCGGCACCGTCAGGACCGCGGCCACGAGCAAGCGCGGCTTGAGCTCTGACGCTTTGCCGCCGTGGGCCATGTGGTCTTCGCGGCCCGCCGGCGCGTGCTCCGCATGCCCGGCCGCCACGGCCTCGTGGTCTTGCTCTGATCGGTCCCCGTACGCGGGTCGTCTGATTCGGGCCTTGTAGCCGGCTGAGGCCACCTGGTCTGTGATCTGCTGGTCCGTGATGCCGGCCGGGGCTGTTACGTGGGCCGTTTCCAGGGGGAGGTTGACCGTGGCCTGGACGCCTTCGAGCTTGGCAAGCTTCTTTTCCACGCGGTTAACGCATGAGGCGCAGGTCATGCCCTCAACGTCCAGTTCGATCACCCTGCGGGGGTCGCCTGCAGGACTGTTTTCGGTGCCCATGACTGGTCCTTCTCTGGTGATGCTTGGTGCTCGGGTGGTCCTGGTGGTTCCTGGTGCGAACGGGAGATGGCGCTAGGCCTCGTTGGCCACCACCAGGTAGCCGGCCTCGGCCACTGCTTCGCCGATTTCCGAGGGGGAGAGCTTCTGGGTGGAGGTGATAGTGACGGTCGAAACGCCGCCGGCGTTGAGGTCGATGTTGATCTCCTCGACGCCGGCCAGCGCCTCCAGCTCCTCGCTAACGGCGGAAACACAGTGCCCGCAGGTCATGCCTGAGACGTTGACTTTTGTGGAGATGGTGCTCATTGCTGGCTCCTCGTTGCTGCGCTGACGTGGTTGGTCAGCTGGGTGGGTTGTGGTGTGCCGCTAGCGCAGGAGGCGCCCGATGGCACCCGCCGCCTCCTTGACCTTCACGTCGATGGCTTCGGCCCGCAGGTCAGGATCAGGTTCCGAGGCCGCCCCGACAACGCAGTGGCCGATGTGTTCCTCCACGAGTCCCAGGCTGACGGCGTGCAGGGCCTTGGTCACGGCCGCGACCTGCGTCAGGATGTCGATGCAGTACTTGTCCTCTTCGACCATCCGGGCGATTCCCCGGACCTGTCCCTCGATCCGCCGGAGCCGGCGCAGGTACGCATCCTTGTCCCCCGTGTAGCCGTGCTGAGGGGATTCAGTAATAGCTTCTTCGCTGGGCGCCGCCGGCGTCCGTCCTTCGGAAGTCTCCATGTCCTCAAGCTATACCCCTAGGGGGTATCCGTCAAGAAGGGTGCGGGAAGTCACGATGATGCGAAAGTGCTGGTCTGATTGCAGAAAAGTTGTGGCCCGGGCAGTGCGCATGTCGGGGAGGATCTGGTGCCGCGGAGGTCTTTCGGGCAACAAAAAGCTCCGGAGCGCGTTATTGGGGGATACGCACTCCGGAGCAGTCTTTGGGGCAAGCTCTGATCAGCCTGCGTCATCAGCTTACTTGCCGGTAGCCGAGTTGGCCACCGGCTCGAATAACTACTTTGACTTTACTTTTTCGGCCCGTGCTGGCAGGCCTCTGGTCCTGCTATTCCGGCACGTCCTGATGCGCCGCCATTCGGAACGGGACCACCAGCACGGGCCGGCTCTGGTGGTGGGTGAGCCAGGCAGCCACGGAGCCGTTCAGGAGCTCCGTTATGCGGTGCCCAAAGCCGCGCTCCGGCGTTCCCACAATGATCATGGGAGCATTGACTTCCGATGCCAGCCTGCCGAGGGCCCGGGCGGGGTCCCCGGACAGCGTGCGCAAGGTCCACGCCGGGCCGCCGTCCTGGATGGCCGAGGTGATGGCCGACTTCAGTTCCGTGGTTACGGAGCGGATGTCGTCGTCGTCCCTGTCCGGATGCAGGGAAAGCCGGTGCGCGGACCGCGCGGGATCCCACTCAACCAGGTAGCTTGCCTCATCCACGTAGGCGCAGAGCAACGGGGCAGACAGTTTTTGGGCCAGGCTGACGGCGGTCTGGAGGACCTCCGGATGCTGGCCCGGAACCGTGCCCACAAGGAGCGGAGGCGGGCCACTGAAGTGCTCTGCATCCATAGTCAATTGTGTGCCCGCGCCGCCAGGAAAGACCAGACCTGCACGGGACCTCCGCCCAGCTCAGTGGCGGTTTTCAGCCCTGTTGCGCAGCTGTGGGCGCACGTGGAAGGGCGGTGATTTTTCCCTTGAATCCCGCGCCTGGTGCGCCTAGTTTGGAGACGTAGAAAGGCGGCGTCCCATGCAGATTCACATGTGGTGGCTTGATCTGGACCTGAAGAGCAAGGAGTGGCTTCGCGAGAACCTGCGGGCCGGCGACGTTCCGGTGTTCGTGATTCAGGGGATTGCCGAGGCCGGCGGCCCACAACCGGATACCCCGCAGGCAGTCCTGACCGAAGCCGAGTGGGATTTCATCGAGACCCAGTCTGAGTTTGTGGACTGACTGGTTCGCGGACGCATGCGCCGGGGCCGGTCAGGCAGCGCGTACCACCGGCAATTCGTCCCAGTGCGTCGTGTAGCGCGGCGAACGCATGCCGCGCTTCATGCTCCAGTCCAGGCCGCTCCTCAAGCCTGCGAACCCGAGGCCGATCGTGGCCCTGCCGTGCTTCCGGCTGATCGCCTCCACCAGCGGGCCGATCCCGCGTTCCTCGTGCGCGTTGGTGAAGAGCTCCAGGGGCTGCTGATTGCCGGACGGCCGCAGGTCGGTGACCATGATGCCGGCACGGGCGTATCTGACGCCGTCCCGGATCGCGGGAAGCAGGGCGTGGGCTGCCCTTGTGAGCAGCACCGGATCCGAGGTGGGCATGGGCAGCGGAACGCACACCGAGGGAAACGACTTGTCCTTCGCGTTGTAGTGGGACGTGCCGGCGAACGCGGTGAGGACCTTGGCCTGCAGCCGGTGCCGGGCCAGCCGGGCACTCGCCTGCTGGGCGTAGACGCTCAGGACCTGGCGAAATTCGGGGATCGACGTCAGGGGAGTGGAAAACGAGCGGGAGAAGATCAGCTGGTCCCGGCCCGCGCGTTCCTCCTCCAGGGGTATGCACGGTGTTCCCCGCAGCTCCAGCACCGTGCGCATGAGCACCACCGAAAAGCGGTCGCGCACCATCACCGGATCAGCCCGGCTGAGCTCGAGAATGGAGCAGATCCCCATGGCGTTCAGCCGCTTTTCCAACCGGCCCGCAACGCCCCAGACCTCCGAGACCGGCAGCCGGGACATGAGCAGATCACGCGCCTCCGGGGCCATCGATTCCCAGCGGCACACCCCTCCAAACGCGGGGTTGTTCTTGGCCCACCGGTTGGCCAGCTTGGCGAGCGTCTTGGTGCCGGCGATGCCGACGCAGACAGGTACTCCGACGTTGCGCTGGACCGCTGTCCTGATGGTCCGGCCGAGACCCACCACCTGTTCGGGGCTGCCCTTGATGCCCAGGAATGCCTCGTCGATGCTGTACACCTCGAGCCAGGCTGAGTAGCGCCCCAACAGCTCCATGACCCGGGCGCTGATGTCGCCGTACAGTTCATAGTTGCTGGATCGGGCAACGAGGCCCCACTCTTTGGCTCGGGGGGCGATCTTGAACCACGGGTCGCCGGTGCTGATCCCCAGTGCCTTGGCCTCCGGACTGCGAGTGACGGCGCAGCCGTCGTTGTTCGAGAGCACCACCAGTGGCCTACCCTCGAGGGAGGGGTCGAAAGCTCGCTCCGCGCTGGCGTAGAAGCAGTTCACGTCCACCAGGGCAATCTGCTGCCGTGTCTCAGACATGGTGCAGGCACCTCGTGGCCACGCCCCAGACGGTGAGGTCGGCCAAGGCGGGGACAACGATGTCCGGATACAGCGGGTTGGCCGCCTGGAGCACCACGCCTGCCGCGGTGATCTTCAGGCGCTTGATGGTGAGCTCGCCATCCAGAACCGCGACCACCACGGAACCGTCGCGCGGTTCCAGTGCCCGGTTGACGATCAGTTCGTCGCCGTCGCTGATGCCGGCCTGTTCCATCGAGTCACCGGCCACCCGCACGATGTAGGTGCTGGTGATGTCCTTGATCAGGTGCTCGTTCAGGTCGATCCGACCGTCAAAGTAGTCCTGGGCGGGGGAGGGGAAGCCCGCCGCCACGGCGACCGGGGAGGCCAGCACCAGCCGGAGGGAAAGTCCCGCCTCTACCACGCGGGGACCAATGATCACGCCCACAACACACCTTTTTTCGAATATATGTTCGATAGCTCAGTGTAGTCCACAGGGCTGACACAATGCAGCCATGCCAGTCGGCGGTTGTGTTCATCACACGTTCGTCGTGCCGTCTCCGCCACAGCGGGTCTCCGTCGCATACTGGTTTCATGGGGATGCAAGGCGCAGGAGGATCAGTGGTGGAAGCCTTGAAGAGGGTGGTGCGGAACGAGTACTTTCCGGCAGCAGCCGTGCTGGCGCTGGTGGTGCTCTTCTGGGTTGCGGGCCTGTTCGGCGGATTGTCCCTGCTGAGCCGGAGCCAGCCGCCGATCGCCACGCTGACCTGGCTGCTGTTCGTCTACGCCGCCGCCGTCCTCACGCCCCTGGCCGGAGTCCTGGCCGCGGCGGACCTGCTCCGACGGTGGTGGAGAAACCGGCGTGCCGCGAAAGCCGGCGCCCCCAACGGCGGCACGGCCCAGGACGGCACGGCCCAAGACGGTGCAAGGATCGGGTCCTAGACCCGCCCGGGCGCCGGACCCCGGCCAAACCCGTGGGGTCCAAAACCATTGCAGCCCCTGCGCCGGAGTGGTTGCATGGGGTGCATGAATGCCTCAGAGAGTTTCGTTTTAGCGATCGGGACCAAAAAGGGCCTCTGGCTGGCCACCAGCCAGGACCGGAAGCAATGGTCCTTTTCCGGCCCGCACTTCCTGATGAGCGAGATACCAAGCATCGGAATCGACACGCGGGGCGGCCGCACACGCATCATGGTCGGGGTGCGGTCCGAGCACTGGGGCCCCTACGTTGCCCACTCGGATGACTTAGGCGCCAGCTGGACCGAGCCCGAACAGGGCGCCATCAAGTTCCCCGAGGGCACCGATGCCGCCGTGGAACGCATCTGGCAGATCTACCCCGACGCCGAATCCCGCCCGGGCGTCGTCTGGGCCGGCGCGGAGCCGATTTCAGTGTGGAAATCGACCGACGGCGGCGAGCACTTTGAGCTGAACCGCGGGCTGTGGGACCACCCGCACCGCAGCGAATGGGGAGCGGGATACGGCGGCGCAGCCGCCCACTCGATCGTGGTCAATCCCTCCGGGGACAACGTGCACGTCGCAATGAGCACCGGAGGCGTGTACCGCTCGCTCGACGGCGGGACGTCCTGGGAGCCGCGGAACAAGGGCATCTCCGCGTACTTCATGCCTGATCCCAACCCCGAGTTCGGCCAGTGCGTGCACAAGATCGCGGCGGATGCCGCCGTCGAAGGCCGCCTTTACGCGCAGAACCACCACGGCGTGTACCGCAGTGATGACAATGCCGAGAACTGGGAATCGATAGCGGAGGGCCTGCCGGCCGATTTTGGCTTCGTCATGCTGACGCACCCCAGGCGGGCAGGCACGGCCTGGGTGGTTCCCTTGAAGGCCGACGGCGAACGCATCCCGCCGGACGGAAAGCTCGCCGTGCACCGCACCGACGATGCCGGCGCCACGTGGAAGCGCCTGGACTCCGGGCTGCCGCAGTCAGAATTCAACGCGGTGCTCCGTGACGCGGCCTCGGTGGATTCCGCAGAACCCGCCGGGGTGTATTTCGGAACGCGCGGCGGCGAGGTGTATGCCAGCGCCGACGAAGGTGAGACCTTTACGGAGGTGGCGTCCCACCTGCCCGATGTTCTGTGCGTCCGCGCTGCCATTGTGGCCGGAGCGCCGGTTCCGGCCGGGGCTCCCGCATGAGGATGTGCAGTGGCTGAGATCAGCGTGGTCCTCCCCAGTGTCCTCCAGCCGCTCGCCGGCGGGCAGTCCGTACTGACTGCACCCGCCGACGGGGCGGTGACTGTGCGTTCGCTGCTGGATTCCGTGACCGGAAACTTCCCGGTGCTCGCCAGGCGGCTGCGGGACGAGACGGGTGCGCTCCGCCGTTACGTGAATATTTACGTGAACGGTGAGGAGGTCCGGCGTCTCCGCGGCCTGGAAACGGAAGTTTCTGCCGGCCAGGAAGTGCTGATCATTCAGTCCGTGGCCGGCGGTTAGCCGGCTCAGGCGACGCGCCAAACGCTGCATTCGTCCGTATTGATGGCCTTGCGCATGCCCGTGTGATGATCCATGATCCACACGACGCCGATGCCCGGGGCTGTCTCCTGGACGCTGCCGCGGCGGATGATGACGTCGTCATAGCTGGGGCCCACCGACAGGCGGGCCTCGATCTCGTCGCCGCGATGCAGCTGGTCCAGGGCACGGACCCGGGTGATGTGGGGTTTGGCTTCCTTCAACATGGCGGTGGCCTCCTGAGCTGGAGCTGGTGCCTGCAATTGCCGGCACATCCAGTGTGGCGCGGCATTGTTGCGCACGCGTTTCCTGCCCGTTAGCGCCCGGTTAGTTTCCGGCGCCGAAGCGGTTTCCGCGGCAACACAGTGCGGCGGCCCGGCGAAAAGCGGCGCCACTGCGCTGGCGGGGCGATGCGCGGACGCCTCAGGCGGCTAATCCAGGAGATGCTCGAAGGCATGGTCCAGCGCCGAGCGGACGGCCCCTACGAGCGCCGCGTGGTCTCCGAGGGCTGACGCTGCCAGTCTGGGTTGAGCGGAGTTCAGCCTGCCCAGCTGCCGGCCGAAGACTGGAAGCAGCACGTCACCTGCCCCCGCCGGTCCACCGGCCAGGACCAGCAGCTCCGGGTCCAACAGGGTACTCACCACCGCTGCCGCCCTTGCGGTGCGTTCCATGACCACCTCCACCACCTCGACGGCGGCAGGGTCGCCGCGGCGCGCCGCCTCCACGACCATTTCGGCCGTGACATCCCCTGGCTTTCCGCCACACAGCTCGACGAGCGCACTGGCGCGGCCCGGGCGGTCACCGGCGATGATCTCCGCGGTGGCGATGGCGCCCAGTTCCCGGCACATGCCTCCCACGGCGTCGGTGTTGCCCACGCCTTCCACCAGATCGAGGAAACGCATTTCGCCGGCAGCCCCGGCGCCGCGCACCAGCCGTCCACCGAGGCAGATGCCGGCGCCGAGGCGCTCGCCGGCCAGGAGGACGACGACGTTGTCCACACCCTGGGCGGCCCCGCGCCAGCGCTCCGCCAAGACAGCAAGGTTGGCGTCGTTGTCCACCAGCACGGGCCACGTGAATTCCGGTTCAAGTGCTGTGCGGAGGTCAAGTGCCGCCAGGCCGGGCAGGTAGGATTCCAGGGCCACGGCATGCCCGTCATCGGTAACGGGTGCGGGCACCGCCATCCCGGCAGCCAGCACTTTGCCCGCGCCCACGCCCGCCTCACCCAGTAGATCCTGCATGATCCGGCGGGCGATTCTGAGGCGTTCCGGAGCGCCGACGTGCTCATCGCGCCAAGGTTCGGTGGCTTCCGCGATGATCTTTCCCCGAAGGTCCGCCAAGCAGCAAGAGATCTTGGTCGCGCCAAGGTCAATGCCTGCAACGAGGCCCGCACCGGCGTTCAGGGCGTAGCGCCGTGACGGCCGGCCGCCGGCGTTGGGAGCAGCGCTGACGTGAGGGTGTCCGTGAGGGCGCGCAGCGGCGGAAGCCGTCGCACCCGGCTCCGTTTCCATCACCCAGCCCCGGTCGATCAGTTCGTCGCAGACGGAGTGCACAGTGGGCCGGGAGAGGTCGGTGGCAGCGATGAGATCCCCGGCCGTCAGCTGATCCCCGGCGGCCAGCACCCGCAGCACAGCTTCCCCGGTGATCCGACGGAGGACCGGGGCGGTGGCAGCAGTCCGCTTCGCCGACATACTTTCCCCACCCCTTGACGCCCGGACAAATGCTCTCCCATACTAGCTGGCAGTGGTTTATTAAAGCTATTAATAAACCCTGTGGTTCGGTGCTGGAGTAGTCGCGAGGCACCCCGGCCGGACATTTCCCCGCACCCCACCTCCGAGGAGAGCAATGAAGCAACGCCTCAAATCTGTCTGCACCGCCACCGCCATGGCGGTGGCCGTTTCGGCACTGGGCCTGACCCCCGCCGTCGCGGACGCTGCCGATCCGCCCGGTTCGCCAGGCGCCGCCGCAACCTGGACCAAGGGCGACAAGGAGGGCGTAGGCACCTCCCTAAACCCGGCTTCGAAGGTCTGGTACACGCTAACTGAGGGCACCATGAGCGAGGTGTACTACCCGCGGGCGGACACACCCAACGCCCGGGAACTGCAGTTCGCCGTCAGTGATGGCACCACAGCACAGCGGGAGAGCGAACAGACCACCCGCACGGTGGAACTGGCCGATCCCAAGGCCCTCAGCTACCGCCAGACCACAACAGACGACGCCGGCCGCTGGCGGCTCACCAAGACCTACGTCACCGACCCCCAGCGGTCCACCGTGATGCTGGGCGTCACGTTCGAAGTGCTCGACGGCGGCGACTACCAGCTGTTCGTTCTCTCCGATCCGTCGCTGGCGGGTACTTCGGGCGGCGACTCTGGCAGCGTGTCAGACGGTGCTCTCCTGGCGTCCGACCTCGCAGACACCGCCACTCCCGTGGCTACGGCGCTCGTTTCCTCGGTGGGCTTCAGCATCGCCGCCAACGGCTATGTGGGAACCAGCGACGGCTGGACCGACCTCGCAGCCGACGGCCGGCTGGACCATGCGTCCGCTTCTGCCGGCCCTGGGAACATCTCCCAGACGGGACAGATTCCGCTGGCGGCGGGCGGGAAGACGGAATTCGCCCTGGCCCTCGGTTTTGGTGCCGACACGTCCGAGGCGCTCGCCACCGCCCGGGCCAGTATCAAAGCAGGCTACAAAAAGGTCAGCAAGAGCTACACGGGGGAATGGAAGAAGTACCTGAAATCGCTGGACCAGCCCGCTGAGTCACTGCAGGGGGACCTCCGCACGCAGTACGACGTATCCCTCATGACGGTGAAGTCCCATGAGGACAAGACTTTCCCCGGCGCCTTCATCGCCTCACTTACCATCCCGTGGGGCCAGGTGGCCAGCGCCGAAACGCACCGCGAGGGCTACCATGCCGTCTGGGCGCGGGACATGTACCAGTCAGTCACCGCCCTGCTCGCCGCGGGTGACAAGGAAGCCGCCACCCGCGGAGTTGAATGGCTGTTCAAGTACCAGCAGCAGCCGGACGGGCACTTCCCGCAGACCTCGCGCGTGGACGGCACGATCGGCCAGAACGGCATCCAGCTCGACGAAACGGCATTCCCCATCCTGCTGGCCAACCAGATTGGCCGCACCGACGCCGCCTTCTACCGCGACGAGCTCAAGCCGGCCGCCGACTACCTCGTTGCGGCCGGGCCCAAGACGCCGCAGGAGCGCTGGGAGGAGACGGGCGGGTACTCCACCTCTACGCTGGCTTCGCAGATTGCGGCGCTGGCCGCCGCGGGGGACATCGCAGAGAAGAACGGGGACGCCGGCTCCGCCGCCGTCTACCGCGCCACCGCAGATGAGTGGCAGCGGAGCACCGAGAAATGGATGTTCACCACCAACGGCCCGGTGGGCGACGGCAAGTACTACCTGCGCATCAGCGCCACCGGTGACCCGAACGACGGCGCCACCCGGGACTGGGGCAACGGCGCCGGAGTGCACCCGGAGAACGCCGTCCTGGACGGCGGCTTCCTGGAGTTCGTGCGGCTCGGTGTGAAGGCACCGGCGGACCCCCATGTCGCCGGCTCCCTGGCGGAGACCGACTCATCGATCTCGCAGGAAACCCCTGGCGGGCGCATGTGGCACCGCTACACCTATGACGGGTACGGCGAAAAGGACGACGGCTCGCCCTGGGACGGCACAGGGACGGGCCGCCTCTGGCCCCTCCTGAGCGGTGAGCGCGGCGAGTACGCTCTTGCCAACGGCCAGGACGCGCTGCCCTATTTGCAGACGATGCATTCGGCGGCCAACGCCGGCTACATGATCCCCGAGCAGGTCTGGGACCGGGACGAGCCAACCTCGTTTGGCCACGAGCTGGGCCGCAGCACCGGATCGGCGTCGCCGCTGTCCTGGGCGATGGCGCAGTACGTCAGGCTGTCCGCCGGCCTGAAGGCCGGTGCCCCCGTGGAGACTCCTGCCAATGTCGCCGCACGCTACGCGAGCGGAGCTCCGCTCTCGCGCCCGGAACTCACCGTTACCGCACCCGAGGCACTGTCGACGGCGGACTCGGCTGCCGCCGTCGTCCGCGGAACCACGAACTCCGCGAAGGTGTACGTGTCCGTGAACGGGACCGTCACGGAGGCCCCCGTCACTCGCGCCGCTGACGGCACCGGCACTTTCGAGCTGGACGTTCCGCTCACCGGTGCCAAGAATAAAATCGTTGTTGCGGGGGTCGCCGCAGACGGCGGGACCGCCGTCGAGGACCGCACCGTCCTCTACTACGGCAGCCGCATCGGTTCGCTGAGCGATCCCAAGGGCGACGACAACGGCCCCGGAACCTACAAGTACCCGACGAACAGCGTGTACGTTCCGGGCGCCTTCGACCTGACCGGCGTGGACGTTTACGATGCGGGGGACGACTATGCCTTCGTGTCCACCATCGCCGGAGAGTTGACCAACCCGTGGGGCGGGAAGGCCATTTCACATCAGCGCATCAATATCTACCTGGGCAGGGGCGAGGGCGGCGCCGCGCCTGGCCTGCCGGGTACCAACATCAATGTGGAGCACGCCTGGGATTCCGTGATCGTCACCGACGGCCGGTACGACGGCGCCGGCGTCTACGCGCCGGACGGCAGCCGGACCTCGGCCGTATCGCTGCTGGCCGTCCCTGAGGCACGGCAGATCGTGACCAGGGTGCCCAAGACAGCCCTTGCCGGACTGGATCCCGCGACGGCACGGATGTCCGTGGCCATGTTCGGCAACGCCGAGGCCGGGGAGGGCATCGGAAACGTGCGGCCCGTATATGACGGGGCCTACTGGGAAGCGGGCGATCCGTCCTGGATCAAGGAATGGCGCTTCGGCGGCGGAGCGGGGATCTTCGACGGCAGCCTCCCGTCCCGGGATACGGACACGGGCGACCCCAACGCGCTGGACGTCTTTGTCGGCGAGGGCCAGACGCAAGCTTCGGTACTCGACTGGCGCGCAGGATCACCCGTGGTGGTGCCGATGCTTGGCCTTCAGCCCTAGGAGGAAGCTGTGAAGTCGTTTGTCTGCCAGGGGGTGGTTCTCCGGCCCCGGACGATGTCTGTTGCGGGAGCCTGTCCGGGGCCGGAAGTATGTTGCTGTTACCGGGCCTGTACAGACGTGCCGTCGATCAGGCGGTTGACCCGCCAGGGGTTGGCGTCCTGCAGCGGTGCCGGGCGCAGCTGCTCCGGGAAGTTCTGGTAGGCAACCGGGCGTAGGAACCGATTGATCGCCAGCGTGCCCACCGACGTGGTCTTCGAGTCCGAGGTGGCCGGGTAGGGGCCGCCGTGGACCACTGCATGGCCGACTTCCACGCCGGTGGGCCAGCCGTTGATGATGATCCTGCCGACCTTGCGTTCCAGGGCCGGGATCAGGCCGGAGGCGACGGGGTAGTCCTCCTCGGTCACGTGCAGCGAGGCCGTGAGCTGGCCTTCGAGCAGCCGGGTGGCCCTGATCAGGTCGTCGATGTCCTTGTAGCGGACCACGAGGCTGGCGGCGCCGAAGATTTCCTCGTGAAGCACCGGGTTGCCGGTGAAGGCGTCCAGGTCGGCGCCGAAAACTGCCGGGGCGGGGGCGTTTTCGGTCGGGCCCTTCTGGCCCCGCCCGATGAGCTCGACGTCGGCCGCAGCTTCCAGCGCGTTGTGGCCGTGCTCCCAGGCAGAGGCGATCCCGCCGCTGAGCATGGTCTGCCCGTACAGCTGCGTGATGGCGTCGGCGACGGCTGAGGCGAACCGGTTTCCGGCGTCGCCCGCGGGAACGAAGACGAGCCCTGGCGAGGTGCAGAGCTGGCCGGAGCTGCCGGTGACGGAGGTGACGTACTCCTGGGCCAGGTTTTCAATGTCCCCGTTCAGCGCGCCGGGGAAAACGTAGACCGGGTTGATGGAGGACATTTCGGCGTAAACCGGGATCGGCTCGGGCCGGGCCGCGGCGGTGCGCATCAGGGCCGTGCCGCCGGCGCGGGATCCGGTGAAGCCCACGGCCTTGATGGCGGGATCGGCCACGAGGGCCTGGCCGATGCTCGCGCCGGAGCCGTAGATGAGGGAGAAGACGCCCGGGTGCAGGCCGAGGTCGCGGACGGCCTTGGTGATGGCCTGGCCGACGAGTTCGCTGGTTCCGGGGTGGGCGTTGTGGGCCTTGACGATCACCGGGCAGCCGGCCGCGAATGCGGAGGCGGTGTCGCCGCCCGCCGTCGAGAAGGCCAGCGGGAAGTTGCTGGCACCAAACACGGCGACGGGGCCGAGTGGGATCTGGCGCTGCCGGATGTCGGCGCGGGGCAGGGGAGCCCGGTCCGGGAGGGCCGGGTCGATGCGGACGCCGCGGAAGTCGCCCTGGCGGACCACGGTGGCGAAGAGCCGCAGCTGCCCGGTGGTGCGGGCGCGTTCGCCCTGCAGCCGGGCGGCCGGGAGTCCGGTCTCCTGGCCGGCGCGGACGATCAGTTCATCACCGATGGCCTCGATGTTCTCGGCGATGGCGTCCAGGAACCGGGCGTGCTGTTCGGGTTCAAGGGTGCTGAAGGAGTCGAAGGCGTCGGCGGCCGCGTCGGTGGCCGTCCTGAGCTGCTGTTCGCTGATCAGGGTGTAGGCAGGTTCCAGCTGTTCGTTGCTGGCGGGGTTGAAGCCGTAGGCCGTGCCGCTGGTGCCGGGAGTGGCCTCGCCGGCGATGAGGGAATGTCCTTGAAGTGTCATAGTGCGCCCTCCTGGGCGGTTGAAAGTAGGTGCGGGCTGTGTTTGCAGGCGCTGCCGGAGTTGGTTGGGCGGTGCCTGGTCAGGCGTTGCCGGCTCCGAGGTGCCAGATGCCGAGGGCGGAGAGCAGTTCCCGGGGATCCCAGATGACCCATTCCTCGGCGAGCTTGTCGCCGTCGAACTGCAGGAAGGATGCGCCGGTGACGGTGATGCTGCGCCCGGTGGCGGGGACGTCCATGAATTCGCCTTGGTGTGTGCCCGTGGTCTGCCAGTGGACCGCCACTTTTGCGCCGTCCTCAATGATGTCCAGGATGTCAGTGCTCGAGTCCGGAAATGCGGTGTGCATGGCCTCGATGGTCTTGCGGAGTCTGGCGTAGTCCTCGCTGCCTGACTTTGAGCGGCGGACGTAACCGGGTGCGAGGAGCTGCTCGAACGCGGACAGGTCCCCATCTCCCCAGGCGCCGTTCCAGGCTTTCAGGATGGTGTCGCGGCGGCTCATGATGCGCTCCTTGCTGCTGTTTCGGCGGGTGCCGGGATGTCGATGGTCTGGTACTGGCCGAACTTCCCGGCCCGGAAGAGCAGGGCGTCGCCGGTCCCTTCGTCCATGTTGGTCACAGAACCGACCACCATGTAGTGGTCACCCACGACGACCTCTGCAGTGACGACGCAGTCGATGTAGGCAGTGGCACCGTCCAGGTGCGGGGTGCCAAGTGGCCCGGGGGTGCAGGGCAAGCCTTCAAACTTCTCCGGTCCCTTCCGGGACAGTGACCTGCAGATGCTGATCTGGTCATCGGAGAGGATGTTGGCGGTGAACTTCTGGAGTTTGCGGAGCTTCGGCCAGCTGGAGGACGACTTGTCCACGCAGAACATGACCAGGGGCGGGTCCAGTGAGAGGGACTGGAAGGTGCCGACGACGAGGCCGAGTTTCTCGTCGTCGTCGTTGACGCCGGTGATGGCCGTAACGCCCGTGGGCAGCTTGCCCAGGATCTGGCGGTAGTAGGCGGGTGTGATATCCGCCGGAACGGCGGCTGGGGTGATTTCCATGTCTGTGTTCCTTGATCAGGTGAATTGGATCAGGCGAGTTCGCGGAAGCTGCCGAAGCGGCCGCCGTGGAAGATGAGGGGTGCACCCTCACCGGGCGTCATGTCCAGCACGCTGGCGATGACGACGAGGTGGTCGCCGGCGGTGAACTGCTGCTCAATCCGGCAGTCGAACCAGGCAAGTGACCCGGAGATGTGCGGGGTGCCCCACCCGGATTCGGACCAGCCCACATTGCTGAGCTTGTCCTCGCCCTTCGCCGAGAGTGCGCGGCACACGTGCTGCTGGTCCGCAGCGAGGAGGCTGACGCTGAAGGTCCCGGCGTCGGCGATTCTGGGCCAGCTGGTGGAGGAGTGCATCACGCTGAACGTCACCAGCGCCGGTTCCATTGACAGCGAGGCGAAGGTTCCCACGATCATGCCGTTCCTGGCCCCGGTGACCGGGTCCGTGGAGCAGATTGCGGCAACCCCGGTGGGCAGGTGCCGCATGACGGCACGGTAGGTATCGGAATCGATCCGGCGGGCTTCCAGGGCGGGAGCACTCATGACTGTTCCTCCCGCGCGGCGGCCTTCAGCTCTGCGTGGATGGTGCGGCCGGCGCGCAGGCCGGACTCGATGGCACCGTCGAAGAAGCCGGCCCAGATATTGGCGGTGTCGCTGCTCGCGAAGTGCAGGGCGCCTTCGCTGGCCTGCTGTGCCTCGTGGTACTTGGTGAGCTGGCCGGGGCGCTGGATCTGCCAGGTTTCCTCGGCGTAGGGGTCTTCGCCCCATTTGTGACCGGTGACCTCGAGGACTTCCAGGTCGTCGCGCCAGACCCTGATGGCTTCCTGGACCTGGTCCTTGTCGGTGACGTCGATGCGGTTCGCGTCGGCGCCGAAGCCGACCAGCACGGCGTCGTGTTCTCCGACGAACTCGGTGCGGATCACGGAGAGCGGCTTGTCCTGGGCGGAGTAGGCGAAGAACGGCTTGATGGGGCCAGGTTCTCCCCGACGGCCGACCCGGATCCACGCTTTCACCCCTTGGGAGGCGGTCTTTTCCCGGCTGGGGGCGAGCTTGCCCTCGGACAGGGCGGGCTCGACGTCGAGCTTGTGCAGCACGTTCTGCGGCAAGGTGATAACTACCTTTTTGGCCTGGATTTCCTGGCCGTCGCCGTAGGTGACAGTGGCACCGTCGCGGTCGTGGCGGACACTGGTCACCGGGGTGCCCAGGCGGATGTCGGCGTTGGTGTCTTCGGCAATGGCATTGGCCAGGCCGTCGTTGCCGTCCTTCAGGCGATAGATGGCCGAGGCCTCGTGCATCAGGTGCCAGTGGCCGGAGGACCCGGCGGTCCAGCGCAGGGCGTTGACGTAGGCGCACTGGTCCAGCGGGGCGTTGAAGTGGCCAACCCAGGCGGCCTCGTTCGCGTTCCGCTCGTCCTCGGAGAGGTCCAGCTTGTCCAGCATTTCCTGCAGGTTGTACTGGTCGACCTCGGCCAGGTTCTCCACGGTCAGCGGTGCATCGGGGCGGGGCAGCCACTTAACGGTGTCTTCCAGCAGCCGGGTCATGCCGGGATCGATGAGCTTCATGAAGTCGTCCAGGTTGCCGCGGCGCACTTCGTTGCCGGCCAGCCAGTAGGTTTCCTCCGAGCGCGGGCCGCGGGAGACCGCCAGGCCGTAGCGGGTGACCTCGGCCCAGACGTGGGGCTGGGTCCAGTGCAGCCAGTTGCCGCCGAGCTCCAGGTTCTGGCCGAGGCGGCGCTCGGTGTACAGGCGGCCGCCGAGGCGGTCGCGGGCTTCCAGGACAACCACGCTGTGGCCGCGGTTGCCGAGCTCCCGGGCGGTGATGAGGCCGGCCAAGCCGGCACCGATGACGACGACGTCAGTCTGTTCAGTCATTGAAGGATCCTTAGGTGATAAGTAGTGGGCGCCGGGCTAGCGGGAGGCTTCGCTGAGGTGCTTGGTGCGGTGTGCAGTCGCAGGGTGGCCGTCCAGGGTGTACTTCTGGCCGAAGAGCTTTTCGCGCAGCGTGACCGGCTCCTGGTCCTCGGTGCGTGCGGGGGCGACAATTCCCTGGGCACGGAGTTCGGGCAGGGCCAGCTCGATGAAGTCTTCCCAGCTGCCGGGCTTGCTGATGTAGCTAAGGTTGACGCCGTCGACGTCGGCCTCGTCGCGCCACCGGCGCAGCTCGGCGGCCACTGTTTCCGGGGAACCGACAATGGTGGAGCCGGTGCCGCCGACGGCGAGGAACTCGGCGATCTGGCGGGGGGTCCAGTCCCGGTCCGGGTCGGCCTTGGAGAACATGTCCACCATGGACTGGCCCGCCTTGGTTCCGACGGACCGCAGGGGGGTGTCCAGCTCGTACTCGGACATGTCGATGCCGGTCCAGCCGCTGAAGCGGGCCAGGATTCCATCGATGGGTGCGTTCTCCACGGCCTTGCGGTACTTGGCCTGGGCTTCTTCGTCTGTCCGCGCGACGATGACGGTCAGGAGGATGACCACCTTGACGTCCCGCGGGTCGCGGCCGGCATCTGCCACTGCCTGGCGGAGCTTGGCCACCGTGCGCGTGGCGCCCTCCACAGAGGTGCTCTGGATGAAGACGGCTTCGGCGTGCTTGCCGCCGAATTCCATGCCCCTGGCGGAAGATCCCGCCTGGAACAGGACCGGGGTGCGCTGCGGGGAAGGCTCGCAGAGGTGGAAGCCGGGCACCGTGAAGTGCTTGCCGGAATGGTTGATCTGGTGCACCTTTGCCGGATCGATGTAGGTGGCCGATTCAACGTCCCGGACTACAGCATCCTCTTCGAAGGAGCCTTCCCAGAGCTTGTAGACCACGTCCATGTACTCGTCGGCCATGTCGTAGCGCTCGGCCGGGGTGAGCTGCTGTTCCTTGCCGAGGTTGCGGGCGGCGGCCTCGGAGTAGGAGGTGACGATGTTCCAGCCCACGCGGCCGGAGGTGAGGTGGTCCAGGCTGCTGTACTTGCGGGCCAGCAGGTAGGGCGGCTCATAGGTTGCCGAGCAGGTCACGCCGAAGGTGAGGTGCTTCGTCACGGCGGCCATGCCGCTGATCAGCACGGTGGGGTCATTGATCGGGAACTGCGCGGCGTCGCGCAGGGCAGCGTCCCCGTTTCCGCGGAAGACGTCGTGGTAACCGACGTTGTCGGCGAAGAAAATCCCGTCGAAACCGGCGTTCTCGAGCGTCTGTGCGATGCCCGTCCAGTACTGGAGGTCGGTGTATCGGTGGCCTTGGTCGCCTTCGGCCCGCCAGGAACCGGAGGTCAGGTGGGTCGGGGCAAAGACGTCAAAAGCGAAAAGGCTCAGAGGTTCATTTTTCATGGCAGCGGTGCTTCCTTGGACTCGTGCCTGACAAGGCGACAACTTTGGCAACGTTCATAAACTGAACACTGCGTTCAATTTAGGGTGTAAGCCAACTCACTGTCAAGGGCCTCTTTGTGGTGAGGCAGATTACGCGCCGCCTATTGACAGCAGGTGTGGCGCATGCCATATTTTTGATCACGACGTTCGAATGATGAACGAATCGGATCTGGTTCTCTAACCTTCCCCAACCGCCGCCGTGCTGATACCGCCGGCGCTCTCCCCGTTCGAATTAGCACGATCTACAAGGAAGTCCATCGTGAATACACCTGTTACACCCGCCCCGAGGCCGCCCGTGCAGTCATCGTTGGCACGGGATCCGCAAAAGAAGAAGTTCCTCGTCAAGCTCAGCGGCGTGATCGCCGGCGGCATGTTCATCGACGGCTTCATCCTGGGCGGCATCGGCCTGGTCATGCCGGCCCTGACGGCTGACTTGAGCCTGTCCGCCGCCATGCAGGGGCTTATCGGGGCCTCGGCCCTGATCGGCATCTTCTTCGGCGGTCCCATCGGCGGTTACCTGGCCGACAAGGTCGGCCGCAAGCCGATGTTCATCGTCGACCTCGCCATCTTCCTTGTCGGTTCCGCCGCGCAGTTCTTCGTGGCCGACGCCTGGCAGCTGTTTGTGATCCGACTGCTCATGGGCATGGCAATCGGAGCCGACTATGCCATCGGCTGGCCGCTGCTGGTGGAGTTCTCCCCGGCCAGGCTCCGTGGCAAGCTGATGGCCTTCCAGGAGGTCGCCTGGTACGTCGGCTACCTGCTGTCCTACGCAGTGGGCTACTACATGTCCACATCAATCCACGCCGACTGGCGCATCATCCTCGGCATGAGCACCGTCCCGTCGCTGATCGTGTTCCTGCTCCGGCTGGGATCGCCCGAATCACCGCGCTGGCTCATCAGCAAGGGGCGGCGTGAGGAGGCGTTTGCCATCGCCACCCAGTTCATGGAGGAGGCGGATGTCAGGGATCTGGAGCACGAGAAGCCCGAGAAGCCGAATTTCGGCAAGCTCTTCTCCCCGCAGTACCGCAACTCCACCATCTTCGTCTGCATGTACTGGGTCTGTAACGTCACCCCCTACTTCGCCATCGCCACCTTCGCGCCCATCGTGCTGGAAAGCCTGGGGGTCGAGGACGGCCTGGCCGGAGCACTCGCGCTCAACGGCGTCGTGGTGGCCGGCTCGTTGGCCGCGATGTTCCTCATTGAAAAGGTGGGACGCCGCAAGCTGTCCATCCCGCCGATGTGGATCGCCGCCGTCGCCCTGGTTGTCATCGGCCTGTTCTCCCACATGTCGCCGATGATCATCCTCGTCAGCTTCATTGTCTTCTCGTTCTTCAACGCCATCTCCACGGCCCTGACCGGCGTATACCCCGGCGAGGTCTTCCCCACCGAAATCCGCGGCGCGGGCGTCGGCTTCGCCACTGCGTTCTCACGCATCGGCGCGGCTGCAGGAACGTTCATCCTTCCGTTGTCCGTCGATGGGCTCGGTGTGGGAACCACCATGCTGATCGCCGCCGGCATCTGTGTCCTGGGTGCTGTGATCTCGCAGTACCTCGCCCCGGAAACCAAGGGCCTGAGCCTGAGCGACACCTCGGCGCCCCTGGTGAAGGCAGCAGCGAACTAGTACCGAGGCCGCCCCGGCTTATACATACGGTAGGGTGCCCTGCCCGGGCTTAGGCCGGCAGGGTGCCCTTCCGCGCGGAGGGCCAAAATGCGCGGCATTGGGAATGCCGCGCATTTCATCGACTGGCCGCAGGCCAACCATAAAGGAGTACCGAGATGCCTTATGCCATGCAGATCACCCGGGCCGGCGGCCCGGAAGTATTCGACCGGATCCACGTTCCCCGACCGGTTCCCGGGCCGGGTCAGCTGCTGGTGCGCGTGGCCGCGGTGGGGGTGAACTTCATCGAGACGTACCAGCGTGCGGGCGTCTACGCCGTCGAATATCCCCTGGTTCCGGGAGTCGAGGGTGCGGGCACAGTCGAGGAGGTAGGCGCCGGGGTGACCGGGTTCGGCGTGGGCGACCGGGTTGCCACGACAGAGGGCGAGGGCAGCTACGCGGAGTACATGGTGCTGGACGCCGGGAAGGCGCTTCCGGTGCCGGACAGCGTCTCCGACACCGTCGCCGCGGCGGTGCCGGCGCAGGGCATCACCGCGCACTACCTGGTCACCTCCAGTTACGCGGTACGGGCCGGGGACACTGCCCTTACCTACGCGGGGGCCGGAGGGGTGGGACTGCTGCTGATCCAGCTGCTCAAGCTCAAGGGTGCCACCGTGATCACCACAACGTCGACGCCGGAAAAGGCCAAGCTGGCCAGGGAAGCCGGGGCCGACCACGTACTGGACTATGCCCGCGTCCCTGAGCGCGTACGGGAGCTGACCGGCGGCCGCGGCGTCGACGTCGTCTATGACGGCATCGGCAGGGACACTTTTGAGGGGTCCCTGGGCGCCCTGCGCATCCGGGGCACGCTGGTGCTGTTCGGTGGCGCTTCCGGGCAGGTGCCGCCCTTCGACCTGCAGCAGCTCAACGCCCACGGCTCCCTGACCGTCACCAGGCCGAAGATTGACGACTTCCTGCTCGATGACGAAGAACGGCGCTGGCGCTCCTCGGAGGTGTTCGGCCTCGTGGCTGACGGGAGGCTGAAGGTCAGCATCGGTGCACATTTCCCGCTCGGGCAGGCCGGCCAAGCCCACGCCGCCCTGGAGTCACGGGCAACCACCGGCAAGGTCATCCTGGTCCCTTAAGCTCAGGGGTGAACGCCCCGTTCGCTAATTGAAAAAGCATAGGATGGTGGGGACAGCACGGGCCTCGGGCCCTGAGCGAACGCGAACCGGGAGCAGATATGGCGGCGGGACGAAGCGCAGCAGAAGCAGGCGAAGCACAGGGAACCGAAGCGACGACTGCCGATGATTCGGTAGACCTGACCAACAAGTCCGTCATCAAGGCGACTGTGCTGCTGAGCGAACTGGGCCGGCACCGGCAGGGCATCACCGTCACAGAGCTTGCCCAGGCTGTCGGCATGACCCGCCCGACGGCCTTCCGCCTGCTCCTGAGCCTGGAGCAGACGGGCTTCGTGGACCGCGTCGACAACCGGTATTTGCTCGGCTGGCAGGTGGCCAGGCTGGGCAGGCTGGCGGATCCCTACACGGGGGCCGTTGCCAGGATCCAGCCCATTCTGGACGAGTACGCAGCGAAGCTCAAAGAGACCATGAGCTTCGCGATGGTCCGGAGTGAGACTTCCTACGATGTGATCGCCGAAGCCTCCGGCTCCCGCTACCTGAACGCTACCCACCTGTACGTCGGGGGGAACTACCCTGCACATGCCAGTGCCACTGGCAAGCTCCTTCTTTCCGAACTTAACGACGACGAAATTGCCGCTACGTTGCCGGACAAGCTGGAGTCCTACACCGCCCGCACCATCACGAGCCGGAAGGCCCTCCTGCAGGAAATCCGCCGGGTCCGCGAACAAGGCTACGCCGTCATCGATGAGGAGCTTGAGGAGGGCCTTTTCGCCGTCGCGTATCCGGTCCGTGGCGGTTCGGACGGACTGCTCGGCGTGCTCGCGGTCCAGGGGCCCGTCCAGCGGTTCCAATCGGACAAACTGCCCGGCGTCGTGGACCAGCTGATTAAGGCCGCCGACGAGGTTGCGAAGGCTTTGTCCTAGCGGCGCCTTCGCTCTGCGCTCAGGCGTTCGCCATGGCGATCAGGTGCTCGCGCGACGGGTACTTCCATTCCACGTACTGGACGGGGACTCCGGCGCGCTCAGCCACCACGCCATGAGTGACGCCGTCCGGGCCCTCGCTGCTGCTCACCTCGGTGATGCAGGCAATCAGGGCAGCGGTGCGCCGTTCATCGCGTTCGCGGAGGATTTCCGCGACCATCTTGGGGGTCTTGCGCCGTGCCTTCTGGCGCCAGTGCGACATGTCTTACCTCTGCGTGGCGGTTAGGCGGCGTCTGGACCCTCAACGCACAGGCCGGCCCACGGCGCGCAGGTCAGCACCTCGGAGCCCATGGACTGCCGGATCGCGGCGCCGCCCATGGCGCCTGCCCGCCTGCGGCCGGCAACGGTGCGGCCGGCGACGGAACGGGCGAATGCGATGAGAAGGATGCGGTGAACGGTGCTCATGATGGGCTCCTCGCGGGCTGCTGGGGGAACCAGGGGTTCCCGGGGATGAAGTATTCGACACCGGCAAGCCGCCGTTGGCCGCTCGATGCATTGAAACTTTGAACGTGACGTTCATTCTCTGAACGTGCTTTCATTGTGGCCCGTGTCACGGAAATTTGCAAGGGGCTTGCTGGCGCCGCCGCCTCCGCCCCCCGCCGCCGCCTCCGCCCCCCGCCGCCGCCTCCGCCCCCCGCCGCCGCCTCCGCCGCGGGCCAAGGCTGAGTTGCGCGGGGCTTGACGGTGAACTGGATCACTCTTAAGCTGAACGCCACGTTCATAAGTTGAACGTCGAAGATGTCCCCGCCACCTATCCCATGGACCACGAACATGCGCCTACATTCCGCAACTCCGGCCAGCCACACCACCCGCCTGCCGGCCGCGCCAGTGCCCGACTGGTCCAGGCTTTCCCGGGATGACGCCGTCAGGGTGCTCCTGCGGGACGGCAGGATCATTTCGGGGCAGATTGACATGATCGCCGTGGACCGCAGCGTCTTTTGGGTGATTCAGTCGGCCGGCCGGGGGAGGGTAATGGTGTGCAGTTCCGATAAGCCCGTGGTGGTCCGCGCCGCGGCTTCGTAATCCATTGCGCGAGATCGTGAGCCGTGCCACAATGGCGTAACGTTCATAAAATGAACGTGACGTTCAAATTTGCTAAGTAGCAAGTCCACCAGACAAGGAAGTCGGCCGGTACACAGGTGTACCGGGCCGCAAGGCAGGAGGGAAAGAACCATGTCCATCTCAGCAGGTCACCGAGCCATCGTCAGTGCCTTCGGCTGGGGGCACGGCCCCGCCCGCCGGGCCGCCGCGGCCGTGCCGGCAGTAGAACTGCCGGTCAGCTTCCCTGCGCCTTCGGCGGCGGTGCCGGCCGCCGTCGGACCCTCCACCGTCGAACCGGCCGCCGTCGAACCCGGCACACTGGTTTGCTCCCCGTGGGAAGGCCTCTACCTCGCACAGGCCCACCCGGTGACCGCCCGCGGGGACGGGGCCACGGCCCGTCACCAGCTGGACTCGTTCCTCAACAGCCTGATGTACGGCGAGTAAAGTACAGAGGCCAGTGCCATGACAACCACTCTTTACGCCGAAGCTGCGAGCAACGGGTCCTCCACAGCAGCAGCCACCGACGACTGCGACGCCAACACCTGCTTTTACTGCGCCAGTCCTGAGACGGACTGAGGAGCCACCCGCGCAGGCCATTGACCGCCGATCCTTCTGGAACAAGACTTTCAGTGGGCCAGCAGCCCGCCACCGTCGACCAGGAGGAGCCAGCGATGACCACCCAGGAAACCGAGGCAGAAGCGGACTACCCGGCCAGCAGGGAGTGGTTCAAGAGCGCGGTGGTGTACCAGATCTATCCGCGCAGCTTCGCTGACTCGGACGGCGACGGCATCGGCGACCTCCGCGGGATCATCGGCAAACTGGACTACCTGCAAAAGCTGGGGGTCGACGTCGTCTGGCTCTCCCCGGTGTACCGCTCGCCGCAGGATGACAACGGCTACGACATCAGCGACTACCGTGACATCGACCCCGTCTTCGGCGACCTCGAGACCCTCGACGAACTGCTGGACGGCCTGCACGCGCGGAACATGAAGCTGGTGATGGACCTCGTGGTGAACCACACCTCGGATGAACACCCGTGGTTCGTGGAGTCCCGCTCCAGCAAGGACAACCCGAAGCGGGACTGGTACTGGTGGCGGCCGCCCCGCGACGGCGACGGACCGGGTGCAGCAGCGCCCGGAGCCCCAGGCGCGGAACCCAGCAACTGGGGCTCGGCCTTCTCCGGGCCCGCCTGGGAATACGACGAAAGCACGGGGGAGTACTACCTCCATCTGTTCTCCAGGAAGCAGCCGGACCTCAACTGGGAGAACCCGGAGGTGCGGGCCGCCGTGTACGACATGATGAACTGGTGGCTGGACCGCGGCGTGGACGGCTTCCGGATGGACGTCATCAACTTCATCTCCAAACAGCAGTCGCTGCCGGACGGTCCGCAGGCCGAGGGGATGCTCTACGGTGACGGCGGTCCGCACTTCATCTGCGGCCCGCGCATCCACGAATTCCTGCAGGAGATGCACCAGGAAGTCTTCGCGGGGCGGGACAAGGACCTGCTGACCGTGGGTGAGATGCCGGGGGTCACCGTTGCGGACGCTGCCCTGTTCACGGATCCTGGCCGCCGGGAGGTGGACATGGTGTTCCAGTTCGAACACGTGGCACTGGACCAGGAGGGCGGCAACAAGTGGCGGCCTAAAAAGCTGCTGCTCGCCGACCTCAAGAAGTCCCTGGGCCGCTGGCAGGAAGGGCTCGCGGAACGCGGCTGGAACAGCCTCTATTGGGGAAACCATGACCAGGCCCGTGCCGTTTCCCGGTTCGGCGACGACGGCCGCTGCCGGGAGCTGTCTGCGAAGATGCTGGCCGCCGTCCTGCACCTGCACCGCGGCACGCCGTACGTTTACCAGGGCGAAGAGCTGGGTATGACCAACATGGCGTTCGGCGCCATCAGCGACTACCGGGACATCGAAGTCCTCAACCACCACCGCGAAGCCACCACCCACCTGGGCCACACCGACGCTGAGGTCCTCGCCGCCCTGGCGCCGCTGAACCGGGACAACGCCCGGACGCCCGTGCAGTGGGACGCCAGCCGGCATGGCGGCTTCACCACCGGGGCGCCCTGGATTGCCGTGAACCCGAACGCGAACACGATCAACGCCGCCGCCCAGGTTGACGATCCCGGGTCCGTCTTCAGCTTCTACCGCAAGGTGATCGCCCTCCGGCACTCGGATCCCGTGGTCGCCTACGGGGATTTCAGCATGCTGCTGCCCGACGACGAGCACGTCTACGCGTTCACGCGCTCCCTTCCGGAGGCAGAACTTCTGGTGCTGGCCAACTTTTCGGGGACCGGCCGGACGGCCGACGTCGACGACGGCGGCTGGGTCCGGGATGATGACAACGCACCAGCGCCGCTGGTGCTGGGCAACTATCCGCCGGACGCCGGCGAACTGAAGCCGTTTGACCTGCGCCCGTGGGAGGTGAAGGTGTTCCGCCGGAACGTGTAGGCACTCCCGGGCGTAGGAGGGCTCAGGGCGCCAGGCGGTCGCCGGGCCGGTGCACGCGGAACCAGCGGTAGCCGTACCGTCCCAGCTCAACGGTGAACCCGCCGTCGGCCGCCAACGGAACGTTCCCGCCGTCGAAGAGATCCAGCAGGATCGCGTCCCGGAACGCCCGCGGCGGGCTGTCCCCGGACCCGACATTCGCGCTGATCTTGACCGGCACGGCGCCGAAGTTGTGCAGCAGCACCACGGTGGCCTCCGCCGAGCTGCAGCGGTGCGCAAACACGGCAGGCTCCGGCTGTTCGAGGACAGCGAACTCGCCCCAGCCCAGCTCCGGTGATTCGCGGTACCGCTGGATCAGTGTGGCCATGAAGTTCCAGAGGGACTCCGGATCCCGTTTGGCACTGGCCGCGTTGACCTTTTCCGGGCCGTACTCACCGCGGGGCAGCGGGACCACCAGCTCGGACACCTTGGCACTGGAGAAGCCGCCGTTCTTCCCGTCGTTCCACTGCATGGGCGTGCGGACGGCGGCGCGGCCCTTCTGCCGCAGGTCTTCGCCCATGCCGATTTCCTCGCCGTAGAAGAGCACGGGTGTGCCGGGCAGGGAGAACATCAGCGAGTAGACCATCCGGATCCGGTCGGCGTCACCGTCCAGCATCGGCGGCAGCCGGCGCCGCAGCCCCCGGCCGTAAAGCTGCATGTTCTTGTCCGGTCCGAACGCGGCGAACACTTCCTCCCGCTCGCCGTCGCTGAGCTTGTCCAGCGTGAGCTCGTCATGGTTGCGCACGAACATCGCCCAGTGGTTGTCCGGATGAAGCCGCGGACGCGTCTTCAGCGTCTCCGCCAGCGGACGGGCATCCTGCCTGGCGAGCGACAGGTAAATGTACTGCATGGACATGAAGTCGAACTGCATGTTCAGCTCGTTGCCTTCGGCGCCGCCGAAATACTCCAGCTGGTCCTTGTAGGGCAGGTTCACCTCGCCCAGCAGCACCGCGCCGCCGTTGCGCCGGTTGACGAAGCTTCGCAGGGCGCTGAGGTAGTCGTGCGGGTTGATGTTGGCGGCCTCGTCCTTCGGCGCGCCGCGTGTCTCCAGGAAAAACGGCACGGCGTCCAGCCGGAACCCGTCCAGCCCGAGCTCCAGCCAGAGACCCATGGCCTTGGCGATCTCATTGCGGACGTGGGGGTTGGTGACGTTGAGGTCCGGCTGGTGCTCCATGAACATGTGCAGGTACCACTCGCCGGTGGCATCGTCCTGGGTCCAGATGGAGGTCTGCTCGCCCGGGAACACCACTTCGGAGGATGTGTCCGGCGGCGGATCGCTCCGCCAGACGTAGTAGTCCCGGTACGGGTTGTCCACGGATTTGCGGGCCTCGACGAACCAGGGGTGCTGGTTGGACGTGTGGTTGACCACGAAGTCCGCGATCACCCGGATGCCGCGGTCCTTCGCGGTGCGGATGAACTCCACAAAGTCGCCCAGCGTGCCCAGCCGGCGGTCGACGTCGAAAAAGTCCGTCACGTCGTAGCCGTCGTCGCGGTCCGGGGACGGGTAGAAGGGCATGAGCCAGATGCAGTTCACGCCCAGTGCCGCCAGATAGTCCACGCGCTGGGTCAGGCCGCTGAAATCACCGGTGCCGTCGCCGTCGTGGTCAAAGTAGGTTTCCACGTCCAGGCAGTAGACGACGGCGGTTTTCCACCACAGGTCCGATGTCTCCGCGATGTTCATGCCACGGGCACCTTCCGCAGCTGCGGCAGGACACTGTCCGCGAAGGCGTCGATGAACGGCGCCTGCTCCTGCCCCACGAAGTGCAGGTACAGCTCGTCGAATCCGAGGTCAAGGTATTCGCCCAGCCACTGCACGTGGCGGTCCAGGCTGGCGGAAATGTTGACCGACTTCCGGACCTGCGCTTCCCCGACGTCGGTGCTGACGCCGTCGAAGTGCGCCGCCGTCGGCAGATCCCAGGGGATGGGCGGGGCGAAAACATTCGAACGCCACTGGTCCAGGGCAATGGCGAGGGCGTCCTCCTCCCGGGGAGCCCAGGACAGGTGGATCTGCAGCACGGCCTTCCCCTTGCCACCCCCGGCCCGGTACGCCGCCAGCATCTCGGTGAGCTTTTCGGCCGGCTGGTTCACCGTCACCAGGCCATCAGCCCAGCCGGCGGCGCGGCGGGCCGTCTCCACGCTGATGGCCGGCGCGATCAGCGGCGGCGGTGGCTCCGGGACGTCCCAGATCCGGGCCTGCTCCACGGTGACCAGGCCGTGGTGGGTTACCTCCTCGCCGGCGTGCAGCCTCCGGATAACGTCGACGCACTCCTCCAGCCGTTGCTGCCGGGTTTCCTTCAGGGGCCAGGGGTCCCCGGTGACGTGCTCGTTCATGTTCTCGCCGCTGCCCGGTGCCATCCAGAACCGGCCGGGAAACATGGACGCCAGCGTGGCCGAGGCGTGGGCGATGATGGCAGGGTGGTACCGCTGTCCCGGCGCGGTGACCACGCCGAAGCGCAGGTTGGTGGTGGCCAGGGCAGCCCCGAGCCAGGACCACGCGAAGCCCGAATGCCCCTGCCGCGCCGACCACGGTTCGATGTGGTCCGAGCACATGGCGGCGTCGAAGCCCGCCTCCTCGGCGAGCCGGACGTCCTTCAGGAGCTGGCCTGGGCTCATCTGTTCATGCGATGCGTGGAAACCGATAGCTGCCATCGTTAATGTCTACCGGCGGGCGGTTCCCGTGTCGAGGGTGCTTGTTGCCGGAGGGGTGGCATCTGGGGAGGTCCCGGGCAAGAATGGGGCCTATGCAGCTGCCGGTCATGCCCCCTGTTTCCCCCATGCTGGCCAAATCGGTCGGTGCCATCCCCGAAGGCCGCCTGAGTTACGAGCCCAAATGGGACGGATTCCGCTCCATCATCTTCCGCGACGGCGACGACGTGGAGATCGGTAGCCGCAACGAGAAGCCTATGACGCGCTACTTTCCTGAGCTCGTGGAGGCGCTGAAAGCCAACCTGCCGCCCAAGTGCGTGATCGACGGCGAGATCGTCCTGGTGGACCCGTCCGGGGACCGGCTGGATTTCGACGCCCTGCAGCAGCGGATCCACCCCGCCGCCAGCAGGGTCAAGATGCTCTCCGAACAGACACCGGCGAGGTTCGTGGCCTTTGACCTGCTGGCCCTCGGCGACGAGGACTTCAGCGGCCGTCCCTTCGCCGAGCGCCGCGCGGCCCTGGTGGACGCCTTTGCCGGCGCCGCGGCTCCCATCCACCTGACCGCCGCCACGCAGGACCCGGAGCTGGCCGGAAAATGGTTCCACCAGTTCGAGGGTGCCGGCCTGGACGGGATCATCGCCAAGCCGCTGGACGGGAACTACCAGCCGGACAAGCGCGTGATGTTCAAGATCAAGCATGAACGGACCGCCGACGTCGTCCTGGCCGGCTACCGCGTTCACAAGAGCGGCCCCGACGCGATCGGTTCGCTGCTGCTGGGGCTGTACAAACCAGACGGCGAACTCGCCAGCGTGGGCGTGGTGGGGGCCTTTCCGATGAAGCGGCGCCAGGAACTGTTCGAGGAACTCCAGCCCCTGGTCACCAGCTTCGACGAGCACCCCTGGGCCTGGGCCAAGCAGGCGGAAGGCGCCAGGACGCCCCGCAATGCGGAGGGCAGCCGGTGGAGTGCCGGCAAGGACCTGTCCTTCACACCGCTGCGGCCTGAACGGGTGCTGGAAGTGAAATACGACCACATGGAAGGCGAGCGGTTCCGCCACACCGCCCAGTTCGTGCGCTGGCGGCCGGACCGGGACCCTGAGTCCTGCACCTATGAACAGCTCGAGGAGCCGGTGAAGTTCGACCTCGCCGAAGTGCTGGCCACCTGAGGGCTGCTTAAACCCCGACGGCGGTCCGCCCCTTCCGAAAGGG